>JAYSYE010000320.1:0-15233 GCA_043716635.1 Deltaproteobacteria bacterium | reverse complement strand
GGGGCTATCGCGTCGGCTCCGTGTACATCCGCAAGGTGCACTTCCGCGACGACGGCATGATCCGCCAGATCGAGGAGAAGGTGGTCAACCGGCTCCGCCAGGTCACCTCCGCGATCCGCCAGGATGGTGCCAACCAGGTCAGCATCATCACGTCGACCGCCGATCGCTCGGCCGCGATCGAGTTCGCGCGCGCGACCGCGACGCGCCCGGAGATCGTGGGCAAGGCGCTCCACGACATCGGCAAGGATCCGGAGGTCGCGGCGGCGATGTTCGACATGCTCGAGATCCAGCGCCTCGTCGATGGACCCGCGAAGATCACGATGCTGCCCGCGAATGGCGACACCGGCGAGCTCGTCGCGCAGCTCGCGGCGCGCCAGACCTGACCTGCCCTGCCTGACCCGCGGAGCCGAGCGAGCCCCCCGGAGGGGCTAAGAGGTCGGCCAAGCGTCGTTCCAGCGTCGGAGCTAGGGCCTGTCCCAGCAACAACCGCGGCGTAGTTGCGCAGGGTCTTCTCGTAGCGGGTCGCGAACCGCCGCGCCTGCGTGAGCAAATCGAACGTGCATTCGACCTCCATCGACGACCTCGGCATGCGCAAGCTGCCCGCGACCAGCGCCGAGGACCTCCTCGAGATCGTGATTCGCCGCTACGCGCGTGCGTCCACCGTGCTGACCTCGAACCGCCCGGTCGAGGACTGGGGCAAGCGGCTCGGCGACGCCGCCGCCGTCACCGCGATGTCCACCGAGGGCCAAGACCGCCTTCAGCGCTGTCGTCGCTTCCTGGTGACCATCATGCCGCGGCGCATCAGCACCTTCGCCATCGCGGTTGAAGTCGGCACCGCCTTGCCCGGCTCGAGCTCCACGAGCATCACCGTGCAGCTTCCGCAGCCTGCATCGCGGGAACATCCATCGACCGTCTCACTCGAGCACGCTCCTTCCACTCGTCCGACGCTTTCCACGGCATGCATGCCGCAACGATCAACGATCTGCGGTGACGCCCGAGCCAAGTGTCAGGGATGTCCGTGGGCAACGGCGCCGAGCTGTCAGGGCTGCCGCGAGGCAGCAGTGTCAGGGATGTACGTGATCTATATCCTGCCAGCAGCGTACCCGGTGTTCATCTGAACTACATTTACTAGTAGACATCCGCCGTATTAGCGAGCATCATGTGAGATGTGGTGGCGAGGCACGAACGGCAGCTGGAGCTCCAGGTCCGCGCACCGGGGACGCGGGCTCCCGGCGCGGGCCGACCGAAGAAGCGGTGGCCGAAGGGCGTGAAGCCGCCGGCTTCGCACGTGAAGCGGGAGCCGTTCGTGAAGGGCCGCGCTCTCCACGTGACGCTGCGGACACGACCGGTGGCCAAGAATCTCAGGCGAATGGACGCATATCGGGCCGTCCGCATCGGCGCGCGGGTCGTGCTCGCGCGCAGCGGGTTCCGGCTCGTGCATTTCAGCATCCAGAGCAACCACATCCATCTCATCGTCGAGGCCGAGTCGCGGGTCGAGCTCTCGAATGGCGTGCGCGCGTTCTCGATCTCGGTCGCGAAGTCACTGAACGCGAAGCTGGGCCGACGCGGGCCCGTGTTCGCGGACCGGTACCACGCGAAGGCGATCGCGAACCCCACGCAGATGCGCAACGCGCTCCAGTACGTGCTGACGAACTGGCTGCACCATCGGCCGGCGCACCACGAGATCATGGAGGAGGTCGATCCGTTCTCGAGCGGCGCCGACTTCCTCGGCTGGAAGGAGCTCGACGGCGCGCGACAGTTCGTGCGCGACGATGGATTCGAGCGCGTGCCGCTTGCCACGCCGAAGCTGTGGCTGACACGCGAGGGCTGGCGGCGCGGCGGCGAGATCAGTGTGTTGACCGTTCCCGGCTGATCGACCGAAGAAGCGGTTGTCGGGGCGCCGGCGTGAGCGGTCGGCTAGAGGACCGAGACCGCCGCGACGATCGCCTGCACCGAGGCGGCGCCGGACTCCGACGCCTGCTTCGACGAGTACATCTGGCTCACGCCGATGACCTGGTTGTTCGCCGCCGTGACCGTGAAGTAGAAGCTGCCGTCGCGCGCGACGAGCTGGTGGTACGCCGACGCCGAGCCGCCGACCGCCTGCACCGCGAACGCGCCGTTGTACGCGGCCGCCGCCGACTGGTACGCCTCCGACGCGAGCACCTGCTGGCCGTTGCTCGCGTAGTACGCGAAGCTGAACGTCGAGGCACCGGCGTGGATCTCGACGCGCGCGCCCGTGGTGTTCGCCTCGCGCTTGTCGAGGTAGCTGGTGACGGCCCGCACGCACGACGCGACCGCGCGCGTTGCGTTCGACCGGGTCGAGTAGACCTCGGAGAAGCTGAGCACCTGGTTGTTTCCAGCAACCAGATGGATCACGAATCCGTGCGTCGCCGCGACGACCTTGTACTGCGCGGTGTCGACGCCGTTATCGAGCGTCGACAGCACGCCGTTGAGCGCGCTCGTGCGCGACGTGTACGCTTCGGAGGTGAGCAGGATGGCGCCGTTACCGGACTTCAGGTGGAAGTGCCACTGACCGTCCGTCGCCTGCCAGACCCCGACCTTGCCGGCCGACGCCGCCTCGCCCTGAGTCTCGCCGTACGAGTCCTCCGAGCCGGACGTGGCGCAGCCGGCGGCGGCGAAGAGAGAGGTGGAGAGGACGAGGGCAGAGACCAGCGAGGTGAAGCTACGCATGTTGATGGCTGGCCCAGGTACAAGAGTGGGACCAATGTAGGTGCGAGTAACCACGCGAGATCACGCGGAGAAGATTTCCTCTCGGTGTCGGCTGAACAACTTCCGTTGCAAGAATGCAACTCGCGTTGCGCTCAGGCAATTAGTCGTAGCGGAGGCCGTCGACTGGCCGCATGGCGCTCGCGCTCGATGCGGGCACGAGCGTGGCGACCACGCTGATGACCACCGTGATCGCGGCGACGAGCAGCACCTCGAGCGGCTTCACGTCGATCGGCAGGCGGTCGATCAGATAGACCTTGGGATCGAGGTGGTAGCCGTACTTGCTGACCACCTCGCACGTCGCGAGGCCCATCCCGATGCCGATCGCGGTGCCGACGCCGCCGATGGCGAGCCCGACCACCTGGAAGATCTTCGCGACACTCGTCGACGTGCCGCCCATCGACTTCAGGATCGCGATCTCGCGCGTCTTGTCGGTGACCATCATGATCAGCGCCGACACCATGTTCACGGCGGCCACGATGATGATGAGGAAGAGGATCACCACCAGCACGATCTTCTGGAGGTTCAGTGCCGTGAACAGGTTGTGGTTGAGCTCGTACCAGTCCTGCACCTGGTACGAGGTGCTGCCGAGCTCTTTCTGGAGCGCAGCGGCGATGTCCGCGGCGGCATCGACATCGCGGACCTTCATCTCGACGCCCATCACCTGGTCGCCCCGACCGACGAGCGCCTGGGTGTCCTCGAGCGCGGTGTACATGAGACGACGGTCGTACTCGTCGAAGCCGCTGTAGAAGATCCCGGTCACGTGGAACAGCCGGCTGCGCGGCGCGCTCGACTTCGCGCGCATCGTGTCGAAGTCGAGATTCGAGAGCGGCACCACGACGGTGACGTCGTCGCCGACCTTCGCCTTCAGCTTGTGGGCGAGCTCCTTGCCCATGATGATCGGCGGGTTCTGGCCCGGACCCGGCCGCACCGCGAGGGTGTCCGCGGAGCCCTCGATCATGTGCTTCTCGAGATCGAGCACCCCGCGGAACAGCACCGGATCGATGCCCTTGATCGCGACGCCCGAGAGCTCGCCCTTGCCGCGCGTGACGAGCATCTCGGCGAAGATGAACGGCTGCACGGCGAGGACATCGGGGCTGATCGCCTTGGCCTTGGCCATCACGTCCCGGTACTCCGCGAACGTGTTCTGACTCTTCAGCACGATGACGTGCGCGTTCACGCCGAGCACCTTGTCGCGGAACTCCTGCTGGAATCCCGTGGTGATCGCGAGGACGAACGTCAGCGCGGCCACGCCGAGCGCCACGCCGAGCACGGCGACACTGACGAACACGCTGAAGCTCGCCATCAGGCCGAACACGGCCGTCAGGATCATCCCGACCATGAACGCGAGCACCCCGATCGTGGTCTCGCCGCCGAGGAGCAACAGGACGAGGCCGATCATGGACACGGCCGCGCTGCCGCCGGCCAACGCCAGCATCAAGCGATCGCGCTTGCCACCGTAGAGGTAACGCCACCCGATCTTCAGCTCGTACGCCAAGGCGCGGTGAGCTTGCCTCGCCGGGTGCCGCGGTGCCAGTCGCGCGCGCCCGCATCGTCGCCGAGCGCCGGCAGCGAGGCTCGCGCCCGCAGAAACAAACCGTCTTGACTGACTGTTTCTGAGGCGGTACACCGCCACCACGATGTCGGTGGTCGCCACCCGTACTCCGCGCACGCAGCAGCAGCGCCGCGACGAGACCCGAGGCGCGTTGCTGGATGCGGCGGTCGAGAGCCTGATCGAGGTTGGATTCGCCCGCACGACGACGCTCGAGGTGCAGCGCCGCGCCGATGTGTCGCGCGGGGCCCTGCTCCATCACTTCCCGTCCAAGGCGGAGCTGCTGGGGTCCGCCGTCGATCACCTCGCCGAGATGCGCGCGAAGGAATTGAAGCGGCTCGCGGCCGGTTTGCCAGAGGGTCGCGCCCGCACCGACGCCGTGCTCGGCCTCCTCTGGCAGTGTTTCTCCGGCACGTTCTTCCAGGTCACGATGGAGCTGCGCACGGCCGCGCGCACCGATCCCGAGCTGCGCCCCGTGCTCGTCGCGGCCGAGCGCGGGCTCCGCGATCGGATCCTGGCGCAGGCACGCACGCTGTTCGGGCGCGATGTCGCCGAGCACCCGGGCCTCGAGCGCGCGCTCGACTTGACCCTGCAGCTGATGATCGGCGCGGCGATGAGCGGCGTGCTGCACGGTCCCGACCATCGACTCGACGAGCTGATCGACGACTGGAAGTCGCTCTTCCCCCTGGTTCTCGCCCACGCAACCTCGAAACGCAAAGCAAGGTAACTACGCCATGAGCACAGAGCTCCGATTCGACGGCAAAGTCGCGCTGGTCACGGGCGCCGGTGGGGGCCTCGGCCGCTCGCACGCCCTCCTCCTCGCCGCGCGCGGCGCGAAGGTCATCGTCAACGACCTCGGCGGCTCGCACACGGGCGAAGGCAAGAGCGCCTCCGCGGCGGACAAGGTCGTCGACGAGATCAAGGCGGCCGGTGGCGAAGCCGTCGCCAACTACGACTCCGTCGAGGACGGCGACAAGATCATCAAGACGGCGATCGACGCGTTCGGCCGCATCGACATCGTGATCAACAACGCCGGCATCCTCCGCGATGTCTCGTTCCCGAAGATGACCCAGTCCGACTGGGACCTCGTCTACAAGGTCCACGTGCTGGGCGCGTTCCGCGTGACGCACGCGGCGTGGCCGTTCATGCGCGACCAGGGCTACGGGCGCATCGTGAACACCGCGTCCGCCGCCGGCATCTACGGCAACTTCGGCCAGGCGAACTACGCGATGGCGAAGCTCGGCACGCACGGCTTCACACAGACGCTCGCGCTCGAGGGCAAGAAGCGCAACATCGTGGTGAACACGATCGCGCCGATCGCGGGCTCGCGCATGACCGAGACCGTGCTCCCGAAGGAGCTGCTCGACGCGTTGAAGCCCGAGTACGTCTCCGCGCTCGTCGCGAAGCTCGTGCACGAGGGCACCGAGGACAGCGGCGGCCTCTACGAGGTCGGCGGCGGGTTCTACGCGAAGCTCCGCTGGGAGCGCTCGACCGGCAAGTCGTTCCGGCTCGGTCGCGCCATCTCGCCCGAGGACGTCGATGGCGCGTGGCGCGCGATCACGCAGTTCGACCAGACGTCGCATCCCGGCTCGATCGCCGAGTCGATGCAGCCAATCATGGAGAACGTCGAGGCCGGCCCGAGCAAGGGCGGGAACCAGTTCATCGATGTCGACCAGGCGCTCGGGTACAAGTACCCGGAGCTCGTGCACAGCTACGACGAGCGCGATGTCGCGCTGTACGCGCTCGGCGTCGGCGCGGCCAAGGACCCGACGGACGACAAGGATCTGCAGCTCGTCTACGAGATGGCCGGCAAGGGCATGAAGGTGCTGCCGAGCTTTGGCGTGATCCCCGCGATCAACATGGTGTTCAACCAGGCGAAGGCGGGCGTGACGGCGCCGGGCCTGAACTTCGGGCTCGACCGCATCCTCCACGGCGAGCAGTACACCGAGGTCAAGCGGCCCCTGCCGACGAAGGGCAAGGTGTCGACCAAGGCGACCATCAGCCAGATCTACGACAAGGGCAAAGGCGCCGTGATCGTGACGGACTTCGTCACGTACGACGAGCACGGCGACGAGCTGATCCGCAACCAGCTGTCGACGTTCGTGCGTGGCGCGGGTGGCTGGGGCGGCGAGCGTGGCCCGTCGGCGGATGTGAACGTCCCGCCGGATCGCGCGCCCGATGTGACCGTCGAGGACAAGACGAGCGACAACCAGGCCCTGCTCTACCGCCTGTCCGGCGACTGGAATCCGCTGCACGCGGATCCCGCGTTCGCCAAGGCGTTCGGATTCGCGCGACCGATCCTTCACGGGCTGTGCTCGTTCGGCTACGCGACGCGCCACGTCGCGCGGGCGTTCGCGCCTGACGGCAATCCCGACTACGTGAAGTCGATCAAGGTCAGGTTCGCCGCGACCGTGATCCCGGGCGAGACCCTCGTCACCGAGATGTGGAAGGAGAGCGATCAGCGGATCATCTTCCGCACGAAGGTGAAGGAGCGCGGCGAGACCGTGATCTCCAACGCGGCCATCGAGCTGTGGAAGGAGCTCCCGAAGCCCAAGGATCGCAGCGCAAAGCCGGCGCCGGCGAGCACGGGCGCAGCGGCCGTGACCACCTCGGGAGACATCTTCCGCGCGATGAGCGCGTTCGTGGGCGGGAATCCAGCGACGGCCGAGAAGGTGAAGACCGCGTTCGTGTTCAAGCTGTCGGCGCCGGACTCGGCGTGGACCGTCGACCTCACGACGCCGCCCGGCACGGTCACCGAGGGCGCTGGCAAGGCCACGTGCACCCTGGAGATGTCCGACGCGGACTTCCTCGCGATGGCGACGGGCCAGGCCGATGCGATGAAGCTGTTCGGCTCGGGCAAGCTCAAGATCGCCGGAGACGTGATGGCGTCGCAGAAGCTCGGGTTCTTGAAGAAGATCACGCCCGAGATGGTCGCGGCCGAGACCTCGAAGCGTGCGGGCGGAGCCGGAAGCGGCGTCCCCCCGACGGCGGCGGCGGGCATGCCGACGGACTACGTGCCGACGACGGCGGACGTGTTCGCGGTGATCGAGGACTACCTGAAGCAGAACCCCGAGCTCGCGGCGAAGGTCGCGACGACGTACCAGTGGAAGATCGGCGACAAGCGGTGGCTGCTGGATCTCAAGACGGGCAGCGGCGCGGTCAAGGAAGGCGAAGGCAGCGCCGAGTGCACGCTCGAGCTCGCCGAGAGCGACTTCCTCGACCTGACGCAGGGCAAGGCGGATGCGATGAAGCTGTTCACGAGCGGCAAGCTCAAGATCAGCGGCAACATCATGGCGTCGCAGAAGCTGAACTTTCTCAGCAAGCTCGATCCGAAGCAGGCCGCCGCGATCGTCGCGAAGCGCCGCGGCATCGGTGGCGCGGCCCCGGTCGGCGCGCCCGCCCCTGCCTCGGCGCCCGCGAGCGCGGCCCCCGTCGTGGCCCGCGCGCCGGCCATCTTCGCTGCCCTGAAGCAGCGCCTGGCTGCGAACCCGGGCCTCGCGCAGGAAGTGCGCGCGACCGTGAAGTTCGTCGTCGAGGGCACGACCGAGACGCTTCACCTCGGCGGCGCCGATGCGGCGAAGATCGACACCACGCTGACGATCTCCGACGCCGACTTCGCAGCGCTCACGAGCGGCAAGACCACCGCGCAGGCGCTCTACCAGCACGGCAAGCTGCGCGCGGACGGCGATGTCGCCGTGGCTCATCGGCTCGGCTTCCTGAACAACCTCGTCTGAAGGAGATCCACATGCCCCGCAAAGTAAATGTCATCGGCGTCGGGATGGTTCCCTTCGCGAAGCCCGGCAAGAGCGACGAGTACTACGTGATGGCGAAGAAGGCCGGTCAGGCCGCCCTCGCCGACGCGAAGATTCCGTTCACGGACATCGAGCAGGCGTACGCCGGCTACGTGTTCGGCGACTCCACGTGTGGCCAGCGCGCGGTGTACGAGCTCGGTCAGACCGGCATCCCCGTCTTCAACGTGAACAACAATTGCTCGACGGGCAGCAGCGCGCTGATGCTCGGTGCGCAGGCGGTGGCCGGCGGCATGGCCGAGTGCGTGATCGTGATCGGCTTCGAGCAGATGGAGGCCGGCGCGCTCGCCGCGAAGTGGACGGATCGCGCGAACCCGCTCGACAAGTTCGTCAACGTGATGAACGAGGAGCAGGGCTTCAACAGCGCCCCGCCCGCGGCGCAGATGTTCGGTGGCGCCGGTCGCGAGTACCGCTGGAAGTACGGCACGAAGAAGGAGACGTTCGCGAAGATCAGCGAGAAGGCGCGCAAGCACGCGTCGAAGAACCCGTACGCGCTGTTCAAGGACGTGCTCTCCGTCGAGCAGATCATGGCGGCGCCGGAGGTGTTCGACCCGCTGACGCGCTTCCAGTGCTGCCCGCCCACGTGCGGTGCGGCCGCGGCCGTGCTGTGCAGCGACGAGTTCGCCGCGAAGCACGGCATCAGCAAGCCGGTCTACATCGCCGCGCAGGCGATGACGACGGACTATCCGTCGTCGTTCGAGGAGCACTCGATGATCAAGATGGTCGGCTACGACATGGCGAAGGCGGCCGCGAAGAAGGTCTACGAGCAGGCCGGCGTCGGACCCGAGGAGGTCGACGTCGTGGAGCTGCACGACTGCTTCACGACGAACGAGCTGCTCACGTACGAGGCGCTCGGGTTGTGCAAGGAGGGCGAGGCCGAGAAATTCATCTGGGACGGCGACAACACGTACGGCGGCAAGTACGTCACGAATCCGTCGGGTGGCCTGCTCTCGAAGGGCCACCCGCTCGGCGCGACCGGGCTCGCGCAGTGCACCGAGCTCGTGTGGCACCTGCGCGGCACTGCGGAGCAGCGGCAGGTCGAGGGCGCGAAGATCGCGCTGCAACACAACCTGGGTCTGGGCGGTGCGTGCGTCGTGACGATGTATCGTCGGGACTGAAATCCGGCGGTGACGCGGCGCCTCGAGCGCTCCGGGCCGCGCCGGTCACTGACCCGTGCGGCACGCCGCGTCGGTCCCGAGCAGCACGCGCTGGAACCCCGCCCGCCGGGCGGACGCCGCCACGTCCAGCAGCGCGGCCGCGACCGCGTCGGCGTCCACCGACAGCAGGAGCGTCCCCGCGCAGTGCACGGTCTTGCACTTCTCCGCCAGCTTCGTCGCGAATCCGCTCACCGCCGCGAGGTCCGTGAGCGGAGCTGCCTGCGCCGCTCTTCCGAGGCAGGCAGTCACCGTCTTCGCGCCCACGCGCAGCGTGGGAAACACGGCGTCGGGATCCCCGAGCACGCTCGACTCCGTCAGCGCCGTCCGGCCCATCGCCAGGTACCGCGGCGTCGGCTCCTCCGTGCGGACCGCGATCACGGCCGTCGAGGCGCGGTTGACCCACGACAGCGCGAGCGAGATCAACGACCCCGGCGTATCCGCATCGAGCACGATCAGCGCCGTCCGCTCGGTCTCGATCGGCTCCGGCTCGCTACCCTCGTTCGCGAGCCGCACATCGCCGTGATGCAGCTCCGTCCTCGATGCCGTCACCAGCTCGTAGCCGTCGTCGAGGCTCACGTGCCACGGCTTCGCGTCGCCCCGCGCCAGGTCGCACGCGATCTCGGTCGCGGTCGCCGCCGGGGCCGCCACGTGCAGCGTCACGAGCGCGCGCTCGACGCACGTCTCCACAGCCCCGTCCCCGAGCCCACCCGCGCTGATCGCGGTCACGCCGCCGCTGCCGTCGACCTGGATCACCGCCCGCAGCGATCCCATCGCCTGCGTCGCGGCAAAGCAGCCCTCAAGCGCGGGGATGCGGTCCGCGACGGCGGTGGCCGTGGCCTGCGCGATCCCCTCGGCCCCGGGCACGTCCCCGTACTGGTTTGCGAAGGGCGTCCACGGTTCGGCCGCGACGCCATTGCCGGGGAGGTCGCGCTGCTCGCCGTCAAAGTCCACCACGCTCGCGCGGGTCGAGACGCCCGACGAATCGAACACGAGCGGAATGCGCAGCGAGGCGCGCCCCGCGGTGGGGATCGGGAACTCGATCTCCTTCAGCACGCCGCTCGCGCACACGTTGGTCGCCGCATCGAGGACGTTCTCGACCCCGACGACGCGCGTGACCTGACCGGACCGTCCCACCTGCACCACCCACCCCGCCGCGAACTTCCAGACGGCAGCCTGCTGTCGGCTGCGAAAACACATCTCGAGCGCGGGCAGCGCGCGCTTCACGGCGCGCTCCGCCCCATCCGTGTCGATCGGGTTATCGCTCGTGATCCGCCCGATCATCATCGCGGCGTGGGACACCCCCGCCGCGCTATCCCAGCCATTGCCGACGAGCTGGATGCGACCTCGCCCCGTGGTCGCGACGGCCGCGAGCGACGGCGTGGGCAGCGCCGGTCGACAGGCGACTACCTGGACGCGCTCGAGCCGTCGCGGGAACTCCGCACCGCCACCACACGCGCCGCCGCACACGAGGGCACTCGCGACGCTCGCGAGCCTCGCACCGATCGGCGATCGGCGGCGCACCGCCATGGTGCGAGCTACCGACCCTTCCACACGGGCGCGCGCTTCGACAGGAACGCGGTGATGCCCTCCGCGGCATCCTCGAGCGCCAGCACGCGGCCGAGCTCGGCCTGCAGGTAGCGGAGCTGCGGCTCGAACTCCATGTCCTGGGCGCGATAGAACGCCTTGAGGCCCATCGAAATCGCCGCCGGACTGCGCGCGGCAAGCTCGCCCGCGAGCTTGTTGACCTCGTCCTCGAGGGCCGCCGCGGGCACCACGCGCGTGACGAGCCCGCACGCCGCCGCCTCTGCCGCATCGAGCTTGCGGCCGGTCAGCATCATCTCGAGCGTGCGCTTGCGACCGACGCTGCGCACGAGCTCCGCCGTGATCATCATCGGCCACAGCCCGACCGCGATCTCCGTGGTGCCGAACGTCGCCGCATCCGACGCGATCACCAGATCGCACGCGACGACCAGCCCGAGCCCGCCGGCGAGCGCGGGTCCGTGCACCATCGCGAGCGTGGGCTTGCCGAGCTCGTGCATCGCGGCGAACAGCTCCACCAGGCTCGCGGGCGGGATGCCGCCGGGGACGGCCGGGTTCGCGCTACCCGTCGGCCCCGTCGGACCCGCGATCTTCGCGACCGGCATCGCCGACAGGTCGCCACCCGCCGAGAACACGGGTCCCGCGCCGGCGAGCACGATCACGCGCACGTCCTTGTCGGCCTTCAGCGCGGCGAGCGCGTGCACGAGCTCCCCGACGGTGACGGGTCCGATCGGATTGCGCTTGTCGGGGCGATTCAGCGTGATGCGGGCCATCGCCCCGCCCTCGACGAGAATCGTGCTGTACATCGCGGCGGTGCCGCCGTCGCCTTCCTCCATGGCGCGACCATACTGCGTTTGACAGTTCGCGCGCGCGGGGCCTACCCTCGTCGCGATGAGACCGGTGCTGCCGTCGCTGCTGCTCGTGCTGGCGCTCCCCGCCGTTGCGAGCGCCGATGTCAACGATCTGGTGCTCGGTCGCCTCACGAACGCGACCACGACCGGCGGGATGACGCGGTACGTGCCGCAGAACAGCGAGCTGCGCGGCCTGGCATCGGAGCTCGGCGTGGTGCTCGCCCCGCACCTGCTGACGCCGGCTGACACGCTTGGCTTTGGCGGCTTCCAGCTCACGGTCGACGTCTCGACCACGCAGATCAATCCCGACGCCCCGTACTGGCGCGCGCGCCAGGCCGATACCGGCGACGGCTCGGCTGCCGTCCCCGGCACGCTCGGCACCGTCGGCTTCTTCGCGCGCAAGGGCCTGTGGTTCCCGATCCCGTCGTTCGAGGTGGGGGCAGGCGCCGTGCACCTCGTGGACTCGCGCGTGTGGACAGGCCAGCTCTACGCGAAGTTCGCGCTCGTCGAGGGCTTCCACGACCTGCCGCTCCCGAGCATCGCGGTGCGCGGCGGCGTGTCGCGCATGATGACCCAGCACGAGCTCGACCTGACCGTGGCGTCGCTCGACGTGGTGGCGAGCAAGCACCTCGGGATCGGGGGCACGTGGCGCCTCGATCCGTTCGTCGGCTACAACCTGCTCGTCGTCATCCCGCGCTCCGAGGTGATCGACCCGACGCCGAACGTCGACCAGCTCGTCCCCGGCAACGAGATGGACTCCCAGAGCTCCTTCGTCTTCCGCGAGCAGGACAACATCTACCGTCACCGCATCTTCTTCGGTGCGAAGGCGCAGTTCTCGCTGATCGAGCTCACGCTCGAGGCGACCTTCGCGCTCGCCGGCCACTCCACCGACAATCAGTCGGGCACGTCGGAGCCGTGCACGTCCGCGTCGACGTCGACGCTGTGCGATGCGAAGGACTCGGCGCACGCGCAGCGCACCCTCTCGCTCTCCGCGGGCGTCGATTTTTAGGTCGCGTGCGGGACCGCGCGATGCCTCGCTCCGCTGATACGACGCCCGAAGCCGACGCGATGCAGCTCGCGATCGTCCGCCGGATGAGCGGGGGCCAGCGCACCCTGCTCGCGGCGCGGATGTCGACGGCTGCGCGTGCGACCACGCTCGCTGCCATTCGCGCGCGCCATCCCGAGTACGACGATACGACTGCACGCTGGGCCCTGTTCCGGCTGCTCGTCGGTGACTCGCTGTTCCAGCACGCCTGGCCCCACGCACCGCTCGTCGCGGCATGATGGTCGGCGACGCGGGCTCGCCCGCGCTTGCTGGTGGTTGAACCGAGCTCCAGCGCCCTGGAATTTTCGGGGTTTCGCCCGAGGGGAGCCTCAGATTTCGGAGGTGGCGAGCGCCGAATGAACACTCTAGGCTGCCCGCATGATCAAGACGATTTCGCTCGGTGTGATGGTGCTGGCGGTCGGGTGTGCGAGCGAGCCCGCGCCGGTCGAGGCGCCCATCGCCCGGATCGATCTTCGCGCCGCGCTCGGCGTTCCCGATGCGGCGCCGGTCGGGGTGGCGGTGGCACCGGACGGCACCCGGTTCGTGCTCGATGAAGGCGCGGGCCTCTACCGCATCGACGGCGACCAGCTCACGTCGGTGGTCTCGATGGCCCAGATGCCCACACCCGACCAGGCGATGCAGCTCCCGATCACGGACCTCGTCGCGCTCGCGCCGAACCTGTTCGCGATGACCGCGATCGGCGATGGGTTCGTGCTCGACACGAGCGCGATGACGCTGACGCAGAAGTTCTGCTACCTGCCCGGCGGCGACGGCGGTGGCGCGCCGCTCACGATCACCCAGCGCACGGACGCGGTCGCCTACGACGCCGCCGCCGACAAGCTCTACGCGCAGCCCCTGACGTACGACACCGCGGGTGCGCTCCAGTACGCGCAGGTCGCGCGCTACGATCGCCGCTCCGGCGTCGACGAGGAGTGGCATGACGCGGCGATCGCGACGGCCGCCACCGGTAGCGTGTACATGCCCGGCGTCGGCCTCGTGCTCGGTCAGGGCGCGCAGCTCTCGCGCTTCGACCTCGCTTCGAACCGGTCGATCCCGCTCGACGACCTGACGCGCTTCGGCATCCGCTCCATCGACGGCCTCGCGGTCGACGCCACGACCCACACGCTGATGGTCGTGGACAACGTCACCGACGCGGTCTTCGAGCTCGACCTCGACGGCGTCTCGCTGTAAGCGACGGTGTAGGCGACGCGGACCTGCGTCCAGGGCCGACATCGCGCGGGGTTCGCCACTCGAGAACTCGAGCAACCTGGGGACCTTGCGAAGCATCGAAACCAGCATGACACCGGCACGCATGCGCGCGACCACGACTCGCCGCGGGATCCCACACAGCAAGCTGGAGTCCGACGACGAGCTCCCCACGAACGAGATCGAAGCTCTGGCGCAAACCCCCGAGCCTGCGGCATCCGGCCGCGCCACGCGCCGCGATCTCGCGGTCCGAGACTTTACCCAACTTCGCACGGACGGACCGCCGTCCAAGCCGCGAGGTGAATACAGCATCCCCACGGTCCGGGGCATTCCATCGGACGTGGTCTCCGGTTCGATCGTGGTCACGGAGGTCAGTGCGCCGAAGAAGGCGACCCGTCGCGCGGCAGCGACCACACCACGCCCCGCGGGGATCCGCCTCGCGAACGTCACCCGGAGCCAGATCACCGTCGTGATCGACGGCGAGACGGTCACGCTCGACCGGCAGAACGCCGTGGCCCTGGCGCAGCTCATCATGACCGCGTTCGGGTGAACGACCGGCGCTGGCGAGTCGTGGCAGAGTCCGCGCATGACCGAAGCCAGGATGCACAGCGGCGGCTGCCACTGCCGGAAGGTTCGCTACGACGTCACGGTCGCCGGCGACACCGCGATGGGCTGCAACTGCTCGATGTGCTCCAAGAAGGGGACGCTGCTGGCGTTCGTCGCGGAGGACGCGTTCACGCTGACGTCCGGCGAGGACGAGCTGGCCGATTACACGTTCCACAAGCACCACATCCACCACACGTTTTGCAGGACGTGCGGCGTCACGCCCTTCGCGCGGGGGACGGGACCCGACGGCACGAAGATGGTCGCCATCAACGTACGCTGCCTCGACGGCTTCGACCTCGACGCCGTCACCGTGAAGATGGTCGACGGCAAGAAGTTCTGAGGCCCACCCGCCCGGAGCCCGCCGCCCGAGACCCACATCGCCCCGGATCTGCCACTCGCGTCCTCGCGCAACTCGGAGACTCCGCGGAGCATCGGAGACCGCATGAAGCCGCCACGTAAGCGCGGGACTACGACCCGGTCACGCTCGACCGCGAGAACGCCGTGGTCCTGGCCCAGCTCATCATGACCGCGTTCGGATAGACCAGCAGGGTGACGACAGCCGCGGGTGCCAGTTCCGGAAGGTTCGCCACGCCGTCGCAAGCGCCACGATCCTCGGTTGGTCGTCGGCGGTCAGCCGCTCACGCTCGCCCGCCCGAACGCCGTCGCACTCGCGCAGCTCATCCTGACCGCATTCGGCTGAGCGACGGAGGTGCGCCGCGCACACGGCCGATCCGGTGGATT
>JAYSYE010000319.1:0-5039 GCA_043716635.1 Deltaproteobacteria bacterium | reverse complement strand
TCGTGGTCGCGGCGGGCCCGGCCGGCCGCTCCCTGGTCGTGCAGCTTGCGCCCAACCGGTGAGACCTCGATCCACTTGATACGCCCCGGAGTCGCGCGTGCCGTTCGTGTCTCCCCTTCCCCGGATCAGGTTGTCGGGCGAGGCCGAGGTCCACGTCTCACGCTGTCCCCTTCACACGTCACCCCGGCGGACGCTCAACGCTGGGGTCCAGGTCGCCGCGCTCACCCGGCCACGGGTCAGCCGGCGAATGCCCGACTGCTCCGCTCGTCGCCTCTCTCTCTTCCGTTCGAACCCACGCCCTGGGGAACCCAACGCGGGGTCATCGATCAAAAGGACCGTGCCGCTCCAGAGAGGCAGACGGTTCAGGCGGCCTGTCTTTGTCCCGCTTGCCGGGCTCGAGTGCTGCGAGTCTAGTTCGCTCTTCCTTGGGCCGTGGCTCGCTGTTCGTCGCGAGGCAGCTCCGGCGTTCCGGCGCGCCGCTCCTGAGCGCTGCCGTTACAGGCGCGTTCTGTTCCACGTGGAACAGACGACTCGGGCCTCTTCCCACGAGCGGCACCCGCTACACGGCTTGCCCGTCCCCCAGGGACGCCTCTTCGACGACCGCGGCCGATGTGCCCCACGGCCGAGTCCTCCGCGCGCCGCATACAGCGATCCGAAGGCGTAAAATGGCTCCAACATACGGAGTGATCGCTCAGGTAGACGGATCCAAGGCGAGTCGCCCGGGGACCGGCAACATTTGCAGCGCGAGCATCCCGACGCGCGAACGACAGCCTGCGGCAACGGGAGAGAGACGCCTCAGCGAGGTTGCGAGGAGCAGCGGGTTCGCGAGGGGCCGTCGTTGTGGCCTGCCGCACCGAAAGCCGCGGCTGCGCCCGAGCCCGAGCCGAGCCCTCCTCTGCCAGCGCTTCAGGTCTGTTTCACGTGGAACAGAACGTCCAGAGGTCGGCCGGCGTCCCGAGCACGTGAACCGGTACGTTCCCGACACGCGCAATTTCGGCCGCATTCGAAGCACAAAGCTCCGCGTCGTCCGTGGGCTTCACGGACAACACGACGCCCTTGAGGGCGCACTTGTCCTTCCGGATCGCCTCGATCGTCAGCAGCGTATGATTGATCGAGCCCAGCCCGGCGCGCGCCACGACCAAGACCGGGAGCCGCAGCCTACGTGCGAGGGCGGCCATATCGTCATTCTCGGTCACTGGAACGCGCCAGCCGCCTGCGCCCTCGACGACCACGACCTGCGCGATGTCTGCCGGCAGCCGCTCCGCGATGGTCGGGATATCGATGTGCTTGCCCTCGGCCCGTGCGGCGACAAGCGGAGCAGCGACGGCCTTGAAGCGATACAGGCCCCGGAGCTCCTCGGACTGCCACGAACCAGCCGCCTCGAAGAGCGTATTCTGATCATCGCCGAACTCGCCGGTGACGCCGGTCTCGATGGGTTTCCAGGCCAGAACCTTCAGCCCCCGCTCGACCGCGGTTCGCGCCAGCATCGCTGCCACGAACGTTTTTCCAACGCCAGTATCGGTACCCGTAACGAAGAGCTTCACCGCCGCAGGGTGGACTGAATTGCCTCGCGCGTCGCCCCTTCGAGCAACACGAGATCGCCACTTGTCAAACTGAGCGGAGGCATCCAGACGAGCACATTTCCGAGCGGCCGTAGGATGACACCCAGGTCACGAATCCGTGCGCAGACCTCCGCGCCCAGCGCACGACCTGGGATCGCGGTCAGCTCGATCCCGATCATGAACCCTCGCTGCCGCACCTCGAACACGCCGGCCTCCTCGCCGATCCGCGCAGCCGCCGCGGTCAACGCAGGCAGGAGCGCGAGCGCGCCGGGAAAGGTCTCGGACCGCAGGAGCGCCAGCGATTCCAGCCCGACTGCGCACGCCAGCGGATTGGCGGTGAAGGTGTGCCCGTGAAAGAAGTGAACGAGGTCCGACTGACGTCCCAGGAACGCCGAGTAGATTTCTTCAGTCGCGAGCGTCGCTGCGAGCGGGAGGTAACCAGCCGCAATTCCCTTGGCCAGGCACAGGAAGTCGGGCTGGACGCCCTCGTGTTCGCACGCGAATAGCCGACCCGTGCGCCCGAACCCGGTCGCGACCTCATCGACGATGAGGTGAACCGAATACTTCCGACATCGCTCGGCGACTCGCGCGAGGAAGCCAGGTGGGTGGACCAGCATCCCGGCCGCGCCCTGGATCACCGGCTCGATGACGAACGCGGCGATCTCCGACGCGGAGGAGGCGAGGGCGGACTCCAGTGCCGCGAGCGACTCGGTGCCATCGGTGCCCGCCGGGCTCGGGATGGCGATGCTCGCCACGAGCAGGGGACCGAACACGCGGTGGAAGAGCTCGATCCCCCCGACGCCCACCGCCCCGAGCGTGTCGCCATGATAGGCGTCGCCCAGTCGGAGAAACCGTTGCTTCGCCGGTCGTCCTCGCAGCTGCCAGTACTGGAACGACTGCTTCAGCGCGATCTCCACCGCGGTCGACCCGGAGTCCGAATAGAACACCCGGGTCAGGCCCGCGGGCACGACCTCGAGCAGCGCGGCCCCGAGCCGGATCGCGGGTTCGTGCGTCAGTCCGAGAAAGGTCGAGTGCGCCATCCGATCGAGCTGCGCACGCAGCGCCTGGTCGAGTCGCGGATGGTGGTGTCCGTGCAAGTTGCACCACAGCGAGCTGACACCGTCGAGATATCTCCGACCGCCGCGATCGACGAGGTAGTTCCCTTCACCGCGCTCGATCACGAGTGGCTGCCACTCGGCCATCTGCTGGAACGGGTGCCACATCACGCGGCGGTCGAGCGCTTCGAGACTGTCCACGACACTGTCCATCTGGGTCCTCGGTATCTTTCAGCGTCCCGGGCGAGGGCAGGCCGCAGCCCGCGGTGTGGTGCTCGCGGAAGGCTTGTGAACGTCGCGATGGGCGAGTGCACGCGCGAGCTCGGCAATGTGAGCCGCGGAGTGCGACGCACTGACGCTCAGCCGGAGCCGCGCTGTACCGACCGGAACCGTGGGCGGACGGATCCCCTGCACGAGCAAACCATCGCCGATCAGTGACGCGGCAAGCCGCATGGTCTCGGCGTCGTCACCGACGAGCAGGGGTGCGATCGGGGACCCGTCTCCACCACCGAGGGCCGGGACCGCTTTACGCAACGCGCATGCATTTGCATACAGATTTCGTCTGAGCCCGACGCCCTCGCTCCCCCGCACCAGCTCGACGGCGATGCGGCCTGCGGCGGCGACACTCGGTGGCAGTGCCGTCGAGAACACGAACGATCTCGCGCGGTTCCATAGCAGCTCGGCGACGGCTTGCGAGCTCGCCGCGAACGCACCGAACGACCCGAGTGCCTTCCCGAACGTCCCGATCATGACGTCCGGCACCACCCCCGCCGCCGCCGCGATGCCGCGGCCCTCGGGCCCCATGGCACCGATCGCGTGCGCTTCGTCGACGATCAGCACGGCGTCGTACCGCCTGCACAGCGAGGCGATCGCAGCCAGATCCGCAACATCGCCGTCCATCGAGAACACCGACTCCGTCACCACGAGCCGGCGCGACGCCCCCGCGGCCGACCGCAAGCCCGCCTCCAGCGCGCCCACATCGCCGTGAGGCGTCACCACCACACGCGCGCGCCCGAGCCGGCACCCATCGATGATGCTGGCGTGGTTGAGGGCGTCCGAGATCACCACGTCGCCCTCGCGGGCGAGCGTCGACAGCACGCCGACGTTCGCGGCGTACCCACTCCCGAACAGCCGGACGCCGGCGACCTGGAGCCATCCCGCGACCGCGCGCTCCAGCTCGACGTGGGCGCGGTGGTTGCCGATCACCAGCCGCGACGAGCCCGCGCCCGCGCCAGACCGCGCCAGCTCCTCCGCCGCCGCCCGCGCCAGCCGGGGATCACTCGCCAGCCCCAGGTAATCGTTCGAGGCGAAGCTCACCAGCTCGCGACCATCGACCTGCACGACCACGCCCTGCGCACCGTCGTAGACCCTGGGGACGCGTAGTCGAGCGGCAGCCGCGAGCGCGGCCAGCTCTCCGCGCGCGTCGGCATCGAGACTCACGGGCGAACCATAGCGCCGGCCGCCGGGGAGCGGACTACTTGCCGATGCAGAAGCGGGCGAACAGCTCGTCGAGCACGCGCTCGCCCACCTCCAGGCCGCGCAGCTGCGCGAGCGCCGACACCGCGGCTCGCAGGTCCACGGCGACCAGCTCCGGCGGCCGCGCGCGCTGCCACGCCTGCAGGGCCGCTGCGAACGCATCGCGGGCGCTCCCCACCAGCGCGTGCTGGCGGGCCGTGGTGACCACGGCGTGCTCGCTGCCCTCGCTCTCGCTGACGCCCGCCAGGGCCAGCACACGTGCGCGTAGCGCCTCCAGCCCTGCACCCGTCACCGCCGACGTCGCGATGACCTCCGGCGAGGCAGGGGAGGGCGCCAGGTCCGCCTTGCTCCGGACCCGCAGGGCCCGCCCGCCATGAGGCGCCACGTCCATCGCGGGAGCCGTACCGTCCTCGATCACCAGCACGACATCCGCGCTCGCCACCCGAGCTGCGCCGAGCGCGATCCCACGCTGCTCGATCGCGTCTGCCGTCTCCCGCAACCCCGCCGTGTCCACGAGCGTCACCGCGACCCCGTTCCACGTCACCGGCACCTCGAGCCAGTCGCGCGTGGTCCCTGGCGCCGCCGCCACGAGTGCCCGCTCCGAACCGACCAGCGCATTCAGGAGCGACGACTTGCCGGCATTCACTGCCCCGACCAGCGCCACCACCACACCCGCCGTCGTGGCCCGCCCGTGCGCGAAGCCAACTGCCAGCGCCGCGCACGCCGCCTGGCCCGCCACGAGCTCCCCCTCCATCCAGGCCGTCGCCCGAGCATCGAGGTCCGACTCGGGGAAGTCGATGCCGCCCTCGAGCTCCGCCAGCGCCGCCAGCGCCCGGCGCTCGATCCGCTCGGCCTCCACGCCGAGCCGACCGGCGAGGTTGTGCTGGGCCAGCCGCCACGCCCGCTCGCTCCCCGCGTGGATCACGCCCAGCAGCGCCTCCGCCCG
>JAYSYE010000318.1:0-15254 GCA_043716635.1 Deltaproteobacteria bacterium | reverse complement strand
TCACCTCGGTCGCGATCAGCTGCCCGTGCTCCGCGCGCCCCACGCGATCCGCCGCCGAGACGAAGCACACATCTCGCCGCCGCCGCGCATCACACCAGATCGGCGTGCCCGTCAGGTGCACGCCGTCGCGCCACGTGACCGCGGCGACGCTCGCGACTCGCGCCCGTCGGGCGTCCCCGCGCGCCACCGCTTACTCGGTCGCCGTACCCGGCAACCCGCCCGCCAGCAGCTGGGTCTCCAGCTCCTGCACCACCGCCACCAGCTCCGCGCGCCCGGCCTCGTCGAGCTCGAACACGATCCCCATCCCCGGGGGCTCGTCGTCGTGCTCCGTGATCGTATGCGAGACCTTGCCCACCACCGAGAGCGGTTGCGCGTGCCCCGGGATCGTGACGAGCATGTGGATCTGGGACGTCTCGGGCAGCGGCCGCTCCGTGAACAGGAACAGCCCCTCCTCGTTGAAGTCCTTCGTGAACGTGTGCTCGGGCCCGTCCACCGCGCCGTACACGACGGCGAGCCGGATCGGGAGCCGGCGCCGCTCGCGCAGGTTCAGCAGGCCGCCGCGGACGAAGCCGTTCAGGTAGTTGATCTTGTCGCGCTCGGTCCCGCCCAGTGCCACGACCACGCCCTGCGGCTCGTCGCGTCGCCCGACGATCGTCCCGCGCAGGGTCACCCGCCAGCCGCCGACATCGAGATCGATCCGTAGCACCGCCCCCGAGACGAGCACCGGGTCGAGGCTACCGGGCAGCTCCACGCCGGCGGTCGGAACGAAGATCGTCCAGTCCCTCGGATCGAAGTTCTGGATCCACTCCGCCTGACTGGCCAGGCGCAAGTCGATGCGAGCCGCTACCACGCCGTCAGCATAGACCAGCCAGCGGAGCGATCAGGACTTCTTGGAGGCGTCCTTGGCATCGAACTCGGACAGGTCGAGATCTTCGAGCTCCTTCATGTCCTCGGCCGTCAGGCTGCCGCTCATGCCGGCGGCAGCCGACGTGGCGTCGTCCTTGTGGGACCCGCCACCGGACCCCGCCGAGCCGGACGGGCCCGAGCCCGCCGACCGGGTCGGACCGGAGCCGCCCCGATCTCCCAGCTCGAGCCCCGCGCCGAGCTGCTTGTTCGCCTCGCCTTTGGGCGCCTCGAGCAGCCCCATCTTCGACTTGAGCTCGGACAGCGCGTCGTCGTCGCTGACCCCGGCTTGCTCGAGCTGGAGGAACTTGCTCTCGAGCGTGTCGCCGGAGAGCTCGCCCGCGAGCTCTGCGCCCGCCTCGGCCTCGGCCTCCATGAGCTGGATGCGCTCGGCCATGCGGTCGAACGTGTCGAACGCGCTGGTGTTGCCGAGCCCCTGCATCGTGTTCGCGATCTGCTGCTGCGCCTCGGCGCGCTTCTTCCGCGCGATGAGGATGTTCTTCTTGCGCTTCGCTTCCTCGATCTTGTTGTTGAGGAGGCGCAGGGCGTCCTTCAGCTTCTCGACGGCCGCCTTCTGCTGGAGCCACTGCGTCTGGAACTGCGTCGCGATCGTCTCGTGCTCCTGCTTGCGCGAGAGCGCCTGGCGAGCGAGCCCGTCGTCGCCGGCGCGCACGGCGATCATCGCCTTGCGCTCCCACTCCTTCGATTTGTCCGTCTCCGCCTGATACTGCTTCGACAGCTTCTTCTCGTCGGCGATCGCGACGGCCACGGCCTTCTTCGCCTCGACGAGCTGATGCTGCATCTCCATCAGCACCTGACCGAGCATCTTCTCCGGATCTTCGGCCTTCGTGATGAGGTCGTTGATGTTCGACTTGATCAGCGTGCCGAGTCTGGAAAAGATGCCCATGGCGTTCTCCAAGACTACGGGATCAATGGTGGCGTTGCAACGCTCGCACCGAGCGTGATACCCCGCTTCGTCGACGATGGAACCCCGCAAGCTGCCGCGTCACGTCGGCATCATCATGGACGGGAACGGGCGGTGGGCCGAACGCCATGGCAAGCCGCGGCTCGAGGGGCATCGCGCGGGGTCCGAGTCGGTCCGTGACATCACGCGCGCGTCGCGCGAGCTCGGGATCGAGGCGCTGACACTCTACGCGTTCTCGTCACAGAACTGGGGGCGCCCCGCCGACGAGGTGGGCGGGCTGATGCTGCTCCTGCGCGACTTCCTGATCGACGAGCGTGCGGAGATCCTCGACCACCAGATCCGCCTCGAGGCGATCGGCGATACCGAGCTGCTGCCCGCGCTGGTGAAGGAGCCGCTCGACGAGCTCCGCGCCGCGAGCTCCCATCATCGTGGCATGACGCTGACGCTCGCGCTGTCCTACGGCGGTCGCGAATCGATCACGCGGGCGGTGCGCGCGGCGATGCGCGACGCCGTGGCGGGGACGCTGGCGCCAGGCGATCTCGACGTGGAACGCTTCAGTGCCTACCTGCCGACGGCCGCGTTGCCGCCGGTCGATCTCCTGATCCGCACCAGCGGGGAGCAGCGGATCTCGAACTTCCTGCTGTGGGAGCTCGCGTACGCGGAGCTCATCTTTCTGGACATGCAGTGGCCCGATTTCCGCCGCCAGCACCTGTACGAGTGCATCGAGACGTTCCACGCGCGCGAGCGACGCTTCGGCAAGACGAGCGCGCAGCTCGCGTCCGACGTCTGACCCCAGGGTCAGGCATGGTCCAGCGCGGCGACGGGATGATAGGGTCGCGCCGTGGCACTCGGTAATCTGGCTCAGCGCTTCCTCGTCGCGGTCGTGGCCGTGCCGATCCTGCTGCTCGTCGTGTACTTCCATCGTCCCGAGCCGACGTGGGCGCTGATCTTCGTGGGCTCGCTGCTCGCGATGCACGAGTTCTTCGCGATGACGCTGCCCGCGGAGGACCGCCGGCCCGCGGTGGTCATGGGCGCGATCGCGGTGGCCGCGTTCTACTGGCTCGATGGTCTGGTGCTGTCGCCGTACCACCGGGACATCCCGCTCGCGCTCGTGACGTTCGCGTACCTGAACGGGTCGACCGTCGCGCTGATCGCAGCGGTGATCGTCCCCGGGCTGTACTACCTGTTCCGCTTCCGCGACATTCCGAGCGTGGCCGGGCGTTATGCGGCGACCGTCGCGGGCATCGTGTACGCGGGCTTCCTCGCGACGTTCCTGGCGAAGCTGAAGCTCGCCGGTGGCGGCGACTTCGTCCTGATCGTGCTCCTGATCGCGTGGGTCGCCGATACCGGCGGCTACTTCGCGGGGCGGTTCCTCGGCAAGTCGAAGCTCTACGAGGCCGTCAGTCCCAAGAAGACGTGGGCGGGCGCGTACGGCGGATTGATCGGCTCGTTCGCGGGCGTCGCGGTCCTGAAGCTCGTGCACGCGCATTTCCTCAGCTGGCTCGATGTCGCGCTGCTCGCGATCCCGGGCGGCATCCTCGGGCAGCTGGGCGATCTCGCGGAGTCGCTCATCAAGCGCAGCGTCGGGGTCAAGGACTCTGGCGCGCTGCTGCCGGGCCACGGTGGAATCCTCGACCGGATCGACGCGGTGCTGTTCATCGCGCCGTACGCGTACGTCTATTTGCTGATCACGCACGGTCCACTGCTGCGGTAGGCCGGGGCGCTCGGCGCGCTACTGGGGCGCGCCGTCGGGCCGCTTGCACTGGCTGTAATCGCAGTGGTTGCCCTCGTGGCACTTGATCCAGCACGCCCCGCAGTGGTCGTCGGTGTACTGCACGTCGTAGCAGACGCCATCGCAGATCTCGCCGCGCCCGGTGACGTGGCACTCCGGCGGCGGCGGCGGGCGGGGCGCCTCGTACACGACCTGCTGCGGGGGTTCGCGGTCGGGCTGGCCGCCCGTGGGCTCCGGGTCGTCGGTGGCCGCGTCGTCGTCGGCGGCGGAGGACGTGGGTCCGTCGGACGGCGATGACGCCGTGGACTCGGGCTCGACCGGCTGCGCGGCGGGCTGCGAAGGGTGAGAGCCGAGTCCCGTGAGGGCGCTCATCGCGACCTGGCACCCGGCGAGGGGGCCGATCAGCGCGGCGAGGAGGACAGCAGCGATCGAGACGCGAGAGGAGGACGACTGGGTCATGGGGCGTCCATCGGCCGCCCGGTGGCCCGGTTGCGTGGAAAGTACGCGGTGCTCGCGCCCTACGCGGCGAGCTGGCCGAGGAACGAGCGGGCGTGGGTGGCCCAGTCGCTGCCGGCGTCGAGCTCGAGGTAGCGCTCGAGGTGTTGCCGGGACTGCGCGGCGCCGCCGACCTGCGCGAGCAGCAGGCCGAGGTTGTAGTGCGCGTCCGCGAACTCCGGCGCCGCCGCACAGACCTTGCGCAGCTCGACGATCGCGTGCTCGGTCTCGCCGAGGTCCTGCATCAAATTTGCGAGGTTGTAGCGGGCCTCGGGCTGGCTCGGGTCGTGCTCGAGCGCGCGCTCGTAGAGCCGTCGGGCCTCCTCGTGCTCGCCCTGGCGATACGCCAGGTTGCCGAGGTTCGTGAGCGCGGCCGCCATGGTCGGCTCGAGGTCGATCGCCTGGCGGAACAGGTGCTCGGCCGTCCGCGGATCGCCGCGGTCCTCCGCCGCGCACGCCTCCACGAAGTGCCGGTACGCGGTCGTGCCGCCGTTCGCCTCGGTCGGCGGATCCTCGACGAGCATCGGCGCGCCGTCGGCCACGTCGGTGTGGGCGGCGGTCCCCGTGCCCGAGCCTGGGATCGACGCGCGGGGCATCTGCAGCACGGCCGCGACGTGCTCGCCGAAGCTCGGCACGGTGAACGCCATCACGACCTGGCCGCCGATCGGCTGGAACGCGACATCGTCCGCGAGCGCGACGATCGTCTCGCCATCGCAGCAGATGCGCAGCCGCGAGGCCGGGTGGGTGTCGTCGGGGAGCGCCTTGCGCAGCGCCTCGACGTTCTTGCGCACGCGCGCGAGCGGGACGTCGGCGGCGAGCAGGTCCTTCGCCGACTTCACCGCGAGCAGGTCGCAGAACGTGAAGTAGAACCGGCCGCCCTTACGGACCGTCGGTCCGACGAAGCCGGTCTGCATCCAGTAGCGCAGCCGCGACTCCTGGACGGCGAGAATGCGAGACACATCGCGAACGCTATACAGCTCGATCATACATCCCTCCGCACGGCCTCGACCTCGAGGCTCAAGTGGACCTGGTGACCCCGGGCTCGACTCTCCACATCGATGAGGGCGCGCTCGATCGCGCAGCCCGCGCGCTTCGTGGCTTCACTGAACGCGATGCGCCGCGCGTGACCGCGACAGCGATCGTCGGCGGCGTACAGCATCGCCACGCGGCGCGCCGTCGCCGCATCCGGCGGGTCGCTGATGCGATCGACCGTGCGTGCCAGGTCGACGGTGAGCATCGTCGAGCCCGCATACGCGTCACCGGTGAGCTCGCCCTCGGTCATCATCGTGGCGGCGGCATGGATGAGGTCGAGGGCGCCCGGTGCAAGGCGCACGGTGACCTCGCGCTCGAACAGCGAGACCCGGCGCGCCATCGCCATCGGTTTGCGCAGCGGTGAAACCATCTGCGGTCACGCTAGCGGCTCTGCAAGAGGTGGCCAACTTTCCTACATGTGTGCGCGCGCTGGCTACAATGCAGCATGTCGGCATCGACGCGCCTCCCGCACTGGCTGCTCGCGGGGCTCGCCCTCGCGGCGGCGGTCGTGTTCGTCCCGTTCCTGCCGTGGATCGTGCTGGCGCTGTGGCTCGGGCTGTTCGCGCGTCGCATCCAGGTCCCGCTGGCGCGGAAGCTCGGTGGCCGCGAGAAGCTGGCGGCCGCCGTGACGGTGAGCCTCCTGCTCGTGATCGCGATCCCGATCGCCGCGGTGATGGTGAAGCTCATCTTCGAGGCGATCGGGCTCGTGGAGCTCATCCTGAAGAGCGACCGAGCGCAGGGCGCGCTCTCCACGCTCGTGAGCTCGAAGAGCGCCGGGCCCACCGCGACGAGCACGGCGCACTCGGTGGCGCTGACGGCGGACTCCGCGATGAAGCTGCTCATGGATCAGGGCGGGCGTGCGCTCGGGATCGCCACGACGGTGTTCGGCGCCGCCGCGAGCTTCGTCGTGGGCATCCTGGTCATGGTGACGGGCATGTACGGCGTGCTCACCGAGGGCCGTGGCTGGTACGAGTGGGCGGAGCGGCACGCCCCGCTGACGCCCGAGCACTTCAAGCGCTTCGGCGCTGCGTTCCTCGAGACCGGCCGCGGCCTGTGGTGGGGCATCGTCGGCGCCGGCGTGTTGCAGAGCACCGTGGCGACGGTGACCTATCTGCTGCTCGGCGTGCCGTCGGGGCTCGCGCTCGGAATGCTGACGCTCGTGTTCAGCGTCGTGCCAGCGATCGGGACGGCGTTCGTATGGGTGCCGGTCGCCATCGGGCTCGCCGTGGTGGGACAGACGGGCTCGGGGATCGTCATGGCGGTCGTCGGGATCTTCGTGATCGGGACGGTCGATAACTTCGCGCGGCCGTGGCTCGCGCACCGCGGCGAGCTGAAGCTGCCGACCTGGGTCGTGCTCGTGACGATGTTCGGTGGCATCGAGGTGATCGGCGCGTGGGGGCTGGTGCTGGGACCGCTCGCGGTGCGGCTCGCCAAGGAGGCGCTCGCGATCTCGCGCGAGGCGCACGATCCGGCGACGGCGCCCACGGCGGAGGTGTAAGCTGCGCACCCCCACGAACATGTCGACGGATCTCAAGCGCTATCCCATCCTCGTCGTCGACGACGAACAGGACAATCTCGACGCGTTCCGGTTCAACTTCCGGAAGTCGTTCGACATTCTGACGGCCAGCGGGGGCGCCGAGGCGCTCGCGATCCTCGCGGAGAAGGAAGTCGCCGTCGTCATCACCGATCAGCGCATGCCGAAGATGACGGGCATCGAGCTGCTGCGCGAGGTGCGCGTGAAGCAGCCGGCCGCGGTCGGGATCATCCTGACCGCGTTCACCGATGTCGACGTGCTCGTCGAGGCCGTGAACCTCGGGCAGGTCTATCGCTACATCACGAAGCCGTGGGACGCGAAGGAAGTGCGCGGCGTGCTGCAGTACGCGATCGAGCGCTACCACCTGACGCGCGAGAACCAGCGGCTCGCGGCGCAGCTGGCCGAGTACACGGGGTACCTCAACCAGCAGCTGCACGGCGAGTTCGATTTCGGCAACATCATCGGCGAGAGCGCGGCGCTGCGCGAGGTGCTGTCGAAGGTCGAGCAGGTCGCGCCCACGGCGTCGACGGTGCTGCTGCGCGGCGAGACGGGCACCGGCAAGGAGCTGGTCGCGCACGCGATCCACATCAACTCGCCGCGCGAGGAGAAGCCGTTCGTCCGCGTGAACTGCGCGGCCCTCGCGCCGGGCATCCTCGAGAGCGAGCTGTTCGGTCACGAGAAGGGCAGCTTCACGGGCGCGGTGGCCCGGCGGCCGGGTCGCTTCGAGCTCGCCGATGGCGGCACGCTGTTCCTCGACGAGATCGGCGATCTCCCGATGGAGGTGCAGATCAAGCTGCTGCGCACGCTGCAGGAGCGCGAATTCGAGCGCGTCGGCGGCTCGGAGACGATCAAGGTCGACGTCCGGCTCGTGAGCGCCACGAACCGCGACCTCGAGAAGATGATCGTCGATGGTGAGTTCCGCGAGGACCTGTACTACCGGCTCAACGTGTTCCCGATCAACCTGCCGCCGCTGCGCGACCGGCTCGAGGATCTGCCGGTCCTCGCGCAGCACTTCGTCGCGAAGTTCGCGCGGCAGATGGGCGTGTCGCCGATGACGCCGCAGCCAGACGCGCTGGCGAAGCTGCGCGAGTACAACTGGCCCGGCAACGTCCGCGAGCTCGAGAACATCATCGAGCGCGGGATGATCCTCGCGAAGGGCACGCAGCTCGGATCGACACACCTCGATTTCGGGCGTCGGGCCGGCGGCGGCAACCAGGGCGCGTCGACGGGAACCACGGGTCCGCTGCAGGCGGTCTCCGTGGCCACCGCGCCGGCGACGATCGCGGCCAGCGAGGAGGGCAAGAGCCTCGGCGAGCGCCTGCTCGAGAGCGAGCGCAAGGAGATCATCGCTGCGGTCGAGAAATCGCGCGGCAACATCGCCAGCGCCTCGCGCATGCTCGGGATCAACCGCTCGACGCTGTACTACCGGCTGCGCAAGCACAGCCTCGAGCACCTGCTGCCGACGAAGGTCGGCGTCGGCACCGACGAGCCGGTCGCCGCCGCCGCGCCGGGCACCGAGCCGGCCGGCGCGCCGCCGACCCCCGCGCCGGTTACGACCCCGTAGCGCGGACGTAGGCGCACTTCAGACGTCGACGGTCGAACCGTCGGCCATCATGATCCGCAGCTTCGGCCCGGCGACGGTCTCGAGCTGCAGCGCGAAGCGGGGGGCTGTCACTCGACCGTGTGTGTCCGGGAACGAGCCGAAGTACACGCCCTCACGCAGGACGTACACCTCGACGACCCGGGTCGCGGGCTCGATCAGCCAGAGCTCCGGGATGCCGCGCGCGGCGTAGAACGAAACCTTCTTCCGGCTCTCGTCGTGTGGCGAGAAGATCTCGATGACCAGCTGCACGCCGCTTGTGGTTCCATTCGCCTCCGCACGCGCCGGGTCGAAGACGATCACGTCCGGGATCCGATAATTCTTGTCGCGGCCGCGTTCGTCGAAGACGGACACGGTGTGAGCGATCTGTAGCCCGAGCGGACGGATCACCGGTCCAAGCGCGAGCTCGAGGAGCGTCTCGAGCAGCTGGTGCTCGATGGTCGGTTGCGGCGCCACGTGGATCACGCCATCCCAGACTTCATCGCGTCGATCCGCACCAGAGGCACGACGGTCCTCGAGAAACCACTCCGGCGGCTCGAGCATCAGCACCTGCATGCGGTCAACTGTAACAGGCGAAGCCATGGACGGAAGCCGCTTCAATCAGTGTGCCCGGTCAACGTCGCGAAATCGCGATGGCCGGTGTCCGGGGCGTCCGAGATCCGGTCACGAACGGAGGAAGACAGCGCCGGACGGACGCGGCCGCGACCGCGTGGCTGGTCAGACGTCGATGCTGGAACCGTCGGGCTTCGTGATGCGGAGCTTCGGCCCGGGGATGGTCTGTAGACGCAGATCGAGCCGCGGTGCGTGCACGACGCCGAACGAGTCCACGTGCTGCGCGACGTACGCGCTGCCGTCCAGCACGACCACTTCGACCGTGCGCGGCTTCGGGTTCACGAGCCAGATCTCGGTGACGCCGCGCTCGGCATAGAATGAAAACTTCTCGCGGCTCTCGTCGCGTGGAGACAGCACCTCGATCACGAGCTCGACGCCGCTCGTCGGGCCGGACTCGGGGACGAGCTTCGGGTCGTACACGATGACGTCCGGCACGCGGTAGTTCAGGTGCGGGCGCTCCGCGCGCGCGGGACATTGCGGTTGACGAACAGCCCGAGCGCGGTCGCGACCGGATCGAGCGCATCTTCGAGGAACTTCTCGATCGTGAGATTCGACATCGTGGGCTGCGGTACCAAGTGGATCACTCCGTCCCAGATCTCGTCGCGCCGGTCCGCTCCCCACTCGTGACGCTGCGCGAGGTACGCGAGGTCGGGCTCCAGCATCAGCACCTGCATGCGATCGAATGTAACAGGCGAGACCATGCCCGCTGCACCCGCACATCGTGGACCACTGCAAGCTCGCGAAATCACGTTCGCAGGCGTCCGGCGCGGCCGAGCACCGGGCGCGTCCGGGCGGACGGCGGCGGACGGCGGCGGACGCCGGACTGACCTCTGGGGGTAGAGTGCGGGCTGTGAAGCTGCTCTTCATCGTCGATTCGTTGCACCTGCTCGGCCTCGCCGGGGACACGTCGTATGCGCTGATGCTCGAGGCGGCTACACGCGGGTGGGAGGTGTGGACCTGCGGCCTCGAGCACCTCGGCCTGAACGGCGACGATGCCGTCGTCGATGCCATCGTCACCACGGTGAAGGATGCGGCCACGCCGGCGGAGGCGTTCGCGGTCGGGGAGCGTCGCTACCAGCGGCTCGCGGACTTCGACATGGTGCTGATGCGCAAGGACCCGCCGCTCGACGTGAGCTACCTGCACGCGACGTGGATCCTCGATCACGCGCGCGGCAAGACGCTGCTCGTGAACGATCCACGCGGGCTGCGCGAGCTCAACGAGCACCTCGCGGTGCTGCGGTTCCCGCACCTCACACCGGCCACGATCGTCACGCGCTCGGCGGACAAGCTCCGCGCGTTCCAGGCGGAGCAGGGCGGGGTGATCGTCGTGAAGCCGGTCGATGGCTACGGCGGGCTCGGCATCTTCGTGGTGCGCGACGGCGACCCGAACGCGTCGTCGATCATCGAGACCTCGACCGGCGCCGGCACGCGCTGGACGCTCGCGCAGCGCTACCTGCCCGACGCCGTGAAGGGCGACAAGCGCATCGTGCTCGTCGACGGCAAGCCGGTCGGGGCGGTGCTGCGCGTGCCCGCGAGCGCGGAGGCGCGTGGCAACCTGCACATCGGCGGCAAGGCCGTGAAGACCGAGATCGACGCCCGCGATCGCGAGATCATCGCGGAGCTCGCGCCGTTCCTGAAGAGCCACGGCCAGGTGCTGGTCGGGCTCGACGTGATCGGCGGCATGCTCACGGAGCTGAACATCACGTCACCGACGGGCGTTCGCCACATCGCGCGCCTGGACGGCACGAACGTGGCGGGCATGGTGCTCGATGGCCTCGCGAAGCTCGCGCCCGGCGCGAAGCACGCGTAGCGACGAGGGGCCGAGCCGAGGACGGAGCGCGGCAGGTCGCCCGCGTCCGACTCGCCCGCGCCCACGTGGGCGCGAGCCTCGGCGTCAGCACGCGGGCCGAGCGCAGCAACGGAGCGCCTCCCGTATCAATTCGCCGAGCGCAACCTCGCCGAGCGCAACCTCGCCGAGCCGGGCCCGCGCCATCGCAACCGCCTCGCGGGCGACAGTGCCAGACCATCCCAGCGTCGTGAGCGCGGCGCGCGCCTCGAGATCGACGCTCGGACGTGGGAACACCGCACTCGCGCGAGGGGGCGCTGCGGTCGCGCGCGGCACGTGGCGATCGAGCGTCAGCCGGTCAGGCGCGGTGCCGCCGATCGTCATCACGCCGTCGTGATGCGCCGCGTGGCACGCGCTGCACCGCAACGTGAGGTTCGAGGGGGTGTGATCGCCGCCGTCCGAGCGGTGAACGATGTGGTGCAGCTCCAGCCCGCGCGCGGATCGGCAGCCCGGCGTCTGGCACCGGCCGCTGTCGCGATGCCGCACGAGACGCGCAACGGCGGGCGGAATGTCCTGCTGCGCGCGCGCCGGCTGCGCTTCCGACTCGTGACCGATCCACTGAGCATCGCATTCGGCGCGCGCGACCGTGGCAGCGCTCACCGGAATACGAGCTCCGGCGCCGTGCTGCCAGCCCGCTCGACAGCGCTCGCACACCGTCAACGCGACGACGTGTTTCGCCCGGCCCGCGTCCTCTGTGCCGGCGTTTGGCGTCGCGAGGGCCGACTCGCAGAGCGCCGCGACGAACTGGTCGTCATCCAGGCGCGTCGGGTGTTCCTCGTCGATCGCGAGTCGCGCCTGCCGCAGGCGCGCTGCCGTGGCCGCCGATACCTCGAACCGCACGACGTGCATGCGCACCTCGGGATCCCCCGGGTCGGTGGGCAGGTCGCCCGCGCGGTGGTCCGCGACGAGCTCCTCGATCTGCCGGAGGTTCTTGCCGGCGACGGCGTCGCACCACGCGCCTTCCGTCGTGGCCGTCGCGACGCGGCTCAGCTCGCGCACGGCCGAGAACGCGAGGGTCCCCGCACCCAGCGCGGCGGTCATCCTCGGCAGCGTCGCGAGCGCACGCGCGACCCGCAGCCGATCCTGCGCGGCACGCGGGCCATACCCCAGCACCCGCTCCATGTAATCGAGCGCGGAGACGAAGCCGAATCGCTGCCAGATCCTCAAGCGCTCGGCCTCGCGTAGCCAGCCGGCCTCATCGGCGTCCAGCGCCGCCCGTCGCTGCGCGATCGAGCGCAGCGCGCGATCTACCTGCCTCCAGTCGGCCTGCGATGGAGCGGGTGCCGGTCGTTGTGCTGGTGCTGGTGCTGGTGCTGGTTCATGTGCCGGTGCCGGCGCACATGCCGGTGCCGGCCCTCGTGCGTGTGCCCGCTCATACCGCGCTCCGCCCGTGTGGCCCGTCGTCGCCCCGCTGCTGCCCATGTCCATCGTCAGCTCCTCTCCCGATCCCCGATGAAACGCTAACTTCAACGATTTCGAGCTCGCACATCCCGTCGTCGCCATGGCCGCACGAACCGCGGTGCCGGCGATTCGAAGGGACGGTCGATGCGTTGCCCCAGCTGATCGAACGCCGTGGTCTCGAGACCGCCGCGACTCGTTCCTGATGGTCATCCTTGCGACGCGCGCAAGGATCGGTCAAGCGAAAAGCCGAGAACCGGCGAATGCAGTGAGATCCCGTCCGGTAACCGGACACTCTCCGACTTTCATCGCGCGTGTGAGATGAGCGACCGCTCTCACGCCGACAGGCCCCCGCTCGCGCACGCCGGCCTGATCACCACGCGCGGCACCTGGCCGGGGCCTGCGCCCACGTGGGCGCGACAACTCCCGCTGTCGGGACCGTGTCGGAAGGCGAGCGTGCCGCGGGCGCGGTGGTCCGACGCGGGCGCGAGCTCGTGCGCCATCACTGATGCGCCGTGCCCGTGCGCGTTCGCCGTGCCCGTGCCCGTGCGCGTTCGCCGTGCCCGTGCCCGTGCCCGTTCGCCGTGCGCGTTCGCCGTGCGCTGTGCCTGTGCCTGTGCCCGTGTCAGGCACTCGGCGCACCCGATCGCTCCCTCAGTCGCCGATGCCAGCGGGGCACTGGTTCGCGCCGCCACCGCCACCGCCGCCACCGCCACCGCCCATGCCGACGTCGGTCGAGGTGCCATCGATCTGGACGTGGGCAACCGAGGCCGTGCATCCGCCCGCGACGCGCTTGTCCATGGCATCGACCTCGGCAAGCGTGACGCCGGTGATCACGGCCGAGAGGGGCGTGCCCGCTGCGCCGGCCGCGGTGACCTGCACGCTGCCGCCGGTCGCGAAGTACTTCTTGGCGTCGGCGGCGCCCTTGTCACCGATCGCGCGCACGCACACGCCGCACGTGGCGTAGTCCGTCTCGGCACCCGTGATCGGGAACGTGCCCGTGCGGACGGCGCCGCCGGCGAACGCGCCGAGACCGTCCCAGAGCTCGAGCTGGACGATGCGGCCGGGCGTGCCGGCCACGGTCGCGGAGAGCCGGTACCACTTCTTGAGGCCCATCGTGCCGGACTGGTTGCAGTGCTGCGCCTTCAGCGCGGGCAGCGTGCCTGCATCCGCGACGTCGTCGAACACGCATTGCGCCGCGGGCGTGGCATCGGCTCCGGGGTTTCCCGAGGCGTCGGGGCCGCTCGTGCCGTCGGTCGTCCCGTCGGAGCTACCCGTGGGCGACTGGCCGGCGCACCCGGCGAGGCCTCCGAGCGCTCCGAGGCCCCCGAGACCGAGGGTGCCGAGCACGAGCGATGCGAGGGCGAGTCTCATGCGGGGTGCATGAGCAAGACGGGTGCCGCCGCGTAAGTCGCACGCCGCCGATGACACGCGGATGACACCGGCCGCGCCGATGGAACCGCAGGCTCCGATCGCGGGGGACCCGCCCGCCCACCCCCGGGCTCGCGATCGATGTGCGGACCGGCGCGACGCACCAGCTCCGATCATCGCGGGGTAGGCGCCCGCCCACCCCCGGACCCGGCGCCGTGTTACCCGGTGGGGGTGACCACCGGCACGGGCAGCGCGGCAGCCAGGCTCGCGCGCAGTCCCGCGTGGCAGGCGGTCGCCGGTGCGCTCGTGCTCGCGCTCGCGTTCCCGTCGCGGCTGCCCGGCTCGCTCGGCCTCCTCGCGCTCGCGGGGGCGGCGGGCATCGGCGTCGCGTGGCTGTGGCCGCGGCTGCCAGCCCGCGTCACGGCGCCCGACGCGACGTCGGCCGCGATGTTCACGCTGGCGCTCGTCGCGGGCGTCGGCATCACGACGTTCTGGACCACGCTCGCGCGCTCGCCCGACTGGCAGATGGGCGACTGGGGCCCGCAGCACGCGATCCTCGCGCGGGCGCTGCCGAGCCTCCCCGGGCTCCACCTGCCGGCCTGGAACCAGATCGTCTCCACGGGTGACTCGCCGTTCGAGCTCTACCCGACGCTCGCGTACTTGATCACGGGACACCTCGCGCTCGCGCTGCACCTGACGGACGATCTCCCGCGCGCGTTCATGATCGTCGCGGTGCTCGTGCACGTCGGGCTCGCGGTCGGAACCACCGCGCTCGCGATGCGCGTCGCGCCCAAGCCGGTCGCGCTGGTGGTCGGGATCATGACCGTGCTCGACAGCGGTGCGGTCGCCGAGGGCGGCACGGTCGATCTGTTCCGCTGGGCGCTGCTCCACAGCATCCTCGCGCTCGCGCTGTTCACGCTCGCGGCCCACGGCATCGTCGCGTCACTGGCACGGCCGCGGCTGCGCTCGACGATCGCGATCTGGATCGGCACCGCGCTGGCCGCGATCGCCCATCCCGCCGGGCTCATCGTCGCGGTCGCCGCCGGCCTCGCGCTCGTCGCGGTCGCGCTGCTCGCGCACGACGTCCCGGCGCGGCGGGCGATCGCGGCGCTCGTGCACCTCGCGGTCGGCGTCGTGCTCGGGGCAGCGTCGTGGATGCCGCTCGCGGACCGCATCCTCGCGTATGGGCAGCACTTCCCGAACCGCGTGCAAGACGCCGGCGACCTGATCGCGAAGCTGCTCGCGGGCGCGTGGCCGACGACGGCGTTCGCGGTGCTCGTGTACGCGGGCTTCGCGGGCGTGCTCGCGGGGCTGTGGTCGCGCCGCGCCGTCCCGGTGTTCCTCGCCGCGACGACGCTCGCGCTGTACCTCGGGCTCGCCGACTCGACCTACCTCGCGTTCGACATCGCGCCCGGGCAGGCGGTCGCGCGCCTCGGGACGGTGCGGCTCGTGTCGCTGGTACGGCCGTTCCTCGCGGCGAGCGGGGCGTATGCGGCGGGGCTGCTCCTCGCGCACGCGCGCGCGGGCTGGCGCGGGGCTTCGCAGCGGCGGCGACAGATCGCAGCCGCGCTCGTCGGGATCTTCGTGGCCGCGCTCGTGCGCTCGCTGCCGGCGGTGTGGCGCACCGAGACGGCACGTGCCCGCGCCACCACGGAGGTGCTCGCGCCGGACCGCGCCGGGAGGCGGCAGCTCACCGAGTGGGCCACGGCGCGGGCGCACGAGATCGGGCCGGGCAGCTTCGCGCGCGCGCTGTTCGAGACCGACACGCACGAGCACTTCCACCTCACGGCGCTGACGGGGCTGCCG
>JAYSYE010000317.1:0-5053 GCA_043716635.1 Deltaproteobacteria bacterium | reverse complement strand
CTGCTCCTCGGCCCGGAACGCGAGCATCTCGCCGCGGAGGGCACGCTCCTCGGCGGCCTGGCGCGCGCCCTCCGAGATGAAGAGCGAGGACGCCTCCTTGTAGGCCATGAGCCGGCGCTCGGCGAGCGTCCGCTCCACGAGCGCGATGCACTTGTCCTGCGAGAACGGCTTCACCAGATACGCCGACGCACCGGCCGCTCGCATCTGCGCCATGTCCCGCTTGCTGTCGCGCGCGGTCAGCATGATCACGGGGATCTGGCGCAGCGCCGGATCCCGCCGCAACGCATGCACGAGCTCGAACCCGTTCATGTTCGGCATCTCGTAGTCGCTCACGACGAGAGCGGGTTTCACCTGCTGCGCCTTGGCGAGCGCGACGAGGCCATCCTCCGCGGTCGTGACCTCGAAGCCCTGCCGCGCGAGACAGTCGGCGACGTAGTGGCGCTGGGCCGGCGAGTCGTCGACCACGAGCACGCGCTCGCGGGAGGCGGGGAGCGAGCCCAGCACGAGTGCGCGCACGCGCGTCGAGAGCTCCTCGGGGACGACGGGCTTGACGAGGTAGTCGTCGGCGCCCGCGTCGAACCCGCGCTCGAGGTCCGCAGCCTCGCCCAGCGAGCTGCAGATCAGCACCGGAACGTGCGCGGTCTCCGCATCACCCTTCAACGCCTTGCACACGCCGTAGCCATCCAGCTTCGGCATCTCGACGTCCGTGATCACGAGGTCGGGCTGGCGCGAGCGCACGAGGGCGACCGCCTCCGCGCCGTCGAATGCCGAGATCACCTCGTACCCGTCGTCCTCGAGGATCGGCACCGTATGCCGGTGGATGAGCGGGGAGTCGTCGGCGAGCAGCACGAGCTTCTTCGCGCGGGTGGTCGCGCCGAGCACGTCGAGCACCTCGGCGTCCGTGAATGGCACCATCAGGAACCCATCGGCATCCACGGCGCGCGCGAGCCGGCGATCCTCGGCCGCGACCCCGAGCACCACGCTCGCGATGGGCGACGGAGCCGCCCGCAGCAGCTCGACGGTTTCGGCGAGCGTACGGTCGGGGAGGCTGCGCGGTAGCAGCGCAGCGCGCGGGGCGTCGGCACCCGGGGTCGCGGCCAGGTGGTGCTCGAGCTCGCGGACACTCGTGACGTGCGCGACCTCGTGGCCCAGTGTCAGCAGCGGACGGCGGATCAGCTCGGCAAGCACGGCCTCGTCGGAGACCACGATGATGTTCACTTTGCACCGTCCGGGCCGCGGTCGCCGCGGTCGTCGGGACCGCCGGTCAGGGCATCCCCGCCGGCGCCATCGTGAGGCGACGCGGCGCGATCGTGCGCGAGCAGCTTGCGCACGGCGCGGAGCAGCTGGGTGCGGTCGTGCGGCTTGGTGATGTACTCGTCGACGCCCGCATCGAAGCCGCGCACCCGGTCGATGCGCTCGCCCATGCTCGTGACCATCACGATCGGGACGTCCGCGTACTCGGGCATGGCTCGCAAGGCCCGCGTGAGCTCGTAGCCATCGAGGCGCGGCATCATCACATCCGTCGAGACGAGATCGAAGTGACGGCTCTGCGCGAGCTCGAGCCCGTGCTGACCGTCGACGGCGATGGTGACGAGGTAACCCGCATCCACGAGGATGCGGCGCAGGGCCTCGCGAATGATGTCCGAGTCCTCCACGAGCAGGATCTGCGTGGAGCCGGCCGGGTGGGGGGCGCGCGCCTTGCGAGGACCCGACGCGGCCGGCCCGGTCAGGGCGCGCGCGATGACGGCGGGCACGTCGAGGATCAGCGCCACGCGGTCGCCCAGCAACGTTGCTCCCGCCACGCACGGCACCCCGGCGAGCAGCTTGCCGAGCGACTTGATCACGATCTCGCGCTTGCCGATCAGGTGGTCGCACGCGAGCGCGTACGTCTGACCGCCCTGCTCGACGAGCACGAGCTGCAGATCGAGCGCGTCACTCCCGTCGAGCTCGAGCACGTGGTCGAGCCGGATCAGGGGCACGTGCTTGCCACGGACCACGACCACCTCGCGATCGCCGACGAGCGCGATCTCGTCCTTGCGCACCGCGAGCACGCGCTGCACCACGTCGAGCGGGATGGCGAAGGTCTCGCCGCCCGCGCGCGCGACGATGACCTGGATGATCGCGAGAGTGAGTGGCAGCTTCAACACGACGGTGCTCCCCTGGCCCAGGTTCGACTCGAGCTCGATCGCGCCCTTCAGGCGCGTGATGACGATCTGGCGGACGACGTCCATGCCGACGCCGCGCCCCGAGACCTCGCTGACCTGCGCCGCCGTCGAGAATCCGGGGCGAAAGATCAGCTCGCGCGCCGAGCGGTCGTCGAGGTCCTGGGCCTCCGCTGCCGTCAGCAGGCCGCGCTCGACCGCCTTGGCGCGCAGCTTCTGCGGATCGAGCCCACGCCCGTCATCGGCGACGCGGATCTCCACCTGGTTGCCGCGATGCGCGGCGGCGAGGGTGACGACACCCTCGGCAGGTTTGCCAGCGGCCACGCGAGCCTCGGGAGTCTCGAGCCCGTGATCGACGGCGTTGCGGACGAGGTGCATGAGCGGCTCGTCGAGCGCTTCCACGAGCAGCTTGTCGAGCTCGGTCTCGTCGCCCACGAGCTCGAGACGTGCCCGCTTGCCGAGGTTCGCGGCGAGATCGCGCACGGTGCGCACGTGCTTGCGGAACACGCCCGCGACCGGAATCATGCGCAGGCGCATCACCTGCTCGCGCAGCTCGCCCGAGATCGCGTCGAGGCGATCGGTGCCGTGGTCGAGGTCGGTCGTCACCTCCGCGAGCACGCGCTCGACGCGCGAGAGCTCCTCGCCGAGCGACTCGAGGCCTGCCCCGTTGCCGCCGCCGCGGGCCGCGGCCACCCGCCGCGCGACCCCGCGATCGGTCGCGAGCTCCGACGTCACGGAACCGAGGGACGAGACCGCGCCGCGCAGCTCGTCGCGCCCGAGCACGAGCTCGCCGACGAGGTTCATGAGGCGATCGAGCTTGTCGAAGTCGACGCGGATCGTCTGCCGCGCGGCCTCCGCTCCGGCTGCGCTGGCAGCGGGTGCGGTGCTACCCGTGTCGGGCGTTGCCGCCGTCGACGCCAGGGCGGGCTGCGCCGCACTCGGGTTGCGGATCCGCGCGATCGCGGCGCTGGGGTCGATCGTGATCGGCGCGCGCGCGCGGGCCTGATCGAGCATCGCGCGCAGCGCGTCGAGCGCGGCGAGCAGCGCGTCGATCACGGGGCCGTCGACGGCGCGGCCCGCATCGCGGATCTGACCGACGAGATCTTCGGCGGCGTGTGCGAGCCCGTTGACGGGTCGCAACCCGACCATCGCCGAGCTGCCCTTCACGGTGTGCAGGTCGCGAAACACGTCGCGCAAGAGCTCCGCATCACCGGGGCGGCGCTCGATCTCGACGAGCTTGCCGGCGAGCGCCTCGAGGCGCTCCGTCGCCTCGTCGAAGAACAGCTCGATCATGTCGTCGTCGACGGCGGGCGTCCACACGAACCCGAGCGCGGGCAGCGGTGGTGGCGCGGTGACGCCGCTCCCGCTCGCGGCGACCTCGAGCACGGCTGCCGGCGGCGCGACGGTCACCCCCGTCGGCGCGCGCACGTCACCGAGGCGGGTCTCCGCGAGCTCGAGCAGCGCGGTGGTGTGCGGCGCGACGGGCAGATCCTCGACGCGCGCGCCGGACTTGTCCGGGTTTGCGAGCTGCGCGAAGGCCGCCGCGAGCGTGGCGATGCCATCGGCGAGCGTCGCGCGGCCGGCCTCGTCCAGCGCGCCCGCGCGATCGAGCACGCGCTCGAGCGCCAGCGCGAGGCGACCGACCTCTTCGGCGCCGATGCCCAGACAGGCGAGCCCGACCCGGAAGCCGACGTGCGCGAGGCTCGAGAGGCGGGCGGGGTCGGCGAGCGTGCGCGCGTCGCCGAGCCCGGCCGCGAGCAACTCGACGTCGCGGCACGCCGTGGCGACGAAGCGCTCCCACAGCGCGGCGCCCGTGACCGCCGGCGTCATGGCGCGCCCCCGTCGTCGAGGCCTTCGCGGCTGAGCCAGCGGCGAGCGCCGGGCCGGGTCGCGCGGAGGTCGAGCTGCACGCCCGCGGCCCGCGCCGCGGCCCGGGCGCGCCGCAGCACCGGCACGAGATCATCTCCGAGCAGCTCCGCGCCGTCGAGATCCACGACGAGCGAGCGCAGCCCCGGCAGGGCGAGTCGCACCACGAGCTCCGCGGTGACCGCGCGCGCGTCGGGGCGGCCCCGGAGCGCGAGCACGTCCACTGCCGGCGGCGTGCGCGGCAGCAGCGTCGGGGGCGGCGTGCGCTCGCTGGCAAGCGCGCGCGGTGGCGCAATCGCAGTGACGTCCGCTGCCGGCGGCATCGCGCGACCGGTGCTCGGGACCGCGGTCGCGTCCGCCTTCCGGACGTAGTACACGGCGTCGCCGGCGCGCACCGCGTCGAGCTCGGGGGTGTCGCGGAGGCTCTCGCTGTAGCCCACGCACAGCGCGCCACCGGGGGCCATCGCCCCGACGAGCCGCTCGATCACGCGGCGCCGCGCCGCGGCCGCGAAGTAGATCAGCACGTTCCGGCACCAGACCAGATCGCAGCCCCGCGGCGCCGTGCCATCGACGAGGTTCGCGCGCTCGAAGCGGACCAGCGCCGCCACCTCGGGTCGCACGCGCAGCACCTCGTCCTCGACCACGAACGCGCTGCGATAACCGTCCGGAACGTCGGCAAGCGCGGCGCGCGGATAGGTTGCCGTCGCCGCGTCCGAGAGCGCGTGGGCCGAGATGTCGGTCGCCACGATCGTGATCGCGACGCCGGGCAACGCGCGCGCGAGCACGACCGCCAGCGTGAACGGCTCCTCGCCCGTCGAGCAGCCCGCGCTCCAGACCTTGACCTCGCGCTTGCCGCGCGCCCGCAGCGCGGGCACCACGCGGTCCTCGAGCGCCGCGATCTGCGAGCGATGCCGGAACAGCCGGCTCTCGCCGACCCGGACGCTCTCGATCAGCTCGTCGAGCTCGCCCTGGCCCCGCCCTGACTCGATGAGCGCGACGTACTCCGCGGGCGCGAGGCCCAGGGC
>JAYSYE010000316.1:0-1571 GCA_043716635.1 Deltaproteobacteria bacterium | reverse complement strand
CGCGCTTGCGGAAGCCGCCGAGGATGTCGTTGAACTCGGTGAAGAACACGCCGATGTCCTCGATGAACTTGCTGCCCACGAACTTCGCGAGGCGCTTCAGGACGAACGAGCCGGTCTTGCCCACGAACGACCATCGCGAGCCGCCCTCGCCGGACAGCTTCCGGAACCACTCGATGGCGGGCGAGTCGATCGCATCGGAGAGCTTGCTCGGGGCATCGAGAAAATCGAGCGCGTGCGCGGTGGGCGGCGTGTCGACCACGATCAAGTCCCACTGGCCGGTCTTGTCGAAGTCGTGGAGCTTCGCCATCGCCGCGTACTCCTGCGCGCCGGCGAGCGATCCCGAGATCTGCGCGTAGACGGGGTTCGCGAGGATGCGCTGCACGGCCGCCGGATCCTTCGCGTGCGTCGCGACGACCTCGTCGAACGCCTGCTTCTGGTCGAGCATCATCGCGTGGAGCTCGCCGGGCGTATGACCGGGCGCTGCCTGCACGAGCGCGGGATCGACGCGCTGCACGGCGTGGCCGAGCTCCACGAGGCCGAGCGAGTTCGCGAGCCGGCGTGCCGGGTCGATCGTCAGCACGAGGGTCCGCTTCCCCCGGCGGGCTGCCGCGAGTGCCAGCGCCGCGCTCGTCGTGGTCTTGCCCACGCCGCCCGAGCCGACGCACACCAGAATGCGGCGCTCCAGGAGGACGTCGAGCAAGCGGGACGGCACGGCGGTCGGTCGCGGATAGCACGCCGCTGCGGCTGGTGGCAACGCGACGGGGAATGCTAACACCGCGCATCGAGATGAAGCGCGAGCTGATCGTTACCGCGCAAGGCGAGGACCGCTCGGTCACCGTCGAGGGTCCGCTCGCGGACGGCCGCATGCGGATCGTCATCGATGGCGCCGAGCGGCTCGTCGACGCCGTCCAGGTCCGGCCCGGCACGTGGTCGCTCCTCATGGATGGGAACAGCTTCGTCGTCGATCTCGACCCCCGGAGGGGTGGGGCGATCGCCGCGTCGGTCGGGGCGAGCGAGGTCGTGCTCACCGTCGAGGATGCGGCGAAGCGAAAGCTCACGCGGGCCGCGGGGCCGAGGGCGGCACAGCGGGGCGAGACCCTGCGCGCGCCCATCGCGGGCAAGGTCGTGAAGGTGCTGGTCGCGATCGGCGATCAGGTCGCGGCCGGCACCGCCGTGATCGTCCTCGAGGCGATGAAGATGGAGAACGAGCTTTGCGCCGAGCACGGCGGCACCGTCACGGTGGTGCACAAGCAGGCGGGGCAGCCGGTCGATACCGGCGACGTGCTCGTCGAGCTCGCCTGAGCCGGACCCGGTGCCAAGCGGTCGGGAGGAGTACAGGCGAGCTGTCGTCACGCCGCAGCCGGCGGCGAGCTTCGACACTGCTTCGTGCAGGCCCTGGACGGGCCCTGGACGAGCCCTGGACGGGCCTTGACCGGACCTAGACGGCGCGCAGCGTCGGCGGCGTGAGCGGTGCGCCCGGCAGGCCCGGGGTGCGATCGAGCGGGATGCGATAGCGGTCGAGCACCCGCGGCGTGGCGGCGCGGACCGCATCTGCATCGAGGATGATGATC
>JAYSYE010000315.1:0-5061 GCA_043716635.1 Deltaproteobacteria bacterium | reverse complement strand
CCTTGGCGGTGCCGAGCCACAGGACCTGCTTCTCGACCGGGTCCGCGTACAGCACGTAGAGGTAGTTGGAGCTGATCCCCGTTGCGCTCTCGGTCGCGCCTGTGGTGAAGGCCGTGAAGGTCTCGAGCCGCGGATCGAACCGGACGAGCCCGCCACCCCAGCTCGCGAGCCAGAGGAACCCGCTCGCGTCCTCGGCGATGTCGAACAGCGTGTCCACGGGCAGGCTGTTCGCCCGGGCTGCATCCGGCATGTACTGCTTCGTGTAGGTCTCGGTCTTGGTGTCGAAGCCAATGAGACCGTGCCCCTTCAGCGCGATCCACAGAGTCCCTCGGCGGTCGCGCTGCATGGCCGTGATCCACGCGGAGTCGAGCGCGATCGGCTCCTGCCCGGGGGTGCTCGAAGGGATGCTGCGATAGACCGTCACCCGCTGCGCGCTGCGCTCGAACTTGTACAGGCCGTCGTTGTACGAGCCGACCCACAGCGTACCGTCGTCGTCCTGGAAGAACGAGTTGGCGTGCGCGCGGACGCGGTAGTGGCCGAACCTGATGCGATCCTGGTCGAACTTCCCGAGTCCCGCGGTGAACCCGCCGATCCACGTGACGCCCCCCGCGTCCTGGTAGAGCGACTCGATCCCGGGGGACGGCATGCTCGTCGGGTCGTTGGGATCGTGCTGGAACTGCGTGATGTTGCCAGCGGGGCTGATCCGGTTCAACCCGCTCGTCGTGCCGGCCCACACGTTGTGTGCGCGGTCCTCGAGCAGCGCCGACACGTGGTCATCGCTGAGCGAATCGGGCCGGGTGGTGTCTTGCTGGAAGCGAACGACCGCGTGGGTGGTGGGGTCGAACTCGTAGAGCCCGTTGCCGTCCGTCCCGACCCACAACTTACCGGTGGAGGCGACGGTGAGCGCGGTGACCGCAACCGCGTCCTCGTCGGTCGGCGGCACGAACGGGGTCGAGGTGTTGTCGTCGGGATTCCACCGCAGCACGCCATCGCCAGCCGTGCCGAGCCAGAGGCTGCCCTTCGCATCCGCGGCGATCGCCGTGATCGCCGTGTCGAGCGGCTTTGCGAGGAACTCGGTGAACGTGCCGGTGGCAGCATCGTAGCGGTCGAGACCTCCGCCGCTCATCGCGAACCAGGCGCGGCCCTTGGGGTCGATCGCGATCGCCTTGACGCCCTCGGAGCTGAGCCCACCCTTGCCGGTCGAGAACCGCTTGAAGGTGTCCGTCGTGGGGTCGTAGAGGTTCAGGCCTTGCTCTGCCGTGCCGACCCACAGCTGCCCCGATGGATCGAGCTCGATCGCCGTGACGTAGCCCGACGAGATCGACGAGGAATCGGTGTCCCGAGGCCGGTACACGCGCATCTGGATGCCGTCGTACCGAGCAAGCCCGTCCTCCGTACCGAACCACATGAACCCGAGCCGGTCCTGCTCGATGGCGATGACGTGCGAGCTCGGCAGCCCCTCCGCGATGCCGATGCGGTCCCAGCGCAGCGGCGGCGCCATCCGCTCGACCACCTTCCCTGGCTCGGCATGCCCCGCGGTGATTGCGACCAGGACGAACGCGACGGACAGAGCGAGCTGGCGCACCATGGGGCGCCAGCACCATAACATCATCTGCGGGAGGCCCCGTGCGGTCAGGTCGGGCGCACGAGCAGGTACATGGCCACGATGATCACCAGCGCGACGCCCGCGATCACGAGCGCGCTCACCGCTGAGAACGGCGGGCGGGTCTGGCGTCGAGCCACGGGGGGCAACGGCATCACGCGGAGCGGCGCCTGGTGTCCGCGCCCCTGTCCGGGTGGCAGTGTCGGGCCCGGCGGCGCCGGCGACTGCATCGACAGGGGCACAGTCGCGCTCGGCGCCGGGCGTCGCTGCGGCGGCTGGTGTCCGCGGTGGGGCCCCGGGTGCGGAGGAGCGCCCGCGGACAGCAGCGTCTCGTCGTGACCGAGATCCGCCGACTCGCCGGATGCGCCCGACGCCGGACCACCGGGGGCCGCGCCGTCGGTCGGGAGCTCGCGGACGAGTGTCACGGGGAGCTCGAACATGGCGTGCCCGTCGTTCGGGAACAGGTGAGTCAGGACCTGGGCGATGTTCGTGCCCGAGCGGTCGAGCCCGTACTGACGCGCGATGTCCGTCAGCTCGGCCGCCACGTCCTGGCCCCGCTGCGGGCGGTCGTCCGGGTTCGGGGCGAGCAACCGGGCGACCAGCGTCGCGAGGCGGTCCGGTACCGAGACGAGCTCCTGCAGGGGCTTGTAGAACCCCGACCGGATCTTCGTGACGATCTCGTTCGGCTCCTTGCCGCTGAACGGCATGTAGCTCGAGCACATCAGATAGAGCACGACGCCGAGCGAGAACAGATCCGAGCGATGGTCGGTCGGCTCGCGGGTAATTGCCTCCGGTGACATGTACAGCCACTTGCCGACGACCATCGAGTCCGGGTGCTCCGTCACGGCTGACATGGCCACGCCGAAGTCGAGCAGCTTCACGGAGCCGTCGTAACCGAGCACGATGTTCTGCGGGGACACGTCGCGATGCACCACGGCAAGGCGATCGCCCATCATGTCGGTCGTCCAGTACGCGTGGTGCAACGCCAGCGCTACTTCGCGCGCAATGTAGATGGCCTCCCCGAGCGGCAGTAGCGAGGGAGCCTGTTGCAGCCGATTGATGACGTTGCGTAGGTCCTTGCCGTGGACGTACTCCATCGCGAGGTACAGCGCGCCCTGGACTTCACCGACGTCGAGGACCTGCACGATGTTCGGATGGGCGAGGCGACCGGCGACCTTCGCCTCGTTGAGGAAGAGCTCGATCGCGTCGTTCCGGCGCTCCATCAGCTTGCGCTGGATGCGCTTGAGCACGACCGGCTTCTCGAAGCCGCCGATCCCGACCTGCTTCGCGAGAAACACCTCCACCATGCCGCCCGCCGAGAGGCGTCGCACGATCTTGTACTTGCCGAGGATCGTGTCGTCGGAGCCCACCGCCGGGGTCGCCGCATCACCCGCCGGCGCGGCGCTGGCATCCACCATCGCCTGCGCCAGGATCTCGTCGCGCTGGGAGATCACCTTCAGGCTCTCGGGCGGGGGTTCCGCGCCCGCGGTCTTGAGCGGGAGCAGGCTGTCCTCGGAGATGCGGTTGCCGCTACTGCCGCCGCATACCGCGCACACCCGCGCGCCGAAGCGCAGCGGCCAGGTCGCATTGACACTCTCGAACGAGGTCCGGAAGCACTCGATGCAGCCATAGGGCACGAGCACCGAGGCCACGGCGATGTTCTTCGCGATCCCGAGCGTATCGCCAGCCGTGCGCAGGAACGGCTCGCCCACATCGACGAGCGTCACGGCGGGCACCTGGCCGCTCAGACTCTTGAGGAGCCGACGCCATTCCTTCTGGCCGGCGATCTCGTAGCGATCGACCTCCGCGAGGTCGATGACCACCTCGCCCTCGGCCCCGACCAGCACGGGCCGCGCCCGGAACATCGAGCCAATCGTCCCGATGATCCGGAAATACGTCACCGAGCCGCGCACCAGCTTGATGATCCGGGGCGGCCTCTCGGCCGCAGTCGCGAGCGTGGTGTAGAGGCCGTTCGCGCTCAACAGCTCCGCCGCCGCGGGCGCGACCGACGTGGCACCGTACTTGGCGACGAACGCGAAGTAGCTCTCGGGCGTCTCGTCGAGCTCGAGCGCTCCACCGCAGCGCGCGCAGACCTTCGGCGGGACTCCACCGGTCGAGAGGGTGCCGCGCTCCGCGAGCACGTCGATGAGCTCGCCCGACTCGACGCCGCACGAAGGGCAGCTGTGCGGCGCTGTCACCGTCAGGACCTTGCCGGTCCCACCAAACTTCAGGACCATGTTGAGCTGGTCGACGAAGAATGTGGGACAGCCGAGCAGATAGAGGTCTGTGATGGTCTTCGGCAGCGCGTCCATGGCCTTGAGCCACTGGCGCACTCCGAACGATGTCATCCGGGTCATGCCGGACACGTCGATCACGACGCTCCGGGTGGTCCCGACGTCGCCGAACCCGATGAAGCGTTCGTCGACGAGCCCCGCGACGCGCACGAGTGTTGCGTCGCCGATCGCGACCACGTCGACGGCGGACGCGCGCGCCGTGGGCGGAGGTGTAGACGGTCTGGGGTCTGGAGTCATGCTACTCGGAGCGTCGAGACTGGCCCCCGCCGGTCTTCGAACACCGCCGAACGTACCACAATCGCCAGCCTCGCGATTCGAACGCTACGTTCCCACCGGGTACCCACATACCCGTGTCCGATCATGTATGGTCAAAACGGTGAAGTCGATCGTCTGGACCTCCGCGCGGTCGTCACAAGCGCTGAAGGGTCTGATTCGCGAAGGCGTCGAGATCGTGACGACGGCGGAGGAGTTTCTGGCCGCCCCGCGGGACGACCGGGACGTGTCGTTCCTGGACGGCGAGTCGCTCGCCGCGCTCGATGCCATCGCGCACGACCAGGGCGTTCCGGTCGCCGCAATCGTGCCCAGGGGGCCAGTCGTCGCGCTGTGCGAGGAGAAGCTGCAAGACTCGATCGGCTGGCTGCCCACGCGGCCCTGGCTGGCTCATGTCATGAGCACGTCCATGCTCGAGCACCCGCTTGCCGCGGAGCATCTGGCAAACCTGCTGACCACGCTCGCGAGCACCACACAGCCGAAGCTCGTGCAGTGGATCGGCAAGTCCATCAAGGGCCGCCGCGTCCGGCTCGCGCACTCGAACAAGCGAGCCGAACGCCTCGAGCGGATGGGTGCGTTCCTCGAGGAGAACGGCGTGGGCTCGCGCACCGTGCAGCTGATGCGCGATGCGGCCGAGGAGCTGCTGACCAACGCGTTCTATGACGCTCCGGTCGCCGCCGGTGCCAGTCCGAAGCCGATCTCCCGCACGCAAGAGGTCGTGCTTCCCGACGAGTGCGCGTGCGACATGGTCTACGGCTGCCGCGACGATCTCGCGGTCGTTCGCGTGCGCGATCCGTTCGGCTCGCTGACGCGCGATCGCCTCCTCGAGGTGCTCGCGCGGTGCGCTCGCTCCGACATGCAGGTCCAGGTCGACGAGTCGATGGGCGGTGCCGG
>JAYSYE010000314.1:0-5071 GCA_043716635.1 Deltaproteobacteria bacterium | reverse complement strand
TCGCTGGGCGCGCTCGCGGCCCATGCGCACTGCGATGCATGCAACGTGGCGTTCACCACCGACACGCAGGAGACCGTGGAGGTCACCTTCCGCGTCCACCCGTCGATCCGCGAGGTCCCCGAGCAGCTGTATTGCAGCGCGGAGCCGGCGAAGAAGAGCCACGTCCGCGTGCAGTGGACGGTGCCGGCGGGCGGCGCTGTCGCTCTGACGCCGCGCCTCGCGCCGGGGCGCTACACCGTGCATCGCGATCACGCCAACCCCTGGTATCTCGACGTCGGCACCGCTCCTGCCGACGCGGACGCTGCGTCCGAGCCCGTGATCCACTGGTGGCCCCACCCACCAGGCACGGTGGTGCACGCGACGCCCGCGACCGAGGTGCGGATCGAGAACACGGCGAGCGAGCACGCGCTGTTCTCGATCGAGGAAGCCAAGTGGAGTGATCACGCGCTGCGCGCCGGGCAGCTGCTGAGCCTCCAGGACTTTCGCGATCTGTTCAGCGAGGAGTACATCGGCGCCGACGTCAAGCTCGCGATCGGCGAGCAGACGCTGCTGTTCACGGACGTGGTCGGCTCGACGGCGTTCTACGCGTCGCGGGGCGATCCGGGCGCGTTCATCGAGATCAAGCGTCACTTCGAGGAGGTCTTCGCGATCGTGCGCGAGCACCGCGGCGCCGTGGTGAAGACGATCGGCGATGCCGTGATGGCCACGTTCGGCGATCCGCTCGATGCGGTGAGAGCGTCGCGGGCGATCCACGATGCCTTCATGCCGGCGCGGGCCGACTCTCCGATCCGCCTTCGCATCTCGCTGAACACGGGGCCCTGCATCGCGGTGCGGCTCAACAGCAACGCAGACTTCTTCGGCGGGACCGTGAACATCGCCGCCAAGCTGCAGGCGCTTGCCGAGGGCCACCAGATCGCGATGAGCGAGGCGACGTTTCGCGGGCCGGGAGTCGCGGAGTACCTCGCGCGCGAGGACATCACCCTCGAGGAGCTGGTCTACACGTCGAAGGCGCTGAGCGAGCCCGTCGCGGTGCGCCGCTGGACCGTCCATCGCGGAGAGTAACGACGAGGCGGACGGTCCAGCGGCGCGGCGGACGGTCCAGCGGCGTGGCGTGGCGTGGCGGGTGGCGTGGCGTGGAGCGGCGCGGCGACTCGACAGAGGTTTGCGTCGGACCGATCCGCGGAGCTCCCGTGCTCGCGCGCAGACAGCGGCGGAGGCTCCGGATGGGAAGCGGCAGCATTGTGTTGCTGTACCGGCCGACCCAGGACGCGACGACGAGTGCCATGAGGTCCGGCGAAGGCGACATGGGCCGGCGAGGACTGAAGGGCCGCCGAAGGCCGCCGAATGCTGCCGAAAGGCCGCTGAAGCCGGCGAAGGCCGGCGAAGGCCGGCGAAGGCCGGCGAACGCTGACGAAGACTGAGAATGAACGCAAGCCAGCGCCGCCGAAGGCTGCCGAAGGCCGAGCGCCATCGGGCGCCGGACATGTCGATCACCGATCGAAGCGATCCCTAGTGACTATGATCGCTTCAACCGAAACCCCACCGATCGGATCCCCGCATGACTTACAGGTCAGTCTGATACTCACTCGATGTCAGACTCCCGTTATATGCTCAATCAATGATACAGCCATCTGCACAGCTCGGACTGGCGCTCCCGTCGCCGAAGCGACGCGGGGGAAAGCGCAAGGGTGCCGGCAGGAAGCGCGCCGCAGGATCGCGAGATCCGCAGCATCGCGCGCGGGCGAAGATGACGGCGCGCACCCCCGTGCATGCGGTCCTGCGCGTGACGCGGGAGGTTGGGCGTCTACGCAAGGGCGAGATTCTTGGTGCGCTCCGGCACGCGCTCGGCGCGGTGAGCGCGAGAGCTGACTGGTTCCGTGTCGTGCACTACTCGGTTCAGCACAACCATCTCCATCTGCTCGTGGAGGCCGCAGGTCGCGACGAGCTCGCGCGCGGGATGCAGGCATTCACGATCTCGGCAGCGCGCGCGATCAACCGAGCCGTGAAGCGTAGCGGCAAGGTGTTCGAGCACCGGTTCCACTCGACCATGATCGGCACGCCCCGTCAGGCGCGCAACGTGATCGCGTACGTGCTCGGCAACTGGCGACGCCACAACGAGGACGAGCGCAGCCACGACGCGCGACTCGAGATGATGGATCGCTACTCCAGCGCAGTTTCGTTTCCCGGCTGGCGTCAGGCAACGGACTGGCGAGGATGGGCGGGGTGGCACGACTACGATCCACTGCCCGTCTCACCTCCGAGAACATGGCTATTGAGTGCAGGGTGGGCGAAAGCAGGAAGTCCGCTCGACGCGCTACACACCCCTGGCCCGCTGCCGCGCTGACGAGATCGCGCGTCGTGCGTCGACATCTCCGTCAGGAGGCCAGGCCCTCGCCGTCGCCGGCTCCCCCGGCCTATCCGCTACCGCGGCTCCAAGGTTCGGAGGCGGACGCAGCGACGCCGAGCAGCACGCGGGGTCGAGGTCGCGTGGTCGGGGCGCCCGGCCACGAGCAGGAGGAGCACCGCCAGCGCCCGCCTCGGCCGCCGCGCGTAGCCAAAGTTGGTGCATCGCTCTAGTCCCGTGCGTCGGCACGTGACGCAGCACGCGTCGGGGGCCGGGACCCACGGGGTGTGCTCAGGGACGACGGATGCCGGCGAGCACGATGCCGACCAGCTCGGTGATCGCGCGGGGGGCGTCGCTCGCGGCACGGCGACCGCGCAGCTGCTCGAAGAGGAGCGCGTCGACGGCTCCGAGCACCGTGACGCCGGCGACGCGTGGATCGACATCGCGGATCAGCGCGTGATCGAGAGCGACCTGCGTCAGGGAGATGGCGCGCGCCGTCAGCTCGTCGGCGATGCCGTGGATCAGTCGGCGCGAATCCGACACCGGCGCCCGCGCTTCCTGCAGGTAGAGCAGCACGCGAGACGTGTTCGCCGTCACCACTGCGAGCAGGTCCATCGCGAGCTGGAAATAGATGCCCGCGAGCATCTCCCGCTGGGCCAGGCCGATGGCGTGCTCGCAGCGCTCGAGCGCGTTGAGCACCTCGATCTCGATCGGCTCCATGATCATCGCGACGACCGCCGCCTTGTCGGTGGCGTAGCGATAGAAGCTCCCCTTCGCCATCGCCGCGGCCGCGACGATCTGGTCGATCGTGACGGCCTCGATGCCGTGCGCCAGGAACAGCTGGAGCGCCGCCTCGACCAGGCGCTGCTGGGTGTCGCGGCGGTTGCGATCGCGGGCTCCCCCGACGGGGCCGGGCCGGCTGACTTTTTTCGTGGACAGGGTGTCCATATGATGTGACCATTCAGTCATGATTTCAAGCGAGGCGCGCTGATGTTGGGGATTCCGCTCGGCCTCCTCGCGTCGAATGCGACGGAGTGGGCGATGCACAAGTACGTGCTCCACGGCCTCGGCCAGGACAAGCGCTCGTTCTGGAGCTTCCACTGGTACGAGCACCACAAGCACGCGCGGCGCAACGCTCACGTCGATCCCGATTATCGCGAGCCGCTGCTGTCGCGATGGAACGGCCAGAGCAAGGAAGCGTTCGCGCTCCTGGGCTCGGCCGTGCTGGTGGCACCGCTGCTCCCGATCGCGCCGTTCTTCGTCGGCACCGTGCTGTACGGCGCCATCAACTACTACCGGAAGCACAAGCGGGCCCACCTCGACCCCGAGTGGGCCCGCGAGCACCTGCCCTGGCACTACGACCACCACATGGGCCCGAACCAGCACGCGAACTGGTGCGTGACGCGCCCGTGGTTCGATCACCTCATGGGCACCCGCGAGCCGTACGTCGGCACCGCACTCGAGGCCCGCGCCCAGGCGAAGCGCGTCGCCCGCGCCGAGCGCCCCGCCATATCAGCGCACGCCGCTGCTGCCGTCCCCGCGCTCTGACGACTCCCAGCACTGAACGATGACGGATCTGCCCGACGCCAAACCCGGTCCTTTGTGGTGTGGAACCGGGTGGACGGGCGGACGTAGTCGATCCCGAACTGCTCGGGGTCGATCGCAACTGCCCAGTGACGCCGGTCGTGGACGATAACGCCCAGCTTCGCCAGGAGGTAACCGTCCGATCAGCGATGCCCGTGCCGCGCGTGTAGCTTCACGATCGGCCGCCCGATAGCCGGTCCGGCGCACACCGGGGAGGTGGTACAGTTCTCATCGCGCCGATGACCACGAGCGACGAACCGACTCGGTTGGACATCTTCGTCCGCGAAAGCATCGAGATGTATACCGGGCTGTCCGCGACCGAGACGCCGTCGCAATTTCCGCCGGTGACGCTTGAGGGGATCGGGCCTGCTTTGTATTTCCGAACGAATCACGGCAAGACCGGGACAGTAGTCGTGACTTACGAGAAGCATGTGCTTCAGGATCCCGATTTGGCGATCGTGCATCAGCGCATGGTCGAGGTCGTGCGAGATCTCGCGGCTGATCCGGAAGTGTGGGGCTATTCGGCTATCGTCCCCTTTCATTGGCCCGGAGGGCTACTACACGGGGAGCCAGGGCAAGAGGGCCTGTTGATCAGGGCGGCCGATCGCACGATGAGTAGAGGGCTCGCGCTCTTTCATCGATGGGTCCTCGAAGGCCGCCGGATCGCAACCTTGGAGCCCCCGCTCTTCATGAAGCAGAGCGCGTCGTGGTTCGAGCTGAGTCCGTAAGTCGCGGAGCGGACGGGACTGTGCGCACAGTTTCTGTTTGCGCACGGCCGGCGGCTTGCGCGCGGAACAGCGCGGTGGCCTTGCCCTCCAGCTTGGCCTTCCAACTCCGAACGCGCTGCGGCGTCAGGCCGCGGTCCCGCGCGAACCTCTCGAGCGTCAGCCCGCTCTTGCGCCACGCACTCAGGACTCCGCACGCTTCGTGCTCAGACCACTGACCTCGATGTCCCATGCAGGCGCGGACGAACGCTCAAGCCCGATCGCTGCGACAGGATCGATCGCCGTACGGTTACGCCAGCCAGATGACGCACCATCTCGGTGGTTCTACTCCCGTCGGGTTTCGAGGAATTCCGGAATCGACCCGTTCTGGGGCACGCTCCCTGTACGGCCGAGCGCCGGCCATCTCGGACAGGGGCGC
>JAYSYE010000313.1:0-1578 GCA_043716635.1 Deltaproteobacteria bacterium | reverse complement strand
CTCCCCGACCAGCGTTTCGAGCCGACGGATCGACTGGCGCAGCCGGTCGCGCTTCTGTCGGTCGATCGCCTTGACCGCGACCTCTCGCTCCAGCGCCGCGCGCAGGTCGTAGTGCTGCTGCAACATCGCGCGCAGGATCTTGTGGCCCTCGGTCACGACCATGCGCTCGATCTGATCGTGCGTCGCGTGCATCGCGTCGGGCGCGACCAGGTCGTCCTCGAGCTTCTTCATCAGCGCGCGAGCTTCGCAGAACAGGCTGTCGTTGGCGCTCGTGCGAGCGGCCGTGGCAGTCGTCATGGCGGCGACGCTACCCGCGAGCGATCGATCCGGAAAGATCAGGCGCGATCAAGTTCGCGATATTCCACGGGTGGAGAAGATCCGCACCCAAGTCTATTCGAACTCACAACGCGTAATCACGGAACGATCACATCGAGTCGCCAGCCGGTGGCGGTGAGGTCGAGCACGATCACACGCGAGCCCAGCCAATCAAGCGCGATCGGCTCGTGGCTGCGGGTCGCGATCACGCGCCCGACCGTGCCGCGGGCTCCGAGCACGATATCGACGGCGTTCGCGTCCATCTCGCTCCACACCACCTGATGATCACCAACGGTGGAGAGGTACGTCCTAGCCAGCAAGGTCTCGCGGGAGGGCGCGCTGAGCGGCGTGACCGAGAGCGAGCCACGAGCCTGAATATAGATGTCGTCGCCGATGCGCCCGGCGACGACCGGCATGTAACCCTCGTAGAGGCGGACCGGAGCCGCGCTACCCCGCGCGCGTGCCCAGACCGCGTGGCGATCGCTCCAGAACACCGCGTCGCTTTCGACCCGCACGTCGGCACCGTCGATGCAGGCGACGCCCAAGAGCTCGATCGTGCCGTGTTTCCCGGACTCCAGCACCACGGCCTGGCGATTCGCGAGTCCCGGATCTCGCTTGCCTTCGGTGACGAGGCCGGCGTCGATCGCCTCGACCCAGACGTCGCGTCCGCCACGATGACAGTAGTGCTCGACCACGGTGTGGCCGACGCGCGGTACTGGTGCGCAGTCGGTGAGCTCCGATGCCGGTACGACGATGGATCGCGGCAGAACCTTGTTCGCCGCGAGATCCACGACGAGGTCGCCCGCGGGACCGTGCAGGATGACCTTGCCGTCCTCGATGGACAGCGCTTCGATGTCCTCGGTTCCCGATGGTCCATGGGTGAGGCGTCCATGTGCCACCCGCCGCCTGCGATCGCTCGCAGCTGGACTGGCCGTGCCCGCGACATCGGCGCAGTCGCGCGCGAAAGCCGCGGTGATCGTGGCGTCGTCGACAGAGGACGCCGCGGCTCGGGTCTGGTTTAATAACCGCAGCGCATCGATCGGATCCGTGTTGGCATCGGTCGACGCGCGCGAGACGCCGTGCGGCGCCTCGCGTGGTGCTGGCGACACGTTGGGACGGCCGCAGGCCGCGAGCACGAGCCCGAACGCGGTAACCCGTGCCCTCGAACCGCCACCCGCGTAGGCGCCACCCTGTGGGTCGTCTGTGTTCATGAGCGTCCTGCTTGGAGTCATCGAGTAGTCGAGTCATCGAGTCATCGAGTCA
>JAYSYE010000312.1:0-15345 GCA_043716635.1 Deltaproteobacteria bacterium | reverse complement strand
TCCAGGCCAGCTTTCGCGCCGCGATCGACACCGGCGGGGTGGCAGCCACCACGGAGCTCGCCTGGCAGAGCTGTTTCGGGCGGTGTACCCAGGGCCCGAATGTGCTCGTGCGCGAGCTGGTGGACGCGACCGCCCCCGCCCTGGGCAGCGGGTTTGCCACCGTGCCAGGGCCTCGCGGCCTCACGGCGCTCTACAACCGCTGCGATGCCGCCCGCGCGGCCCGGATCGTCGGGGAGCACGTGGTGGGCGGCCGGGTGGTGCGCGAGTACATCGAGTCTCCGGGCGGTGGTGTTCTGCGCTCCAAGCCCGTAGCATCGAAGCTGGAAGACCCATGAGTCCCCGTTTTTTCGTCGCGTTGTCGTGTTTCGTGTCCACCGCTCTGCTCGCCGGCTGCAAGGGCGACACGGTCGTCAAGGACAACCCGAAAACTCTTGATGAGCTGGCTCGCCTCAAGGCGAACAGCGACGAGCAGGGCAAGCTCATCAAAGATCTCGAGGCCGAGAAGGCTCGCTGCATGGGCCTCGGCTCCGGCGCGCCGCCCGCGCCCGGTGAGATCTCCGTCGTGATCGAGAATGACATCCTGACCGTGCGTCCGCCGAAGCCGGGCGAGCCGCCGCACCCCGTCGATGACAAGACGATCGGCCTCGCGGTCACGCAGTTCGTGAACCTCGTCGCGAAGTCGAAGGGTTCGATCCAGAAGTGCTACGAGCAGGCGCTGAGGAAGGACACGAGCCTCCAGGCGCGGAGCGTCCGGCTCATGGTCTCGGCGAGCTTCCAGCCGAACGGCACGTACAAGAGTGCATCGTTCTCCCCGTCGCTCGGTGAGACCTTCGACGCCTGCATGAAGACGATCGCCGCGAAATGGGTGCTCCCCGCCGGCGTCCCGACGATGCCGTTCCGCGCGCCGGTCTCGCTCACTCCGTCGTGAGCCCCGCGCCGTGAGCGATCCGCGCGAACCGGCGCCGCTCGCACCGCCCGAGGACGAGGGCGGCGACGGCGAGACCGAAGCGACCGAAGGGGTCGCGGTCGGCGTGGCCGCGGGCGCGGCTGGGTTCTCGCGTGCCGTCGCCGACGAGTCGACGCCGCTACCGCCGCCGCTGCCGTATCATGTGGCCGACCCCACCGGCTGGTCGATCGAGAAGCTGCTGCCGGTCGAGACCGAGCCCGCGCATCCCGAGGACGAGGCGACGATTCCCGAGCACAGCCGCGGCACGCAGACGCTGCCACCGCCGGACGGTGGGGACACCGTGGAGCCGACGGAGCCCACGGGACCCACAGGAACGCGAGGTGCGGGGGACCCGCCGGAGGGCGCAGAGCCCGTCGAGCACGACGACGAGCGGACCAACCCGCGCGCGCGGGTGCCCGTGCCGGGCCCCCGGCACTGAACCGCACCGCGCTCACCGCGCCGGTCAGCGCTTCGACGTGAGGATGCGCTCGAGAGCGAGCCCGGCGGCGCGCGACACGAGGGCCAGTTGATCGTCGAAGGTGGGCCCGTGGCGACCGTCCGCGAAGAGGACGCCGACCGTGCGCTCGCGGATCGCGACCGGAACCAGGAGGATCTCCGCGGGCGCGACACCCAGGACGGCGGCCAGGAACGTGCGGCTCGCGTCATCGTCGATGGGGCCGCGGTACGGTAGCCGCGTGCCGATGACATCCTGGAACATCGAGGGCCGGTCGAGGGACAGGGTGGCGAACGGTGTGATCGACGGAGGCGGCTGCATCGCGAACACCGCCAGCTCCGCGGCCCGGCCCCGCATCACGAAGAAGCCCGCGTGGCGATGCGTGGCCGCGAGGTGCGAGACCAGCAGCCCCAGCACCGCGTCGCGATCGGCAGCGTGCTCGAGCGCGCGAATGAGCGCGAGCGAGCGCATCATGGCCGTGTCGAGGTCGCGCGCGCTGGCGGGCGTCGGCGCTCCGGTGCCTGCCGGTAGCGCGACCGCCCCGCTGCTGTGTGCGCCGGGCATGGCACCCAGGACGGCCGCCGCGTTGTCGTCGGGCACATCCCAGCCGTCATCGACCGCATCGCGCGCGATCACCCGGCGGATGACGGCCACGGGAACTTGATCCGTCTCGGTGTCGCGCGACGCCCGGGTGACCGCGGGCAGGGCGCCGATGCCGGCCACGGTTGGCTTCGGCCGACGCTGCCGCTTCGGGGCCGTCAGCTCCACCACCTCGTCCGTCTCGTCGGTCTCGTCCTCGTCGCCGGGCGCGGCGATGGCGGGAGCCTCGCCGCTATCTCGTCGGCGCTCCAGCAGCACCGGCTCGGACTCCGGATCAGGGCGCAGGCCCTCGCGGATCACGACACCATCCGCCTCGTCGTCGATGATCGTCGTCGACGGCCGCTCGGGCTCGGGCTCGGGCTCGAGTGCAATCACGATCCGCGGCTCGTCGAGGTCGATGCGGCGCACGGGTCCGGTCGCCGTCGAGACTTCTCCTGCGCGCGCGGCGAGCTCCGGCGGGTCGGTCTTCGCCTTGCGCTTGCGCACCGGCATCGTCCGCGCCGCCAGTCGCTGCTCGTGCTCCGCCTCCACCTCGACGGTGATCACGGGCCCGCTCTCGTCGAGCTCGTCGCGCGCCGGTGGCGGCTTCACCGACTGCGCGCGCGGCAGCGGCACGCGAATCTCACCGGAGATGCTCTGCGGGCGCGCTGGCGTCGTGATCACCGAGGCCAGGGGGGACGCGGGCACGCCATCGCTCGTCGCGTCGAGCAGCACCTCGGGCGCGTCCGTGCCTTCCTCCAGCGGCTCCGTGATCGCGCGGGGCACGGGCGGGCGCGGCGACGCTGCTGCTGGCATCGCCTCGGTCCCCGGAGCGAGCGCGTGCTTGCGCTGGGCCTGGATCTCCGCGGTCAGGCCCTTCACGCGCGGCAGCGGTCCGGACCCCGCGGGCGTGACCGGCGCGGGCTGCACGAGTGGTGCAGGCTGCACGAGGGGCGCAGGCTGCATCAGGCGGCCTCCGAGCGCGGTGACGTGGCCGTAGTAGTGCGCGAGGCACCAGGCGATCTGCATCTGGGTCGCGACCGCGCGCACGATGTACAGGCCCGTGAACAACGCGATCTCGTCCACCGCGTGGCGGTCGGAGGGATCGCTCATCGCGACGGTCAGGTGGTTGCTCGCGTCGAGCGCGACCGGGATCGCTCGCAGCTCGACGGCCATGTCCGTCGGGATCGCCGCGACGACATGCGGCGGCAGGCGCGCGAGCAGGTTCGGATTCACCTGCGTGACGAGGAGGCGCTCGCGGTAGAAGCCGGTCAACGCATCGTCAGCGATCGCGCCGGCACCGACGAGATGCTCGCCGAGCGTGCCGCCCGCGGCGGCCACGTTCGCGCGCGCGGCCTCGAGGGCGCTGGTGGTGACCAGGCCCGAGCGTACAAGGAGCGCGCCGGCATCGTCGGCCACAATAATACCGGGCAGACTACGACCGCCCCTGGGCGCGATCATGTCGATAGGCAGGTGCTGATGTCAACGAGCGCGCGGATCTACCTGGACCATCACGCGACGTCGCCGCTGGTTCCGGCCGCCCGCGAAGCGATGGCGCGAGCCCTCGACAGTCACGGAAATCCGTCGTCGATTCACGCCGAGGGTCGCGCCGCCCGCGACGTGGTCGAGCGCGCGCGTGATGCGATCGCGGGGCTCTTCGGTCGTCCGCGTGAAGGCGTGGTGCTCACGAGCGGGGGCACCGAGGGGAACGCGCTCGGCGTGCTCGGCCTCGCGCTGGCCGTCGAGCGGGCGGGCGGGCCGCGGATCGTGATCACCAGCGCCATCGAGCACCCGTCACTGCGGGGCGCGGTCGATGCGCTGGCGGTGAGGGGCTGGACCACCGAGGTCCTCCCCGTCGATGGCGAGGGTCGGATCGATCCGGCCACGCCCTCGCTGCGCGGCGCCGGGCTCGTGGCGCTCGCGGTCGTGAACCACGAGCTGGGTACGCTCGTCGACGTCGCGGCGGTCGCGCGAGAGGCGCGGTCGGGTGGCGCCTTGATCCACCTCGACGCCGTGCAGGCCGCGGGCAAGCTCGCGCTCTGGACCCTCGATGCGGACTCGATCGCGATCTCGGCGCACAAGCTCGGTGGCCCACCCGGGGTCGGCGCGCTGTTCGCGAGCTCGCACCTCGATGCGGCGCTGCCGATCGTGGGCGGTGGCCAGCAGGAGCGGGGGCGCAGGGCCGGCACGGAGAACGTCGTCGGGATCGCGGGCTTCGGAGCGGCCGCCGCGGCCGTCGACCTCCCGAGCTGGGCCGGGGTCACCGCGCGCGGAGCCGAGCTCGAGGAGGCCATCGTGCGCCTGCCGGGCGCGCGGATCCACGGCGCGAGAGCACCTCGCGTGGGCGGCACCGTCAATGCCGGCTTCGAGGGTGCGCTCGGCGAATCGATCGTGATCGGCCTCGACCTCGCGGGGATCGCCGCGTCGACCGGTGCGGCCTGCACGTCGGGCTCCACGCAGCCATCGCCGGTGCTGCTCGCGCTCGGGCTCACCCCCGGTGCCGCGCGCGAGGGCGTGCGGTTCAGCCTCGGCCGCAGCACCACCGGCGAGGAGCTCGCGATCGTCGTGGCGCAGCTCGCGGCGATCGTCGACCGGGTGCGCGCCGCACTGGAGCGCTGATCGCGGGGCTGCCGGCCCGCCTCGCGCAGTTGACGGATCGCGGGGGTGCAGGGTATCCCCCCCTCATGCGTGACGTCGTGATCGTCGGTGCCGCGCGCACCCCCATCGGCAGCTTCCTCGGCTCGCTCCAGGCCATCCCGGCGCCCCGGCTCGGTGCCATCGCGATCAAGGCCGCGCTCGAGCGCGCCGGCGTCGAGGGCAAGGATGTCGGCGTCGTGCACATGGGCAACGTGCTGCAGGCCGCCGAAGGGCAAGCGCCCGCGCGCCAGGCCTCGAAGTACGCAGGAGTGCCCGACTCCGTGCCGTGCGTGACGGTGAACAAGGTGTGCGGCTCCGGGCTCGAGGCCGTGCTCGGCGTCGCGCGCGCGATCGCGCTCGGCGAGATCGAGATCGGCGTCGCGGGCGGCATGGAGTCGATGTCGAACGCGCCGCACGCGATGCGCGGGTTGCGGCAGGGCGTGAAGATGGGCGTCCCCGAGACCGTGGACACGATGGTCCACGACGGCCTCTGGGATCCGTACTCGAACCAGCACATGGGCAACTGCGCCGAGCTCTGTGCCAGGGAGAAGGGCTTCACCCGCGCCGCGCAGGACGAGCACGCCGCGGAGAGCTACCGCCGCGCGCTCGAGGCCGGCAAGAGCGGGGCTCACAAGGCGGAGATCGTGGCGGTGAAGGTCCCCGGCAAGGGCGGCGAGGTCAGCGTCGAGACCGACGAGGAGCCGGGCAAGGGCAACATCGAGAAGCTGCCCGGCCTGCGGACCGCGTTCCAGAAGGACGGCACCATCACGGCCGGCAACGCGTCGTCGCTGAACGACGGCGCCGCCGCGGTCGTCCTCATGTCCGGCGACGAGGCCAAGAAGCGCGGCCTGAAGATCCTCGGCAAGCTCGTCGGGTGGGGCTACCACGCGCAGGCGCCCGAGTGGTTCACCACGGCCCCTGCCGGTGCGATCGAGAAGACGCTCGCGAAGGCCTCGTGGGACGCGCAGAGCGTGGACCTGTGGGAGATCAACGAGGCGTTCAGCGTGGTGTCGCTCGCGAACAACCAGATGCTGAAGCTCGACGCCGCGAAGGTGAACGTGAACGGCGGCGCCGTGGCGCTGGGACATCCCATCGGCGCGTCGGGCGCGCGCGTGCTCGTGTCGCTCGTGTACGCGATGGCCGCGAAGGACGCGAAGCGCGGAGGTGCGTCGCTGTGCATCGGCGGCGGCGAGGGCATCGCGCTGCTCGTGGAGCGCGCCTCGTGACGGCGGGCCTCGTGCAGCGGCTCGGCGTCGTGGGGGCCGGGCAGATGGGGCAGGGCATCGCCCAGGTGGCGGCGCAGGCGGGACTCGACGTGCTCGTCGTGGATGCGGCGCCCGACTTCGCGGCGAATGGCATCGGCAAGATCAAGAAGCAGCTCGACCGGCTCGTGGAGAAGGGCAAGCTCGACGGCGCCTCCCGGGACCAGACGATGAGCCGCCTGAAATCCGGCGCCGCGCACCGCGATCTCGCGGACTGCGACCTCGTGATCGAGGCAGCACCCGAGCGCGAGGACGTGAAGGTCAGCATCTTCAAGAGTCTCGGCGAGGTGTGCAAGGACACCGCGATCCTCGCGTCGAACACGTCGTCGATCTCGATCACGAAGATCGCGGCCGCGTCGGGCCGCCCGGACCGCGTGATCGGGATGCACTTCATGAATCCCGTGCCGCTGATGAAGCTCGTGGAGATCGTGCGCGGCTTGCCGACCTCGGACGCGACCTACGCCACGACCGTCGAGCTGGCGAAGCGGTTCGGCAAGACCACGATCGGCGCGCGCGACATCCCCGGGTTCATCGTGAACCGGATGCTGATCCCGCTGCTCAACGAGGCCTGCTACGGCCTGTACGAGGGCCTGGGGACGGCGGCCGACATCGACATCGGCGTGAAGCTCGGCCTGAACCATCCGATGGGGCCGCTCGAGCTGTCCGACCTGATCGGGCTCGACACGTGCCTCGCGATCGCCGAGGTGCTCCATCGCGAGCTGGGCGACGACAAGTACCGCCCGTGTCCGCTGCTCCGCCAGTACGTGGCGGCCGGCTGGCTCGGCCGGAAGGTCGGCCGCGGCTTCTACCAGTACGACACGCAGGGTCACCAGGTGATCGCGTGAGCTTCGCCGAGTACGAGACCCTGAAGGTCGTGGTGGATGGCGTCATCGCCGTGGTGTCGATCGATCGGCCGGCGGCGCGCAACGCGCTGTCCACGCAGGTCATCGCCGAGCTGCTCGCGCTCGCTGGCGACCTCGAGCTGACCGACGAGGTGCGCGTGGTGATCCTCACCGGCGCCGGGGACAAGGCGTTCGTGGCGGGCGCCGACATCGCGGAGATGCAGGCCTTGTCGCCGCTGCAGGCGCAGGGCTTCTCCGAGATGGGCGGCGGCCTCGGCACCGCGATCGAGACGTCGAGCAAGCCGTGGATCGCAGCCGTGAACGGGTTCGCGCTCGGCGGCGGGTGCGAGCTCGCGCTCGCGTGCGACTTCATCCATGCCGCGGACACCGCCGTGCTGGGCCAGCCCGAGGTCAAGCTCGGCGTCATCCCGGGCTTCGGCGGGACCCAGCGCCTCGCGCGCCGCGTGGGCGTCGCCAAGGCGAAGGAGCTGTGCATGACCGGCGATACCGTGACGGCAGTGGAGGCGCTGCGCATCGGGCTCGTCGATGCGCTGTGGCCGGCCGCGGAGCTCATGACGAACGTGAAGGCCCTGGCGGCGCGCATCGCCGGCAACGGTCCGCTGGCCGTCGCCGAGGTGAAACGGCTGATTCACCTCGGGCAGTCGACGACGCTCGAGCACGCCCTCGCGCTCGAGCAGCGCAGCTTCGGGCTGATGTTCGCGACCGCCGACCAGCGCGAGGGCATGGCAGCGTTCCTCGCGAAGCCGAAGCGCGCCGCGAAGTTCACGGGCCAGTAGCCGGTTCGCCGGTAAATCGAGCAGGAGCAAGCATGCAGTTCACGCCGACCGAAGAGCAACTCGCAGTCCAGAAGACCGCTCGCGAGTTCGCGACGCAGGAAGTCTTGCCGAAGGCGGCCGCGATCGACCGCGAGCACCGTCACCCGGCCGAGCTCGTGAAGCGCATGGGCGAGCTCGGGTTCATGGGGATCGCGGTGCCCGAGCAGTACGGTGGGTCCGGGTTCGACACCGTTTCTTATGCGCTCGCGATGGAGGAGGTCTCGCGCGCGTGCGCCTCCACGGGCGTGATCATGAGCGTGAACAACTCGCTCGCGTGCGACCCGATCTATCGGTTCGGCACCGAGGCGCAGAAGCAGGAGTGGTTGACGCCGCTCGCGTCGGGGCGCCTGCTCGGCTGCTTCGCGCTGTCGGAGCCGGAGGCCGGTTCCGACGCGGCTGCGCAGAAGACCACGGCGACGAAGGACGGCGCCGACTGGATCATCAGCGGCACGAAGAACTGGATCACGAACGGTCCCGTCGCCGACGTGTGCATGCTGTTCACGATGAACGACATGGCCGCCGGCCACAAAGGCATCACGGCGTTCATCCTGCCGATGAAGACGGCGGGCGTGCGCACGGGACCGCCGGACGACAAGCTCGGCATCCGCGGCAGCAAGTCCTCGCAGATCTATCTCGACGACGTGCGCCTGCCCGCGAGCGCGATCCTCGGCGAGGTGGGCGGCGGCTTCAAGGTCGCGATGTCGACGCTCGACGGCGGCCGGATCGGCATCGCGGCGCAGGCGCTCGGGATCGCGCGCGCCACGCTCGAGGATTCGCTCGCGTACGCGCAGCAGCGCCGCACGTTTGGCAAGGCGATCATCCAGCATCAGGCGATCCAGTTCAAGCTCGCCGACATGGCCACCGAGATCGATGCGGCGCGCCTGCTCACGCTGCGCGCGGCATGGCTCAAGGACCAGAAGCTGCCGTTCGGCAAGGAAGCGGCGATGGCGAAGCTCTACGCGTCGGACGTCGCGAACCGCGCCGCGCGCGAGGGCATCCAGATCTTCGGCGGGAACGGGTACGTGACGGAGTACCCGGTGGAGCGGCACTTCCGCGACGCGAAGATCACGGAGATCTACGAGGGCACGAGCGAGATCCAGCGGTTGGTGATCGCCGGACATCTGGCGAAGGGGAGCTGAGCATGCGCGGACTGGTGATGGTGGTGATGTTCGAGGTGGTGGCCCTGGGGGCCGGTGGCTGCGGTGGCAAGTCGCACCCGGCGGCCCAGCCCAGCGACGACGGGGACATGACCGCGTCGCACGAGCAGAACGTCAACGACGAGGCCGACATGGTCCCGATGGACCAGATCGACGAGATCACCCGCCGCCTCGATCGCAGGCGCGACTCGGTGTCGCGCTGCCTGGCGATCGCGGTCGACGCGAAGGAGCTCCCGAAGACGGCGCACGGCAAGATCACGGTGGCGCTGACGGTGAAGCCGAGTGGCCACGCCGATGCCGTCAAGGTCATCAGCTCGACGCTGGAGTCGAAGTCGCTCGCGGATTGCGTGGTCGGCAGGATCAGCGAGATCGAGTTCCCCCACGTCCCGAAGGACTTCGAGACCTCGTACACGTACGGGTTCGAGGCGAACTGATGGCGACGTCGCGCGCGCTCGCGGGAGCGATCCTCCTGGTGGCGTGCGGCGGAACTGCCCCGGCACCGGCCACCGCGGTGGCGCCCCCTCGGCCGACGCGACATGTCATCGAGGACACGGCGGACGAGGACACCGAGGACGGCGTCGAGCTCGTATCCACGCGTGGTCACATGAATCCGGCTGCCGTGCAGGCAGGGATCGCGCCCCACGCGGCCGAGCTGTCGGCTTGCTACACCGAGCAGGTCGGCAAGCGGCGCTGGCTCGGCGGCAAGGTGACCATCCACTGGGACATCTCGCGCGCGGGGGTGCTCACGGCCGTGAAGCTCGCGGAGAGCGACCTCGGCGCGTGGCCGATCGAGCAGTGCCTGCTGACCATCGCGAGCGCGGTGGTGTTCAGCAAGCCCGTCGGTGGCGACGCGGACTTCTCCCTGCCGCTCGAGTTCTCCGCCCGCGGCACGCCGGCGGTGTGGCCCGAGGACCGCGCGCTGCGGGCGATCGGCGGCCAGGTCGCGGAGCTCGAGGCCTGCAAGGATCCGGACTCGGTGGGCGAGGACGGCAAGGTGAAGCTGACCGTGAAGAAGCCGAAGCATGGCGCGGGCCGGGGGGCCTCGAAGTCCGCGAAGGCCTCGAAGCCCGCGGCCACGGCGGCGGGTGCCGCGCACGTGGGTCCCGTCCAGGCTCCGGAGCAGGTGCTCGTGACGATCTACGTGGGCCCCGGTGGCAAGGCCGAATCCGTGGGCTTCGCCTCCGCGGAGTCGGTGCTCGACCCGGCGTGGGCCACGTGCGCGAGCAGCGTCGCGATGGCGTGGCGGCTGCCCGATCCGCGTGGCACGGTCGCCAAGCTGGCGGTCACGTTTCGTCCTGCCAGCACCTGACCCGCACCTGACCACTACCCGAGATAGCCATGGACTTCCAGCTCACCGAAGAACAGCTCGCGGTCCAGCAGGCGGCGCGCGAGTTCACGGAGCGCGTGCTCGTACCGGCCGCGGCGCGGCGGGACGTGTCGGGCGAGTTTCCCGAGGCCGAGCTGAAGCAGATCGCGCAGCTCGGGCTGCTCGCGATCGCGGTGCCCGAGGCGCTGGGCGGCGCGGGGGCAGGGCCCATGGCGTACTCGCTGGCCATGCAGGAGCTCGCGCGCGGCGACGCCTCGGTGGCCGTCGCGGTCTCGGTGACGAACATGGTGGCGGAGCTGATCGCGCACAACGGGACCCCCGCGTTGGCGCAGCAGTGGGTGCCCCGGCTCGCGAGCGGGGAGCTCGTGTGCGGCGCGTTCGCGCTGTCGGAGCCCGAGGCCGGCTCGGATCCGGCGGCGCTCCGCACGACGGCGACGAAGACCGCAACCGGCTGGTCCATCAGCGGCGCGAAGTCGTGGATCACGTGCGGCGATCGCGCAGGCGCGATGGTCGTGTGGGCGGTGACGGAGCCGGGCGCCGGGCACAAGGGCATCACCGCGTTCGTGGTGCCCGGCCACGCGCGCGGGCTGACGGTCACGCGGCTCGAGGACAAGCTCGGACTGCACGGGTCATCGACGGCGCAGCTGGCGTTCGACGGCGTCGAGGTGGCCGATGACCAGATCCTCGGCGGGCTCGGGCGTGGCTTCGCGCTCGCCATGATGGCGCTCGACGGCGGACGCATCGGGATCGCATCGCAAGCCGTCGGCATCGCCCGCGGCGCGCTGGAGGCGGCGATCCGGTACGCGGGCGAGCGGCGCACGTTCGGCCAGCCGATCATCCAGCACCAGGCGGTCGGCAACATGCTGGCCGATGCCGCGACCTGGCTCGACGCGAGCTCGCTCATGACGCTGCGCGCGGCCCATGCGAAGGAGCTCGGCGGCGAGTTCTCCCAGCTCGCGGCGATGGCGAAGCTGTTCTCGACCGAGCACGCGTGGAAGATCTGCGACATCGCGCTACAGGTGCACGGCGGCTACGGATACGTCCGCGACTTTCCCGTCGAGCGCGCGCTGCGCGACGTGCGCGTGACGCGGATCTACGAGGGCACGAGCGAGATCCAGCGGCTCGTGATCGCGCGCAACCTGGCGCGCGCGCTGGCGTGATGCGCGGACGTTCGACGATCACGCTCGCGGGCACGCTCGCCCTGCTGCTCTCGGGGTGCGGGCACCCGGGCGCATCCCGTGGCGCCGCGCCGGTGCCGCTCGCGCCGGATGCGGGCGTCGAGGGCGGGGCGCCGCGCGACGCCGAGGAGTCGGCGCTCCAGCAGGAGCGGCTCGCCGCGATCCAGAAGGCGATGAACGAGCTCGACGAGGGCGCCCAGGGTTGCTGGGCGGCCGCAGCGACGGAGCGGTTCGACATCGAGGGCGACGTCGAGATGCGGATCGAGGTCGGGATCGAGCGGTCGGTCGCGACGGCGGTGCGCGACACCACGCGCAACGCGAAGCTCGCGCGCTGCCTCGTGGAGCTGTTCGCGGGCTATCACTGGGCGCCGCCGCTGTACGGCCAGACGATCCAGCTGCCGTTCAAGTTCCGCGCACCCGATGGCCAGAGCGTGGTCGATCGCGCGCTCGTGCCGTGGGCGGGGCAGGCGGGCCGGTCCGTGGCCGTGCTGCTCGACGAGGCCAACACCGCGAACGACGAGGCGTCGATGTTCGAGCTCGCGCTCGATGCCGGCGTGTCCACGGGGCTGCGGTTCGCGGAGCGCGCCGAGCTCTGGTACTTCCTGGGGCCGGCGACGGTGGTCGACGCGAGTGGCAAGCGGCGGACCGCGGTCGGGGCCGGTGATCTCGTGACGATCCCCGCCGGCAGCGCGCGCGAGGTGATCGCGACCGCGGGCGCGGTGCACGCGGTGGTCGTGGTCACGCCTGGCGGGCAGGAGGGGGCCGCGCGCGCCGGCGCGATGCCGATGCCCGAGCTCGACTCGACACGACGGCCGGTGGCGACGCCCGTGGTGTCCCACGCCGGCACCGCGAGCGGTGCGGGCTTCGAGGCGGCGGTGGTGACGGTGGCGGCGGGCAACGCCATCGGGGGCACGCACGTGAAGACCCCGGTCTTCTTCTACGTGCTCGGAGGCACGGCGACGCTCGAGGTCGGGACCGTGAAGCTCGCCGTCACCGGCACCTCCGCGATCCAGGTGCCGGCGCTCGCGGATTACGCGCTCCGGGCCACCACGACGATGCGTGCACTGCGGGTCAGCGTGACCCCGCACCGATGAGCCGCACCGAGGCGATCCGGTCCGGTGATGTGAGGGCGGCGGCGCTGCTCATGCGCGACCTGGACGACCGCCGGCCCGCCGCGCTCGCGGAGCTGAAGGCGCTGTTTCCCCACACGGGCCGCGCTTACCTCGTCGGGATCACTGGCAACCCCGGGGCGGGGAAGTCATCGCTCGTCGATCGCCTCATCGCGCACTACCGCGCGTGCGGCGAGCGCGTCGGAGTCGTCGCCGTGGATCCAACCTCGCCGATCACGGGCGGCGCGATCCTCGGGGACCGCATCCGCATGGGGCGCCACGCCACCGATCCGGGCGTGTTCATCCACAGCCTCGCGACGCGTGGCCAGCTCGGAGGGCTGTCGCGCTCGACGCTCGAGGTGGCGCTCGTGCTCGACGCGATGGGCTTCGATCGCGTGCTCGTCGAGACGGTAGGGGTCGGGCAGGACGAGGTCGACGTCATGGACGTCGCGCACACGACGGTGGTCGTCAGCGTGCCGGGGCTGGGGGATGACATCCAGGCGATCAAGGCCGGGTTGCTCGAGGTCGCCGACGTCCTGTGCGTGAACAAGGCGGACCGCGAGGGTGCGGACCGGACGGCACGCGACCTCGAACAGATGCTGGCGCTGCGGCCGGCGCGCGACGGCGGGCCGGGTGCGGGGGCGGTCGAGGTCGTCCGCACCGTCGCCACGGCGGGCACCGGGGTGAGCGAGCTCGCTGCGGCGATCGAGGGTCACCGGCGCCGCGCGTGGTCCGGTCCCGATGCCGCAGTCCGCGCTCGCGGCCGCTGCGAGGTGCTGGTGCGAGCCATCGTCGCGGGGCTGCTCGCGGATCGCGCCGCCCGGACGCTCGCGAGTCACGGTGGCGGCGCTCGCATCGCGGCCGAGGTTGCCGCCCGCACGCTGGACCCCTGGACGGCAGCCGAGCAGATCGTCGACGGCGGTTGAGGCTGCGGCCGCGGCGCTGCACGTGAGCATCAGGACAGCGGAGTCGCGGTTGTAGCCAGGGTCACGCCCAGCTCCGGATTATGGGAACCGGTGGAGCGCGGGTGCTATGCTGGTGTCACCTCGGGGGCTCGAGGCAATGGCCATGCATCACGTTCGCTTCGTCGGTCGCTTTGTCAGTCTGGCACTGGCGGCTGTCCTCGCCGGCACCGTCGGCGCGGGGTGTGTCGTCGACAACGTGTCCGCGATCAACCTGGCCGTCCCCGACAAGACCTTCTCGATCGATGCCTCCCGGTGGCGCCTCGACCCGACCGTGACCGAGCGCTACCTCGCGACGTCCTGCGGGGCGCCGCAGACGTGCAGCGCGATCGCGAATGACACGTGCAAGGGCGGCTGCTCCGGGACGTGCAACCCGGACACGTCACAGTGCCAGCTCGCGCTCGAGATCCGGCTGTACAACGCGGTCGATCTGGTGACCGAGCGGCCCGAGCTGCGCACGCTGCCCGACCAGTCCGTGATCCACGTCGGCATCGATGCCGTCACGTACGACGTCACGCAGAGCTCGCTGAACCTCGCGACGCCGGAGCTCGCGGTGTTCGTGGCGCCCGCGTCCGTCACCGATCCAAACGACCCCGAGGCGACCGCGATCGGGACGGTCGCGAGCCTCCGGCCGGGTCAGACCGTCACCGGCGCGACGCTCGCGCTCACGGCGGCGGGCGAGACCGCGCTCGCGGCCGCGATGAGCAGCTACAAGACCCCGTTCAACGTGCTCGTGGCTGCCACCGTCGTCATCGACGCGGGCGACGTGTTGCCGTCGGGCAAGCTCGACGCCGTCGTCCACATTCGCGCCCACGCCTCGCTGTAGCGGCTCGGGGTAACGGCCCGGGCGGGGTGCACACCGCCGCCCCCCGACGGCTGTGGTACACCCGCTCGCGGGATGCCGAACTACTCGAAGCTCCACGACCTGATCAGCCACCGCGTCACGATCGAGTACGACACGGGCGCGCGCATCACCGGCTACCTCGCGTCGTGTCAGCCCGCGTCGGGCGCGGTCGAATTTGTCGTGATGTCCGAGGCCAAGCTCATCGATTCGCAGGGCCGCGTGGTCCGCGAGGTCGGCGAGCTCACCATGTGTCCGAACATGCTCACGTCGATCGCGCTGGATGAAGGTCCGCGCGGTCGTGACGTGCGCTGACCGTCGCGCCGTCGAGCTCCTGGCGTCCGTCGGACGGGACCGAGTCAGGTGCCGTGGGAGCCGGCGGCCGCCCACAGTGCGCCGCCGAACGCGGCGACGAGCTCGTCGTCGTACTGGTCGGCATACGCCGTGATCCGGCCGATCAGATCGAGCACCTCGCTGCGGTCGAGGTCGAGCGTCGAGCGCTCGGCGACGATCAGCACCTGATCGCCGGCCGCCGCGAACGCCGCGCCGCAGAGGGATCGGTTCTGCTCGAGCAGGTGGGCGTGCAACGCCGCGCGATCGACCGGCGCCGTCGCGACCATCACCGTCGCGCACACGCGGATGTGGGTGAAGTCCGCGCGCTGGACCACGGTCACGCGCGTGAGGCTCGAGCCGACGGGCAGCTGCCACGCGTGCAGGGCGTCCGGATCGCTGGTGCGGCTCCCGGGCGCAGGGTGGCCGAGGTCCGCGAGCGCCGCCTCGACGAGCGCGACGGTCGAGGCGAGGTTGGTCTCGCGCTGATTCGCGAACAGGGGCGTCACGGCCGAAGCGTACCGCGGATCGCGCTATCGTTTCGCGCGTGAGCGACGACGCGCCGGAGACCGAGGCGGCCCGACCGGCCGGATCGACGGGACCGCGTGGGCAGCGCCGGTCGTGGGCACTCGGGGCGGGTGCGGTGGCCGTCGCGCTCGGCGTCGTCATCGCGGTGGTGCTGGGCCGCGGTGGTGCGAAGCGCGCGATCGTGGGGGCGAGCAGCGGCAGCGCGACCGCGAGCACGCGCACGCATGTCGGCGCGCCGTTCGCGCCGGCGGGGCCCGCGCTGCCGGGAGTCCCGGACGGGTTGCGGTACGGCGGCGTGATCGTGGACGGGGTGGGCGTCGCGGTCGTCGGCGCGTTCGTCACCGCCGCGCGCGAGGC
>JAYSYE010000311.1:0-15346 GCA_043716635.1 Deltaproteobacteria bacterium | reverse complement strand
GCGGGGACGGCGGGGACGGCGGGGACGGCGGGGACGGCGGGGACGGCGGGGACAACGGGAATGACGGCGACGGCGACGGCGACGACGGGCACGTGCGGCGTCGCGGGCGTCGCGGGCGTCCAGGGGGCGACCCCGGGGGCCGGCGGTACCGAGTCACGCACCGGGCGGATCGGAGCGCTGCCACCCGTCCCCCGCGCGTTCGGCGAGCCGCGGCGAGACTTGGCCATCGCGATGACGCTACCTCGCTGTTACTGCGGGCGATACACGGTCAGCGACCTGCCGCCGCGCTCGAACGCCTGGTTGCGCTGGAGCAGGAAGAACCGGTCGGTCGTGGCGCCGAGCCGGTGGCGCAGGCCCTGGGCTGCGACCCGCGTCTTGCGGACCGCGTGGGTATCGCCACCGCCGCCGACCACGAAGAGGTCGAGGTACTCCGGGTCCGCCTTCTGGCGCGCGACGGCGGCGGCGTTCACGGGGTCGACCTTGAGCGCGATCCACGCCGAGCCGTCCGGCGCGACCACGGCCTGCAGCGACGCCTTGTCATACGTGGTGACCGGCTGATCGAGCTCGAGGACCCGGAGCTTGCCGCCAGTCCACAGCTGGAGCGAGGTGTTGTCCCAGCCCCAGCGCACGAAATCGAGCGTCCCACCGCCGGTCGCCAGCATCTGGAATCGCCGCCGCTGCTCGAACAGGTCACCGATCTTCACGCGCGATCCCAGCTTGCCGGTCACGAGGTCGAACGTGGCCTCCGCCTCCGGAGCCTGCTGGCCCTCCTTGGCATCCCACACACTCGACCGCAGCCCGGTCGCCTTGGTCCAGCCCTCGCTCCAGTGGTTGACCTTGAAGCCGAGCCTGGCGTTCGCATCGCTCTCGAGCTCCAGCGTATGCACCGAGCCAATGCGCTTGCCGGTGTCGAGCGCGAGCAGCTCGGCCTCGTACCTCGTCGCGGGGGTCGTCGCGGTCTCGGTCACGCGCACGGCGGCGATGCGCGGCTTGCCGTCGCGCGTGATCACGCTCAGGTGCGTGGCGGGAGCCAGCTTGTAGACGATCGTTCCGGCGGGCTTCGTCTTCCCGACCGCCGCGAGCTCGACGAGCCCGCCGGAGAACCGACCGTCCGCGTCCTTCCCGATCACGAGCACGCGCGCGGGGCCGACGAACCGCAGCGCGACGGGCGTCAGCGTGAGCTTCGCGAGGTCGACGATGACCTCCTGCTGGGTCGAGAGCGTGAGCACGTGCAGCTCGGCCTTGGCGGTCGCGTCCGCCAGGACGTACCCGAACCGATCGCCGTCGAGCACGATCGCGTCGTCGACGAACCCGGTCGGCGCGCTCACGGTCACGACCGCCTCGGCCCCGACGAGCTTCGGTCCCGTGAACGGCGGCACGACCGGCGGCGGTACCTTGCCCGCCGTCGGAGCGCCCGCGGGCGGCGAGGTCGGCAGCGAGGTCGGCGCCACCGGGGGTGGCATCGGCGCCGCCGTCTGCGCTCGCGCTGCACCGACCGCGAGCACCACCGCCAGGGCCGACCCGTACACGCGCAGCGTCTTCATCGCCCCTCGATGCCACGAGGCCGAAACCGGCGCAAGACCTTGATTCGATTGCACGATGCGCATCTCCAGTCCGGTACGACGATCCGCGCTCGCGGCCGATTCAGCTCCAGCGCGGGATTTCGACGAGGTCGCCGGGATCGAGCGGCAGGGTGGGGTGCTCCGCGGTGTCGTGGTCGCGATCCTCGTCGTGGGCGGTGTCCGCTCCCTCGGAGCCCGGCGCCGGCGGTGGTGCCGTCGGGGGCACGCGCGGCACGGGAAGCTCGAGCGTCACGCCCGAGCGGTCCCGGCCCGGCCGGCGGCGGACGACGGTCACCCCCACCGGCGGCGTCGCAGCGGGCACGCGCGGGGACCGTTGGTGCTCGCCCGTGAGCGAGAGGGCGAGCGAGGCCGCGGTCGGCGACACCGGCGGATCGGGCGGGATGGGGAGCCGCCACGGCACGGGCGCCTGGTAGTAGAGCTGTCGCCACGGGATCAGCTCGAACGGGATCGCCGCGACCATCGGCATCAACCGCGCCGGACCGAAGTACCGCGGCGACCCGCGGTGGTCCTGCGCCAGCAGGACGATGGACTTGCCGAACCGAGCCTGGTACGCGGCGACGGTCAGCTGGCACTCGCGGACGTCCGCGAGCACCGCGGGCGCGACGATCACCAGCAGCAGCTCGATGCGGCCGACGGCGATCGCGGCGCCGGTGAACATGCCCGCCTCGGGTTGCCCCATCGTGGCGGCGCGGAACCCTCCCGGCGGCATCACGAGCGCCCTCCGGTCGCGAGGACATCCCCGCGCTCGCCAGCCGTGGCCGTGACGTCGGCGCGGGTCACGGGAGCACCGCCGGAAACTTCGGGGTCTCGACGAGAACTCGCGCGTGCTCGCGCTCCCAGGCAGCGATGCGCGCGAGGTCGGAGCGCGAGCGCGAGTGCGCGAGCTTGTAGTACCCGTCGGACGGGCGTTTGCGGTCGTGGCGCCACACCATCGCCGGCAGACAGGGCAGGCCCGCCGCGCGGCACGCCTGCGTCAGCTCGCCGAGCGCTGCGTGCAGCGTGCGGCTCCGGGGATGGGTGGGGATCCGCGCGCTCACCGCATCGGCAAGCTCGCCGTACGTGATCGACGCCTGGTTCGCGCGCAGGTGCTTCAGCAGGTGCTTGTAGATCTCGGTCGCCAGCGGACTCATGGGACACCTCGGGCAGTGGAAACGGTGGGGACAGCGGAGACGGTGGGGACAGCGGAGACGGTGGGGGCAGCGGGGACGGTGGAAACGGTGGAGGCAGTGCGGGCACCGCGGGCAGCGGGACCGGCAGCCGTCATGGGCACGGCACGGGCGGGCAGGGGCAGCGCGGCGAACAGCGCGGGAGCCGGCTCGCGATAGACGGCGGCCTCGAGGAGGCAGCCCGTATCGATCCGGTCGAGCCCCTGCAGATCCGCGATCGTGCGCGCGACGCGCAGCATGCGGTCGACGCCTCGTGCGGTGATCGAGTGCCGCGCGCCGACGAGCTTGGCGAGCGCGCGCTCGGCCCGGTCGTCGAGGCCGCAGGTCGCGCGGAGGACGGTCGTCGACATCTCGGCATTGCAATGCAGCCCCCACGGCGTCAGGCGCGCGAGCTGCCGGTCGCGTGCCGCGATCACCCGCGCGCGGATCGCCGCGGAGGACTCGCCTGGAACGGGATCGCGGAGCTCGTCCAGGCTGACCGGCGGCACGTGGACCCGGAGGTCGATGCGATCGAGCACCGGTCCGGACAGGTGCCGCTGGTAGCGCTCGATCGCCGACGGTGCGCACGTGCACTCCCGCACGCCCGAATCGAGCCACCCGCACGGACACGGGTTCGCGGCAGCGACGAGCAGGAACGATGCGGGCAGCGCGATCGATCCGGTGACGCGCGCGATCATCACCGCGCGATCCTCGAGCGGCTGCCGCAGGCCCTCCACGGCACTGCGCGGCAACTCGGGCATCTCGTCGAGGAAGAGCACGCCATTGTGAGCGAGCGAGATCTCGCCGGGTCGTGGTGGCGAGCCTCCACCGAGCAGCGCAGCCGTCGAGATCGTGTGGTGGGGCGCGCGAAACGGCCGCTCCTCGACCAGGCCATCGGCCATCCCGAGCGCCGAGTACACCTTCGTGGTCTCGAGGGCCTCCTCGCGCGTCATCGGCGGCAGCACCGTCGGAATTCGCCGCGCGAGCATGGTCTTGCCGGTGCCGGGCGGTCCCGACAGCAGCAGGTTGTGCCCGCCCGCGACCGCCACCTCGAGCGCCATCCGCGCCGCCCCTTGCCCGCGCACGTCCGCCATGTCGAAGGTCATCTGCGTCGGCGGTCTCGGCCCGCCCGGGCGCCCCCGCATCAGCTCGCCCACGCCGAAGAACACGTCGATCAGCTCGCGCAGGTGACCGACGGTGTAGACCTCGACGCCGTCGACAACGCACGCCTCGCTCGCGCATGCCTCGGGCACGAGCACGCCCCGCAGGCCGCGCACCTTCACGAGCATCGCGGCCGCGAGCACACCGCGGACGGGTCGCACCTTGCCGTCGAGCCCGAGCTCACCGAGGGCCACGAGCCCGCGCATCGTGTGCTCCATGCGCTCGGCGGCTCGCCGACGCGCGGCTCGCCTGCGCTGGGCCGCGGGCGAGGGTGCTCGCTTCGCGGCTGCGGGGTCACCACCGCCTGCGGGGTCACCGGCGTCGGCGGTGGCGCCGGTGCTGCCGTTGTCGTCGACGTCCTCGTCGTCGTCGTCCAGGCTCGACCCCGCCTCGGCCATGAGCACCGCGGCGGCGATCGGGAGGTCGAGGGCGGTGCCCGGCTTGCGCAGATCGGCGGGGGCCAGGTTGACCGTGATGCGCTTGCACGGCAGCTCGTGGCCCGCCGACGACAGCGCGGACCGGATCCGGACGGCGCCCTCCTTGACCGAGGTGGCGGCGAGGCCGACGACGTTGTACTGGGGCAGGCCGCGCGCGATCTCGCACTCGACCTCGACGAGCGCCGCGTCGATCCCGACGAGCGTGCTGGACATGACGTGTGCGACCACGGACCGGTTCCACAGCACGGGCCACGCCAGCTCGAACCCGCAACGATCTCGGCTACCTCCGTGGCCGCGCGTCCGGACCCGGGACGACCCGGCCGGGCCCCGGCCGGACCCGGACGGGCCGCCCCACTGCAATGTTTCTTCACGCAGCGGCCGCGGCTCGCGACACACGCGAGCCCCATCTTCGAATCATGATTCCACTCGCAATCGCATTCGGATTGATGGGCATGTTCGCGATGAAGCGCGCGCACCGCTTCTGCCACTCGCACGCCCACGGCTGCGGCGGCCCGCCGGCGTACGGCTGCTATTCCTCGTGGGGCGAGTCCTGGGGCGACGGCGGCCACGGCGATCGCGGGCGCCACGGCGGGCGCGGTCGCCATGGTGGACGCCGCCGGTGGATGCTCCGCGCGCTGCTCGGACGGATCGACGCGATGCCGGCCCAGGAGCGCGTGATCGTCGAGGCGGTCGACAAGCTGGAGGAGCGCGTCCACGCCGCCCGTTCGCACCTGGGCGGAGCGCGCGGCGATCTCGCTGCCGCGCTGCGCACGAGCACCCTGGACGACGCCGCGCTCGCTGCCGTCCTCGGTCACATCGACCTGGGCACCAGCGAAGTCCGCACCGCCGCGGTGGATGCGATGCGTGCCATCCACGCGGTGCTCGACGACAAGCAGCGCGTCGAGCTCGCGACCCTGCTCGACCGCGCCGGCGGGGGCGCGTGGTTCCGCGGTGCTCCCTACCGATGAACGGCCTGGGGTTACTATCGAGCCAGCCGTGAGAATCCTGCTCATCGATGACGACGCTCGCCTCGCCGAGCTGCTCGAGGAGTACCTGACGCCGCAGGGCGTCACCCTCGTGCACGCCGGTGGCGGTCAGGCCGGTCTCGGCCAGCTCGCGACGGGCGGCTACGATGCGATCCTGCTCGACGTCATGATGCCGGGTACCGACGGGCTGTCCGTGCTCCGGACGCTCCGCGACACCGGGCACCGCATCCCCGTCATCATGCTCACCGCGCGCGGCGACGAGGCCGATCGCGTGGTGGGCCTCGAGCTCGGCGCCGATGACTATGTCGCCAAGCCGTTCTCGCCCCGCGAGCTGCTGGCGCGCCTCCGCGCCGTGGTTCGCCGCACGCATCCCGAGACCCTCGCCGAGAAGCTGTCCGCGTCCGGCATCACCGTCGACACCGGATCCCGCGAGGCGTGGGTCGACGGCATCCCCGTCGCGCTGACCGGTCTCGAGATCGACCTCCTCGTCGCGCTCCTGCGCCGCGCCGGGCGCGTCGTGCCCCGCTCCGCCCTCCTCGACCTCGCGGGCCGTGGCGACGTCGCCGTCGGCGAGCGCGCCGTCGACGTTCACATCTCGCGGCTCCGCAAGAAGCTCGCGGACGATCCCCCCACTCGCATTCGCACCGTCCGCGGCGTCGGCTACGTGCTCGCGCGCTCGGCAGAGGACAACTGATGCACCCCAGCGATGACTCCGAGCGCCGCATCTCCGTCACCCTCGGATCGATCGAGCGCCGCGGCCCGTGGAACGTACCGTCGGAGCTCGAGGTGAACGTGCTGTGGGGCAGCGTCGAGCTCGACCTGCGCGAGGCGACGCTGCAGCCCGGCGTCACCACGATTCGCGTCGACGTGAAGATGGGGAACCTCGAGCTGATCGTTCCACCCGACCTCGCCGTCGAGCTCGCCGTCACGCCGATCCTCGCCAGCGCGGAGTCTCACCTCGGCCACGCTGCGTCCGCAGACCCGGTGCCGGTCGTTGGGACGCCCTATCGGGACGTCGGCGTCGCCCTGCGCCGCATTCGCGTGATCGGCGTGGTGAAGCTGGGCAACGTCGAGGTGATCCCCGCGCGGTCCGGCGAGTGCGTCGACGATCACTCGCTGCACGCGCGCCGCCGTGGCCATCACGACCACCCGAGCCACCACGACGCGCACGGCGATCACGGTCACCACGGCCGGCACGATCGCCGTGGAGATCGGCGCGCGCGTCGCCACGCCCGCTGGGACGCTCTGCGCGCCGAGCGGGCGATGTGGAAGCGGGAGATGCACTCGTCGGTGTGGGGTCCGTGGTGGCTCCAGGCGCGCATGCGGCGGCGCATCTTCGGGTACCTCGCGCTCGCGCTCGTGGCCGGCTTCGCGATCGGCTGGCATGTGGACGCGCGCCCGCCCTGGTACGTGTTCGTCCTCGGGTTCTTCGCGGTGTCTGCGGTCTCGGGCGCCATCGCGTTCCGGCTGACGCGTCCGCTCATCATGATGGTGCGGGCAGCGCGGGCCATCGGGGATGGCAACCTCGACACGCGCATCGATGTCGACCGGCACCGCGGCGAGAACCGGATGCTCGCCGGCGCGATCAACGACATGGCGGCGAAGATCCAGCAGCAGCTCTCCGACCAGCGCCAGCTGCTCGCGGCGGTCTCCCACGAGCTGCGCACGCCGCTCGGTCACATGCGCGTGCTGATCGAGACGGCGCGCGACACGCAGTCGCTCGCGCCGCTCGAAGGCCTCGACCGCGAGGTGCTCGAGCTCGACGACCTGGTCGGCAAGCTGCTCGCGTCGTCGCGGCTCGAGTTCGGCACCGTCGATCGCCATCCGCTCGATCTCGGGACCCTCGTCACCGATACGGCGACGGCGGCGGGCGTGGATCCCGACCGGATCGAGGCCATGGGCGACGTGATCGCACCGATCGATCCCACGCTCGTGCGCCGCGCGCTCGCAAACCTGCTCGACAACGCGCGCGTCCACGGCGGCGGCGCGATCGCCGTCCGCATCGAGCGGCGCGGGATGCAGGTGGCCATCGAGGTGGATGACGCCGGGCCCGGCGTGACCGGTGATCGCAAGACCGACGCCTTTCGCGCGTTCGTGCCGTCCTCCGCCGGCGGTCTCGGGCTCGGTCTCGCGCTCGTGTCACGCATCGCGGCGGCCCATGGAGGCGGGGCCTGGATCCTCGATCGCCCGGGCGGCGGAGCGCGCGTCGGCTTCGGGATCGCCTCGTAAGTACCCGAAACTGCTCGAGCTCTGCGCGCATCCTGCGCGCGGGCGGGGCGCATCCTGGTAGCGTGCGAGGCGTGCCGGCGCGGATTCGCAAGGCCGTGTCCACCGGCGAGCCAGGCCGCGGCTCTTACTCGTCAGCGTGCACGTTCGAGGTCTCATGTCACTCACGGGAGCGCGGCTGGACGTGACCACGTCCGCCGATGCGCGAGGCCGGCTGCTCGCCGAGCTCGCCGCGGTGCCCGCCCGCAAGGGCTACGGCATCGCCTACGATCTACTCGGCAACCGCGCGGAGGCCGAAGAAGCCGTCCAGGATGCCCTGGCCCGCGCGTGCGAGGCCATCGACGATCTGCGGGATCCTGGCGCCGTGGTCGGCTGGTTCCTGCGCATCGTCACGACGCAGTGCCTCCGGACCCTCCGGCGGCGCCGGCTGAAGCGGAAGCTGCTCGGCTGGTTGCCAGGCATGGGCGACGCGACGCTCGACGCCGCGCCCACCCGGGGCGAGAGCGAGCTCGGCGTGCCGGACATCGCGGAGCGCATGCACGCGGGCAGCGAGGCGCAGCCGAGCGATGCGCTCGTGAACCGCGAGACGCTCGGGGCCTTGCTCGTCCAGCTCGACACGCTCTCGGCGCAGCAGCGCACGGCGCTCGTGCTGCGCTACGGGCATGACCTGCCGGTCGGTGAGGTGGCCACGCTGCTCGGCGTCGAGCTCGCGACCGCGAAGACGCACCTCGTTCGTGGCCTCGCCAGGCTGCGCGATCTGATGGAGGAGCACCGATGATGACCCCCACGTGTGATGCCGTCGCCGAGCGGATCGCCCTCGGCGACGTGCTCGGCGAGCTGACCGAGCATGTCTCGACCTGCGAACGCTGCCAGCGCGTCGTCGAGCTGCCGGCGCGGCTTGGGGCGACCCGCACGCCGATCGATCCGGGGCTCGGCTTTGCCGCGCGCATGACGGCGGGAGCCCAGCATCGCGTCGCCGTGCGAAGGCGCCGCCGCGTGGTGGCGGGCATCACGTCGGCGCTCGCCGCAACGGTCGCGGTGGTGGTGCTGGTGACTCGCGCGGGCGATGTCGACCACGTCGATCAGCGCGCGGCCGCGCAGCCGCGGACGATCGCGGAGATCCTCGAGACCGCGCTGCAGCCCGCACCGCCGCTCCCGATCGAGCCGTCGCTGACCCCGGCCCCGCATCCGGACGACCCGGCGCCCCCCACGCAGACCGCCAACGCCGACCTCGCGGCGCTCGCGCTCTATTCCGACGTCAAGCGCGTGCGTCGCCTCGGGGCGCACTGGACCAAGATCGAGCGGCCGCTCGCGCCGTATCGCCACCTCGTGAGCAGTCTGAAGGGAGTGACCCCGTGACCCGCATTCGCCTCGTCCTCGCCACCGTGTTGCCGTCGATGCTCGCCGGTGGCCTCCTGTTCTCGAGCGCCTCTGGCCAGGCCGGCGGAGCCTCCGCCGTCGCGCAGGTCACGCCGCCTGCACCGCCCGCTGCACCACGGGCTCCCGGTCATCCCGGGACGCCGCCGGCGCCGCGGGTACCGCCCGTGGCAGCGACGCCGCCGATGCCGCCGATGCCGCCGATGCCGGGGCTACCGAAGGGCATCTCCGTGAGCATCGACAACGGCAAGGTGAAGATCACCGGCGTCGACAAGCTCGCGCGCCAGGCGATCGCCGATGCGCGCAAGGCGGTCTCCCAGACCACCGCGCTACCGCAGCCCCTGCGCGACAAGATCCTCGCGCGCATGGATCGCGTGACCGCGATCGTCGACAAGCACCTGCAGAAGCTCTCGGCGGGCGCCGACTTCGACCGCCTCGGCGACGACATGGACGCCATGGGTGACGAGATCACGCAGGCGCTCGACGGCCTCGACGGCGACCTCGCAGGACTCGACCCGTCGCAGCTCGCGGGCATCGGTGCCAACCTCGCGCAGCTCGGCCAGCTCGGCCAGCTGGGCCAGCTCGGCCAGCTCGGCAACCTGAACTTCCAGTTCCACGGCGGACCCGATCCCGACGACGCCGACCCCGTGGACCTCCCCGATCCACCGGACGCTGACGCCGATGACGACGATGTTCGCGACTCGATCACGGACCTGAAGGACCTCGCGCTCACGACGACGCAGCGCGATCAGGTCGCGAAGCTGCGGGCGGACTCGGACCGCAACGTCGCGGCCGCGAAGCAGCAGCTCGACGCCCTGTCGGCGAAGCTCGAGGCCGCGCTCGCGAACCCGGCCGTGACCGACGCCGAGGTCGCGAAGTACGTCGATCAGATCAGCGCGCAGGAGGCCGCGCTGCGCAAGGCCAGGCTCCTCGCCTGGGTGAGCGCGCGCCGCCTCCTCGACACCGCTCAGAAGGCGAAGCTCCAGGCGGCGACGAAGGCCGGCAAGCCCGCAGCGCCATGAACGCCTGACCGCCCTCGACGTCCTGACGAGGAATCCGCGCTAGTTTGCGTCCATGTCGGCCGTCGCACGTAGCTTCGCGATCCTGATCGCGGCGAGCGCGTGCAGCGGGAGCCCACCGAGCACGCCGGGCGGTCCGCGCGATGCGCCGCTGCCACTCCCCGCGGTCGATGCAGCGGCCGATGGCACCACCGCGATCGGCACGTTCGATCCCGCGTCCGGCCTGCACCTCGATGACGACGGCCCACCCGCGGCGGGGGCGGCCCAGCCGGAGATCGGCACCGTCCTGCCACGCACGAAGGGGCGGCCGCCTCGACCGATCGACGTGATCCTGCGGTCGTCTCCGTCCGGCGCGCGGGCCGCCGTCGATGGCACTCCGATCGGCACGACGCCCACGTACTGGTCGGGTGATGCGGACGGCCGCGAGCACGAGTTCACGTTCGTGCTCGCGAAGCACGCCGTCGCCAGGTACCGGTTCGTCCCGATCACGAGCGGCGTGGTCCACGCGCGGCTCGACCCGATCGCGGATGACCACCCGGCCGCGAACCTCGAGCCACTGATCGCCCCGCGACTCGCGCCCGACGCGGGCATCGCGATCCCGGCGGCGTCGCCACGAGCGACACCGGCGCCGACGGCCACGTCGGTCCCGACGCCACCGACGCCCGCTCCGGTCACGCCCGTGCCGGTCCCGTCGCCGGCCACGGTGCTGACGCCCGATGCCGCGGCAGACGTGAGCAACGATGCAGCGACCCCGCCCGCCGCGACGGGACCCACGCGTGCGCCGGCCGGCACGGACGCCGGGCCGGCCGCGACCAGCGACCACGCTCCGTTCTAGGGTCTGTCCCCGAACTCCGTGCTCGAGCTCGTGCTCGATATCGACGAACCGCCCGCTCAGCAGCCGTCGTACACGTACGTCGCCCTGCCCGGCGTGGTGAGGTTCAGGTCGCGCAGAACGGTCGACAGGTTCGGGAACGCGGCGCACCCCGCGGTGAAGTCGGCGCGGCGGTACTCGATCACGAGCACGTGGTCACCGTACGCGGCGGTGTAGGCTCCGCACTCGCTGTAGCGGTTGCACTCCTCTGCGACCACGAAGTCAGTCCCGAGCTCGGTGCGGCGGCCGACCAGCTCCGACGAGTTCTTCTGCGCGATCGCGAGGTGGCGCGCGTGCGCGGCCGCGCTGAACATCTGCATGACCGCGACGTTCGAGTCCTCGGTGAGCCGGCCGCCGGAGCGCGAGTACGAATCGAGGTTGTCGATCTCGACGGCGTCGTAGCCAGCGTCCGCACAGCCGTCGATCCAGCCGCCCACGATCGTCGCGACCGCAGTCCGCTTGGCCGCCGTGCTGACATCGATGAGCATCTCGTTCCACGCGGTGTCGATCACCGGGTTGCCCTGCGCGTCACGCAGGATCAGATCCGGGTGCGCGGCCTGCCACATGGACTCCTCGCCGGGCTGGATCTGGAAGCCGTTCACGTAGCAGATGTTGTAGAGCCCGCTCGCCGGCGCGACGGTGCGGTCGCGCGAGACGATCCGGACTCCCGGCGGCGGTGGGTACGGGCCCCCGAGCTGGTAATCGAACCGCGCGTGGAGCGGCGGGAGCACCACCTCCGTGGCCTGCGCAGCGTCGGTGACCATCGCCGCGTCATCGCCGGGCACCACATCGGTCGAGCTGTCGGGCGAGCTGCCGGTCACGCCGCTGTCGCCTCCGCCGCACGCGACCATCGCGAATGCCACCGCCGCGCCGAGGAGTTGCTTCACGGCAGCATCCTAGCGCGGTTGGTCACGGCGAGGGCGTCTGGGTCGGGCGCAGCGATCCCAGCGGCGTCGTCGCGTCGGGCGTGATCGGGCCGCGCGCCGTCGGGATGCCCTGGTGGATCGCGTCGAAGTCGATCGGCGACTCGCTGTCGGCATCGCCGAGGATCACGATCGCCTGCTCCTGGTGGCGCCTGAACGTGAGCGGATAGTTCGCCACCGTCTGATCGTCCGCATTGATCGTGAAGTCGGGCATCGGCGGTCCGAGCGAGTACGCCGCGTCGACGAGACACGCATCGAGCGCGGCATCGCCGAGGCCCGTCACGGTCACATCGCTCACTTCGCCGCGACCCATGCGCAGCTGGAACTGCACCGTCCCCGCGAGCTGCGCGTTCGTGCCGAGCGCGCGCACGTAGCAGGCGTACGCCCTGGGCTGGAGCTGATCGCGAAACAGGCGCTCGAGGGTCTCCTTCGCGATCGCCGAGGCGATCCGGACGGGCACCCCGATGGCGACCCGGGCACCGGCGCTGCGGTCCAGCGGATCTTCGAGCGCGATCATCCGGGTATACGTGCCGCCCCCCGCGAGCATCGCGCGGCGGCTCTTCGCGATCCGGCCGGTGCGCGCGATCACCGCGAACGCGCGGTCGCCCGTCGCGGTCGGATACGTGGCCTGAGCGCGGGCGTACGCGCGCCGGGCGCCGTAAAGCTGTGGCGCTGTCAGCGGCGAGTCGCCGGCGAGCACCATCCCGACCGCGTCCGGCTCCGCCTCGGCCAGTGCCAGCGCCGCGACCCCCGCTGCGGACGCCATCCGTCCGGCCCTCGCGGTGACGCGGATCGCGGTGTCGGCGTGACCGGAGAGCACGAGCTTGCTGGCAGCGCCCGTCGCGCGCAGCACGAGCCGGGTGAAGCCGCCGCCCGCACGCACCTCGGCCGGAATCTCGACCGCGTCGCCGCGCGGACCGTTCAGCGCCAGCTCGACCCACGCCGGTCGCAGCGCCTCACCGAGCAGGTCCGGCTGCTGATCGATCGCGTCGGCGCGCAGCTCGACGAACGAGCCGCCGTACAGGTTCACGGGGCCCCGCAGCGCGTCGCTGCCGGGGCTGGTGGTCGTTGCCGGATCGAGCACGATCGCGTGCACATCCACGGTCGATGGCCGGGCTCCGAGCGCGCGCGCGAGCGCTGTCGCATCGAGCGGGCCGGTCACACCATCGGTGATCACGACGACCTGCGTGCTGCCGCGCGTCGCGTCCACGAGCGGGGCGACGGCCGCGAACGCCGCGACCAGATCGCTGCCGTTGACGGCCACGTGCGTCGCCACCGCCGCCGCGAGCCGGGCCGTGACGGCCGGCGTGAGAGGCGTGAATGCACCGAGCACGCGGTTCGCCGTGCGGTCGTAGATCACGGCCTCGACCTCGCAGTCTGCGGGCAGCGCGGCGCCGAGCTGGGTCACGACCGCGGCGACCTGCTGCCTCCCGACGAGGTCCATGCTGCGCGAGCCGTCGATCACGAACACCACGCGACGTGCGTCGCTCGCCGGACGGCTGGACCCCGGTGGCCCGAGCGGCCCGAGCGGCCCGAGCGGCCCGAGCGGCCCGAGCGTGGTGACGAGCGTGGCCTCGACGCCGCGCGCGACCGGCTGGGACTGCGTCCACACCACGGGCCGGGTCCCGGCCACGTCGAGGGCGACCGCGACGGCGACCGGGTCCTGGGCGACCGTGAAGATCGCGCGGCTGCCGGTCGTGGCGACGCTGCCGGCGCGGACCTCCCGCACCGTCACGCCGGGTCCGGCGGTGGCGCGCAGCGACACGCGACACGCGGCGAGCCTGGACGCGGACCCGCGGCCCGGGAGCATCAGCCGCACCGCGCCTCCGGAGATCGCCGCGACGAGCGAATAGCGGGTCGTCAGCGCGACGACATGATCGGCCGCGACCGGCTGGAGCACGATGCGATAGCCATCGTCGGTGCGCTCGAGCAGCGCGGGATCGGCGCCGAGCACGCCCTCGTTGTCGACGAGCTGCGGCGCGCGCGCGGGGTCGATCGCGATCGCCGCCTCGCCGTCGAGGGCAAAGCCCGTGATCGCCGCGCCGTCGGGCAGCGGCAGCTCGAGCACGGCGGCGAGCGCCGTCGTGCCCGGGTTCGCGATCCGCTGGCGCACCTCGACCCGCGCGAGCGCGCCGCGGAGGTCGATGTCCACGTCGCACGACGCCTCGTAGAGCTGCTCCGCCGGGCGTCGGGGCACGCCCACTCCGTACTCGTCGAGCCCGGCCGCCGCCGCCGCTGCCGGGTGGCTGATCTGGGCCACGCCCCAGCCGCACACCACGAGCGCACCCACGCTGACGAGCTTCATCGTGCGTAAGACAAGCATGGGGTGCGGCAGTTGCGTAGAATGGAAGGCACCGTGCAGGCGCCCCAGAGCCGGCCCAAGATCGGCTTCGTCCTCTCGGGCGGCGGCTCGCGAGGGGCCTACGAAGCCGGAATCATTCACTACCTCCGCACCGATCTGAAGAAGCGCCTCGGGCGCCACGTGCCGATCGACATCGTCTCGGGCACCTCGGTCGGTGCGATCAACGCCGCGTTCGTTGCCGCGACCCAGGCTGATCCCGACCTCCAGGCCGCGCAGATCGTCGCTGCGTGGCGAGCGCTGCGGCTCGAGGAGCTCATCAGCTTGCAGCCCCGCGATATCCTGCGCGCCGCGCGGATGCTGATGGGCGGCAACGCGGCGCCGCCATCCCCGGGGAGCTTCCGCTACGGCGGCATCCTCGATACGGGCGGGCTCGAGCGCTTCGTGGTCCGCATGATCCCGTGGCGCGGCATCGAGAAGAGCCTGCGCGAGCGCCAGCTCCACGCGATCAGCGTGTCAGCCACGCACGTCGGGACGGGGCACACGGTCGTGTTTCTATCGAGCGGCGAGCCGGTGCCCCGCGAGTGGAGCCGCGATCCGTTCGTCCGCCACCGCACCGCGCTGATCGGCCCGCGCCACGTGCTCGCGTCGGCCGCGATTCCGATCCTGTTCCCCTCGGTGAAGATCGGCGACGAGTTCTTCACCGATGGCGGCCTGCGCCAGAACACGCCGATGTCGCCCGCGATTCGCCTCGGGGCGGACCGGCTGCTGCTGGTCTCGCTGCGCCACGTCGCCCCCTCCACGCCTACCGAGCAGCGCGAGCGGGTGGAGGCCTACCCGAAGCCCCTGTTCCTCGCCGGCAAGGCGCTGAACGCGCTGATGCTCGATCACACGGAATACGATCTCCAGCGCATGCAGCGGATCAACATGATCCTCGAGGCCGGCGAGGCCGCGTTCGGCGGGAAGTTCGAATCGACGATGAACCACGAGCTCACGCGGCTGCGCGGCGCGCCGCTCCGGCGCATCCAGGTCGTGCACATCCGGCCGAGCGAGGACATCGGTGCGATGGCGGCAGACTTCGTCGCGAAGGGCCGGATGCGCGTGAGCGGCCTCGTCGCGCGGCGGCTGATCCAGCAGCTCGCGGGCGGGGAGGCCCGGCACGAGTCCGATCTCCTCTCGTACCTCCTGTTCGACGGCAACTTCGCGGACGACCTGATCGAGCTGGGCCGCCGCGACGCCGCCGCCAAGGCCGACGAGCTCGCGACCCTGTTCGACGTGTAGGCCGGGCGGTCCACGCTCCGCGTGGTTCCGTCCGGCAC
>JAYSYE010000032.1:0-2487 GCA_043716635.1 Deltaproteobacteria bacterium | reverse complement strand
TTGTCTCACATGCTCGGCGCATCACGCCGCGTGCCACGACGGCAAGCTCACGATCACGGGCCTCGCGCCGGCGCTCGCGTTCGCGTTTCACCGCGACGGCTGTGACGATCGCGACCAGCGCATCGCTTGCGACGATGGCGGCGGCGACGGCGGCGGCGACGACCATCGTCACGCGAATGTCCCCGGCCACCGCGGACCCGGGGCGTGCGGGTGCCCCGGGGTGCCCATGCCGATCAGCGAGGCACTGGCCGTCCCCGCGGGGACGGGGTCGCCGTTCGTGCCGTGCCGGCCGGACCGCCCGGTGCGTGCATCGCTCACCGTGCCAGGTCGCGGAGCTGGCGCACCCACGTGGTAGTCGGGCCGGCACTCGGCACTCGGCGCTCGGCGCCCGGCACTCGGCGCTCGGCGCTCGGCGCCCGCGCCCGACCCTCGGGGCCCGGCGCCCGGCCGTGCCGCCAGTTCGTGATGCCCTCGCGTCACGAACGCAGCTGGGACTGGGGGGCGCCATCCCCTCCAGAGCTTCTTCTCGGCGCGGTCGTGCGAGCACTCCGCCGCTCGGATCCATCCGAGCGGTCGGCCGTGCGAGCGCTTCCGGTGCACGGCACCGCGTTCTCGCTCGGTCGTCGGGCGAATGGGTGTGCGCGCCGAGTGCAGCTGAGAATGTGACGAATCACGAGAGCGCCAAACCTGGGCCCAGCCCGGGATGCCCATCACCGTTCTGGCGCGCTCGTCAGCGCTTCCGTTTGGAGCTGGCGATGAGACGTGCGTACGCCTCCGCCGCGGACTTGCAGATCTGGCCGAGCACGCCGAGCTGGACAGCCGAGAGCTCGGTCGGGTGTCCATACAGCACGTTGACCACGCGCTTGCCGATCATGATCGCGCCCGTCGTGACGACCGGCGGCTCCGCGCAGCCGAGCACCTTGTAGAAGTACGACCCCACCGTCGACGGCGCGAGCGGCCCGTGAAACACGTGGTTCTCCGCGTGCACCGCGCTCTGCAGCGGCGACGGCACGTCGAGCGGGATCAGGACGTGCTCGACGGCGGCGCCGTTCGGCAGCGTCCCGAACGCCTTCCAGCCGAACGCGAGGTTGTCGCGGACGTTGAACACGACCGCCGCCTCGAAGGTCGCCGCCGAGTATCCGAGCAGGATCTCGACGATGCGATTGCGGTCGGTGGCCGTCGCCAGCTCGCGCAGCGCGACATCCGCGGCGATGGGCGCCACCGGCGGCACCGGAATCGCGACGGGTGTGGTGATCGCGATCGTGTGAGGCGACGACGCGATCGGCGTCGCATCCGCCGGCACCTCGTCGTCGGCATCGAGCGTGTCGATGAGATCCTCGGCCTCGAGCTCGAGCGCCTCGGAGTCGTCGAAGCGCTTCATCTTCACGCTGCGCAGCCGCGGGCGCGGGCCCGGCGCGGGGATCGGTGCCGCGGGCACGGGCGGCAGACCGGGCAGCGGCGGCGCCGGCAGGCCCGCGTCGACGGAGGTCTCGTCACCGCGCGGCATGTCGCCGAACTTCATGAAGCGAGCAGGGCGCGCCACGCCGTAATAGCGCTCGATGTAATAGTAGATGCGCATCTCCGGCGCGACGCGCGGCAGCACGCGATAGCCGGTGATCTGGTTCAGCAGCTCGAGCGTGGCGAAATCGTGCGGATCCTCGACGGCCGCGATGAGCTGCCGGTCCTGCACCACCAGCGGCACGCATTTGTGCTTGAACGACTGCGCCGGCTGCAGCAGCCGCACCGCCGCGCGCTTGGCCCGCTCGAGCATCGCGCCCGTGGCGATCGGGATCCCGAGCTCGAGGCCGAGGTAGACCGTCAACGCCTCGAGGTCGACCCAGCCGTGCTCGACGAGGATGGTGCCGATGCGGCCGCCGTCGCGGGCCTGAAATTTCAGGGCCGCCTCGAGGTTCGCCTCGGCTAACCGGCCGTCCCGGACGAGCATCTCCCCGAGCTTCATCGCCCAGCGAACGTATCACGGGTGTGCTATCGGAACGGGATGCGGGTCGACGCTCCCACGGCGCTCCTGGCGCTGGCGTGCGCACTCTCGGGCGCCGGCTGCGGCCAGGGTCGCACCGAGCGCGACGTCATCGCCGACCGGGGCAGCGCGGGGAGCGGCTCCATCGCGCACGACCTGGCCCCGCCGGTCCCCAACGGCCCCCACGACGAGACTGCCGCGGCCCCCGCGTTCCCCGAGGGCACCCGGTCGCTCGAGCTGGTGCGGACGGTCGGCGTGCGGCTCCTCGCGGGCGACGATGCCAAGCGCATCGGGACCATCGCGATCGACACGCGCGTGAGCTGGACCCAGACCGCGAGCGGCAAGGGCTGCACGAAGCCATGGGTCCAGATCCGGCCCCGCGGCTGGATCTGTGCGGATTTCGTGAAGCCGACGACGAAACCCCCGTTCGGGCGCGAGGTGCCGATCCTCGACCGCGGAGAGCTCGTGCCGGGCGTGTACGGCAAGATCACGGCGGCGAGCTCGGTCAC
>JAYSYE010000310.1:0-15356 GCA_043716635.1 Deltaproteobacteria bacterium | reverse complement strand
CCGCACGTCGATACGTCGTTATCGCGCCACCCACTGCGCCACGGGCGACTGGCTGCAGGCGAGACACCTGCCCGGGACTCCCCGCGCTCGACGTTCTCGCATACGCATGGACAAGAGATGCCGCCTGCGACGGCAGATCTGGCTCTGTCGGGATTCTCTCGATCCGGACCCGAATCTCGATCGACGCGGCGGCGAGACGGAGCACCGAGAAGTCCCGATCTTGACCAGCGAGGGACGGGGCTCCTGGAATTGCTGCCGCGAACCCGGTGGCTCGATGAAGAAGCAACCGCGTCTCGTCTCCATCCACGCCCGTCAATTCAAAGGTGCCTGTTGCGCTCACACGGTGAGTCTAAGCTCAGACGCGGGTTCGCGGATGCGGAATGCCCCTCGATCAGGGTCCACCGCTTGGCGGGATCCGGCGTGTGGGGCCAACCCCCTTTGCAGGTGTCAAACGCCATTGAGAACTGCCCCCCTTACGCCACTAAACCTGACCCCATCCATTTGTTCAGCGGTTGGTCTTGTGCACGCCGAGCAGCCCGGCGCGTTTCTTCTGACGTAGACGGAAGCTGTCGCCCTGGATGACCAGGTGTCGCTGTGGTGGAGCACGCGGTCGAGCACCGCGGAGGCAATCACCTCGTCGCCGAAGACGTGCCCCCACTACGTGATGGTCTGGTTGGTGGTGATGAGCATGCTGCAGCGCTCGTAGCGGCGGCTGACGAGTTGGAGGAACAGGTGCGCGGTCTGCTTCTCGAGCGGCAGGACACGGGGATGTGTTCGCTCGCTCTCAACTGGCGAAGTCGCGGCGGAGTGACCGCTGCCTCCGCGAGGCGACGGTCGCAGCGCGTTCACGTTCTACATCGGCTCACGAATCCGGGCTCCCAGCCGGGTTCAGCTTTCACGAGCAGGGGTGGGTTAGTTCTCGCGAGCGCTGAAGTAAAGTCGCGGCGTCAGGGATGTCTCGATGCAGGTATCCGTCCTACTCCCGCGGTCATCACCACGACGAACTTGTCCTGCCCGAGGTTGATCTGGTTTGCGGCGGCGTCGTCGCGGATCGTGTAAGCCCGCGCGGTGGTTGCGGGCGGCTACGGGTGCCAGCCGACGTTCGCCCGGTCCGTCGGACAGATTCCACCAGGGCAGGCACGGCTGTGAAGAGCTGCGGCCTTTGCCTTGTCTTGCTCGACGCCAGATCCTTGTTCGTACAGAGCCGAAAGATTGAAGCAAGCGGCAAGGTCGTCTGCATTGCAAGCCTTCTCGAACAAGCCGGCCGCCTTGACCGCATCGACTGCGACGCCCAGCCCGTCGAGGTATGCGACCGCGAGGTTGTAGCAGCCGGGGCTCTCGCCGCCGTCGCACGCTTTCTGATAGAGCGCGACGGCCTTTGCAGCATCGCGCCGGTCCCAAGCACCTTGCCCGTACAGCACACCCAGGGCGTAGCACCCCTTCATCTCACCATGGGCGCACACCGGCTCGTAGAGCGCGGCGGCCTTCGCAGGGTCTTGTGCGACGCCAGCACCGTGCTCGTACATCGACCCCAAGTTAAGGCACGACCATGAGTCGCCTGCGGTGCATCCCCGCTGGTACAGGGCTGTTGCTTTGACCATGTCTTGCGCGACCCCGGCGCCGCGCGCGTACATGACACCGAGGTTGGAACAACCGGTCGCATCGCCTCCGTCGCATGCCTTGGTGAACAGCGTCGCTGCTTTCGCAGGATCAGCCGCAACTCCGTCGCCATTCAGGTATGCGCTCCCAAGCCCCGAGCAGCTCGCTGGGTCGCCGCCAGTGCAACCTGTTTGATAGAGAGCCATGGCCTTGACGGGATCCCTTTTGACCTCAATACCTTCTGCGTACATCGTTCCCAGCTCGCCGCATGCCTTCGCCTCGCCTGCGTTGCACGCCATCTGTCGACGCGCGGACTCTCCTCGGACGTTCGCTTGTGGAGAATTCGGCCCCGACTTCTCGCAGCCCAGAAAATATAAAAGGACCAGGACGCACGAGGCATTTGAAGTGGGCCGCATTTCGATTCACGGGAACCTATCCCAACCGCTCGGATTACAGTCCCAGTGGGGTCGAGCCTTCTTGCTGTGGCGCCCCGCGGTCAGACTGGGCGGCCAGGCGCTTCGCCGACGACGGCGCGACGCGCGCGAGGTCGCGGTCGGCGCACCGCGGTGACGAACTTTGGCATGTCAGCCTTGCCCAGCAGCCGTCGCCACGTCTTCTCGGCTTCCAGCAGGCCGGTGCCACAGTCGATGACGACGAGGATCGAACGATCGCCGGGCACGCAGCGCGCGATGAGGTGAGCGAGGAGCGACCGGCACAGAGTCGCGTTCTCCGTCGAGCTCCCGCGGATCGCGAGCGCGTGCTTCGTGCCCGTCGAGTCTGTCCCGAGCGCGACCACGAGCGTGTATTGGCCGAACCCAATGCCGTGGACCATCAAGGCGACGAGGTCCAGCTCGCCGAGCGGTCGCCGCGCCCACGCGTGAACCTTGGCGCGCGTTCGCGCCACGAACCGGCGGCACACCGCGCTCTCGCTCGTGCCGCGCGTGACGGCGACGTCGGGCCACGGCTATGCCAATCCGATCTGATATACGCCATAATCAAGTGGACACGGCAGCTCCGAACGCGTATCGTGGACACGTGGGGAAGGCGAACCCGCATCAGCTCGAGCTCGTGATGCCGGTCGTGAAGGTCGTCGGCACGTGGGGCGGGAAGCGCAAGGGGGCCGGGCGGCCGAAGCGGCGCATGGCGCTGGGGGAGAAGCGACCGGCCGCGCACATGCGGCGGCCCTGGATCGACTTCGACACGGTCGCGCACGTGACGCTGCGGACCGTGGCGGCGGTGGGCAGCCTCCGTCGGATGGATGCGTATCGCGCGCTGAACGTCGGACTGCGGACGGTGTGCCGGCGGGGCGCGTTTCGCGTGCTGCACTTCAGCCTGCAGGGGAACCACGTGCACCTCGTCGTCGAGGCGGATCACAAGGAGCAACTCGCGAACGGCGTGCGGGCGCTGTGCATCTCGATGGCGAAGTGGCTGAACGAGAAGCTCGGCCGCCGCGGCGCGGTGTTCGCGGACCGCTACCACGCGCGGCCGCTGCGAACGCCGAGCGAGGTGCGCAACGCGTTGAGGTACGTGCTGAACAACTGGCGGCACCACCGGGAATCACGCGCTCCGTGGGCCGTGGATCCGTACTCGAGCGGGGCCAACTTCAGCGGCTGGCAGGAGCTCGGCGAGACGTGGACGCTGTACTCGCTGAGACCGGGCTTCGAGCGAGCGAGCACGGCAGCTGCACAGAGCTGGCTCGCGCGGGAAGGCTGGATGAGAGCCGGGCCGATCAGCGCGTGGAGCGTGCCTGGGTAGGTTCGGCCGGGGTGACGAGCGGATCGCGAAGCGGGGAGCGGTCGGCGGCAGCTCCCCGATGGAGCCCGCCGCCGTCGGGGACGCCCGTGACCACAACCCCAGCACTCGCCTGAGATGATCCCGGATCGCCAAGCATCTCGGGCGAGGCCGAGGCGCCGCGCGGAGCCCGGCACCGGGCGTACCTGGCGATCACGCAACGACGGCATCGCGTGAGATGCGACGGCGAGGCGGGTCAGCACAGGTGAGCCCTGGGGGTAGACTCGGCCGCATGCGCAACGCCGTCCTCGCCGCCGCGGTGCTCCTCGGCGCGTGTGGCGGCGACGACACCGCGGCCGTCCCCGATGCGCGCACCATGCTCGATGCGCCGGACGCCTTCGAGCCGACGTGGTGGCACCCCGCACCGGGCGAGACCAAGAACTGGGACATCCAGCTCGCGGCGCCGTTCGATGTGAGCGCGGCGCGGCAGCTGTACATCCTCGACCTGTTCGCGATCACCCCGGGTGGGCAGCTCGCATACGCCGATCAGTCGACCGTGACGGTTCCCCCGGGACCGCTCGCGGGCCAGCTCGCCGCGCTCCACGCCCGCGCGCCGCGCCCGATCGTGATCTGCGCGATCGGCACGGGCACGATCCGGCTCACCGATCCCGACGCCCGCAAGCTCCCCGGCTACGAGAGCAGCCCGCCCGATCGCCCCACGGCACCGGCCCCCGGCAGCGTGATCGGCTGGAGCGCGCGCACACCCGACGAGCGGCGGCTCGACATCCGCGCGGGGACTCGCGAGGCCTGGATCCCGCTCCTGCTCGCGCGCTACCAGCACGCGGCCGCGATCGGCTGCGACGGCATCATGCCCGACGGGAACGACGCGCGCCTCGACAGCGGCTTCACGGTCACCGTCGAGGACCAGACCACGCTGTACCAGCGGCTCGCACGCGCGACGCACGCGCTCGAGCTCTCCGTCGGCCAGCGCAAGAACGTCAACCTCGCCGGCCAGACCGACGTGCTCGTGGCGGACTACGACTGGATCGTCCCCGAGCGCTGCGCGGAGGCGGCCGACTGCGGCCAGCCCCGTCCGTACCTGAATCAGCACAAGGCCGTGTTCGCGATCGACTACCAGCGCGACGCGACGACCATGACCGGCATCGCCCCCGCCGACGCGTGCCCGATCTTCGATCAGGCGGGCATCGAGGACGGCATCGTCAAGGATGCGAGCCTCACGGCCGCGTTCAGCTTCCAGTGTCCGTAGCAAATCCGTAGCGGGGGCTCGCGGCCCGCGCGGGCCTGCGGGCAAGGTTCCCGCGGCTACGGGCCGGGTGGCTTGGGCGGCATGCCCTTGGTCTTCACGACGCGGTGCGGATCCCCGAGGGACGCAACCGTCCGCAACATCTGGTAGCGCAGGTCGTCACGCATCGCCTGCGCAACCGCCGGATCGATCTCGAGCGCGTCGCTCTTGTCGACCGCCCACGCCTGCTTCGCGTCGTCCTGGTAGTAGTGGAACACCAGCGAGCACACGAGCCGACCGCTGTGGTCGTACCGGACCGCGCGCGCGTTCACGAGCCCTTGCTTGAGCTCCTTCACGCCGAGCGCGATCGGGGCCGCCACCTGGTCCACCTTGTAGACGAGATAGAACGGCGCCGCGAGCAGCTCCGCCGCCGCCCGCCGCCGATCCGTGAGCGTCGCGCTCGCCGTCAGCAACGTCCGTGCAGCGGGGCTATCGAGCTCCGACGGGTTGATCCAGTCCGCCATCTCCGGCACGTCCGGCAACGTGAGCCCGCCGAGCTTGCTCGCCGTGGGATACGTGAGCGTGGCCCCGCCCACGAGGTCGCTCGCGGTGCAGTCGCGCACCTGCGCCGGCATCGGCGTGTGATCGACCATCGTCTTCGCCAGCGCTGCCATCACGGCTGGATCAGCCTCGGGCAGCGCGCGGTGTCGACACGCACCTGCCACCGCCAGGCCCGCGATCACGGTCGCCGCGCGGCGGCGCCCGGAGGCGAGCCAGGACGGTCTAGACGGTGATGATCGTCCCGACATCCTTGCCTTCGAGCGCCGCGAGCACGTTCCCGGGCTTGAGCCCGTTCACGATCTGCAGCTCCTTGCACCACTGCGCGCGTGGCAGGTACTCGATCACCTTGCGCTCGAGCACCACGTCGGGGAGCCCGCGTGCCGTCAGCTCGGCCGCCGTGATCCGCGGGATGTGGGTCGCCGTCGGATCCTTCTTCGGATCGTTCGTGTACAGGCCATCCTCGTCCTTGATGAAGATCGCCCGGCGCGATCCGAGGAACTCCGCCGACAGGAACACGCCCGAGTCGGTGCGATGGGGCGGGATGCGGCTGCCTTCCTCCCGCTTCTCCCAGTAGCCGAACGGCGGCATGCCGCTCATCACCGGGATGCAGCCCATCTGCATGTAGAGCGGCAGCTTCTCGAAATCGTCCGGTAGGATGTAGATGCCGCCGTGCTTCGCGAGCAGCATCTGCAGCATCCGCGCGTTCTGCATCGGGATGTACTTGCCGAGCGTGGCCACCACGCCGGTCGGGACCTCGAGCTCGCTCGCGATCGAGTAGATGTGGCGCGCCCGCGTCCCGCCGCCCGTGAGCAGCACCATCTGGATGCCGCGCTTCCGCGCCTCGATGATCTCCTCGAGGATCGGGAACAGCGCGACGCGACCACGGTCGATGATGCTCTGGCCGCCGATCTTCACGACGCGCACGTCGGGCATCAGCGCGACGGGCTGGTAGGTCCCGGCGGTCACCGGAGCCAGCAGCGCGCGGCGCTCAGCCACGGCTCACCTCGCGCTTCTCGATCACGGTGCCGACGTTCTCGCCACGGAGGGCCGCCGCGAGCTGGCCCCGCTTGAGCCCGTTCACGATCACCACGCGCTTCAGGCTCTTGGCCGTCGCGAACGCCTCGTAGAGCTCGAGGTCGAGGATATTCTGCTGGGGCATCGCCTTCATCAGATCCTCGAGGAAGACGTTGCCGTACAGCTTGGCGTCGGCGTGCTGCTTCGGGTCCTTGTCGTACAGGCCGTCCTCGTCCTTGACGAAGATCGCCTGCTTCATCCCCAGCACCTCGGCGAGCTGGAACAGGCCGAAGTCCGAGCCGTGGTCGGGCAGGTGGCCCGTCATCGGGGGTGGCTCCCAGAAGTGGTACGGCGGCACGGAGATCGCGATCGGCGTGATGCCCTCCGCGAAGTACAGCGGCAGGTCCCAGAAGTGATCGCGCTGCATCGGCATCGAGCCGTGCGGCGCGAGCAGGGTGTTCAGGAGGATCGCGTTCAGCTCCTCCATCGCGCCCACGAGCTGCGCCATGCCGCCCACCGGCAGTCCGAGATCCTCCGCGATCGCGATCGTATGGCGCACCCGCGTGCCCCCGCCGACGCCGATCACGAACTTCGTGCGCTTGTCCTGCTTGATCTCGACGAGCTCGTCGACGAGCGGCAGGATCGCATCCTTGCCGCGATCGAAGATGCTCTGCCCGCCGATCGAGACGAGCGAGACGTCCGGAAAGATTTTGACGTCGTGCGCGCTGTGCGTGGTCGAGAGCACGCTGCGGTCCTGCAGCGACTCGCGCATCAGCGGCGAGTGAATGTGAGTGCGGCCATCGCCGCCGACGAGCTTCGTCATATGTGCTGGTGCCTCGAAGTATGCGCCCGAAACGCGAGAACGGCGCCGGTGAAGGCGCCGTAGGTGGAGGAGGTCCGCGGTGCGAGCGTCGCTCGCTCGCTATCGGATCACTGGGTCTGCAGGATGCGCGGGGTGCAGCCGCCCGCCGTCACGCGCGCCATGGTGAGCGTGTAGAACTGCTGGAGCGCCTGGATCGCCTGGTCGTTGTCGGTGGAGTTGAAGCGCGGGTGCTCGCGGTGCGGGTCCTTGTTCTGGGACACGCCGTTGAACGACACCCGGTTCACTTCCATCGTCGCCGCCGCGGCGCCCATGGTCAGGTTCGCCGTGAAGTACTGGAGGAACTCCCACTTGTTCGTCGTGACCCGGCTGAAGAACCGGCCCTCGTCGTCCGAGGCGATGAAGCCGTAGCCGCCGTTGACGTGGCAGGTCTTGCAGGGACCCTCGTTGGAGCCTTTGTTGCCCCACTTGTTCGCCATGTCCGCGGTCTGGAAGTCGGTGATGTCCATGCAGCTCGCAAAGGCGTTGGTGACGCGCTCCGACGCTGCGCCGAGGGTCTCGGGTGCCGTCGGGGACGTGCCGCCCTCCTGGCCGTTGCGGAGCTCGATCTCCTTGTTCAGCCAGCTCGTGATCGCCGTCTTCTCGGCTGCCGTGTAGGGCGTCACGTTCTGGTGACCGCCCGCGATCTTGTTGAGGATGGGTGCGCTCGCCGCGTCGAACGTGCCGACCAGGGCGCCGTAGTTGGTCGCGATCTGCCAGCCCTCGCTGGCGTCTGTCGCGACGAACTTGGTGATGGAGCCACCGGCGCCCGCCTGCTGGTGGCAGGCACCCGTGGAGCACTTGGCGCTGATGACCGTGTAGACACCGGAGTCGAAGAGGGCCTTCGCCGCCGAGAGGTCCGCACCGACCGGGTTGTCGCCGTTGTCGTTCCCGTCGCCATCAGGCGTCGCCAGGGGGTCGGTCGTCATCTGCGGCACGTCGAGGCCACCGACACAGCCAGCGAGCGACGCCATCAGGCCGACGGACGCTAGCATCAGGATGGTCTTCATGAAGGGCTCTCCGAGGTTCGTGGAGTTGAAGCGTTCGAGTCGTGGAGTAGGTAGGGCGGTCGGTGCGCAGCGCTCAGGCGCGGCGGCGGCGGCGGAGGAGACCCGCGAGGCCGAGGACCAGGAAGCCGGTCATGCCGCCCGTGGTGTTGCTGGTCGAGCAGCCGCCGAGCGAGTTCGAGCCATCCGTGCCCATCGGGTCCGGGTTCGGCGTCGGGTTCGGATTCGGGTTCGGGTTCGGCGTCGGGTCCGGGGTGACGGGCGCGGGCGTCTTGGCCGACGCGATGGGGAGGACCGAGAGGAAGGCCGAGAGCTTGATCTTCGGGTTCGACATGTTCGCCGTCGACTTGCCCGTGGTGGCGAAGAGCATCAGGTACTGGTCGAGGTGCGTCGCGTCGAAGAAGGGGTTCGCGATCATCTGGCCGGCCGAGAAGTTACGGCCCTGAGTTGACGGGTTGTTGCCGAGGTAGTTCGGGTAGAGGTGGCGGTCATAGGGACCGATGCCGTACGACGTGCCGTCCTTGATGGTGTTCGTCGCCGCGTCGTACAGGGCGACGCGCGCCGCAGCGGCCGTACCGCCACCCGTGTGGCTACCCGTGAGGAACGCGACGCCGGCGGTCAGGTTGCCCTCTTCGCCGAAGAGGCCGGTCGTCATCCCGAGGTGCGTGCCGTCGAGGCCGTCGAGGGTGTCCGCGACGTCCGTCATCGGCATCACGTACGAGAGGCCGGCGCGGGTGAGCTGCATGACCGCCATCTTGTTGCGGTAGTAGGTGCCACCCTTGTTGTTATTGTTGTTGTTGCCGCGGAGATCACCGCTGCGCCAGAGGACCTTGTTCGTGCGGACGAGGCCGCCCGTGGCGATGCCAGCCGTGGGGGTCTGCGCCACTTCCATGATGTTCGTCATCATCGCGCGCATCGAGTAGGTGGTCAGCCCGCCGGACTCGATGCGGCCTTCGATCTGCTGCTTCCAGAGGATCGCGCCCTGCTGGTTGTTACCCGTGTGCGCACCGGGCGTCACGTCGATCGCGGCGATCCACGTGCCATCGCGCTGGGGCTGCGTGTTGCCTTCGGTCCAGGCTGCGTAGGCGGTGTTCGGGTCGGCGTCGGCGACGATCACCGTGCCGCGCGACCGCTCCTCGCGGGGGCACACCGACACGTCGAAGTCCTGCTTGAAGGTGCACGACGTCGGGCTCGCGGCGTCGTTGCAGGAGACCGTGAAGCCCTGGTACCAGCCGTCGTCGTCGCCGTTACCGTTGCAGCCGCGCCACGCGCCGAACCGGTTGATCTTGCCATCGACGGTCGCGATCTTCGCGGTCGGGGCGCCATCCTTGTCCATCGAGCAGTCGTCGTTCGTCTTCGCGTAGATCTGCGTCTGCGGCATCAGCTGCGCGCCGGTGGCGCTGTAGCACTGCATGTACCGCTTGGTGTTGTTGGTGTTGTTCGGCTGGAAGTTGTACTCGACGCACGCGGCGCTGCCGTCGTTGATCTGGTACGCGGCCGGGTGGTGCGCGTTGCGGTACTGGTTGCCGTTGTTGTTGGTGATGTACTTCGCCGTCGCCATGTCGGGCGTCGCGGCCACGCCGCCGTCCGCGGCGTCGAGCGTCAGCGCGAACGGCACCATCGCGAGCTGGATGCGGTCGTTCGCGAGGACACCGTTCAGCTCGGTGTTCATCGAGAAATAGAGGCCGTGCACGCCGTCCTTGAACATGACGACGGCGGCCATCTCGTTGCCCGGCTGCTCGGAGTCCGTCATCTTGAGCAGCTCGGTCTCGCCCGTCCCCGTGGTGGGGGCGAGGTCCTGCGTGGGCGCCGGGATGACCTCGGTTACCTTCGCGACACCGCGAGCGGCGTGTGCCGCGGTCGGGACGAGGGCGCCGGCCACAGCGAACATCAGGAGTTTCTGGGTGGTCATTGGTGGTGACGAACTCTAGAGCAACCACTGTGCCGATGCTTGCACAACGTAACTCCCTGAAAGTACGTGTTGTGACAGGGGTGAAACATGGGGCTCAGGTCACCCCACCTGGGGTCTGGAACCACAAAACCCAGCCGATCCCGGGGGGATGGCAGGACGGTGCGCTCCGGACACCGTCACGCACCTACAGGTCGTCGGGGAGGACGACCGCGAGCTGATCGGGCCGGACGGCCTTCGTGTGCAACGCGATCACGGACGCGGATACGAGGGCCGGGGGACCGCCGGGCGCGGCCGCCGCGGGGGCCGCCGGCATCCCGGGAATCGCGACCAGCACGGGGTGCCCGCCGCCGAGCATCACCCCGCCGTGGGCCTGCGAGCTCGCCTCGAACGTGAGCGTGGCGAGATCCGCGGCGGAGTAGCGCTCCTGGCGCAGCTCGTCGCGAACGGCCCACAGCTCCACCACGTGCGAGGTGTCCACGCCCGCGGCCTTCAGGACGTCGGCGAGCTTCCACTGGAGCTCGCCATCGGGCGCGGTCACCGCCATGGCGGGCTTGAGATCCTGACGCTTGATGAGCATGGCGAACCGATCGTCGAGATAGACGCGGACCCCACCGCGTAGCGGCTCGCCGAAGTAGGGGACGCCCTTCTGCGGGACGCCGTCGAGCTCGAGCCCATCGGCGGTCATCGTCGGCGGCTGCTTGTCGATGTAGACCATCACGCCCGAGAGCTTGTCGGGGCCCTTGCCGTTGCCGAACTCGTATGGCGTCAACGGAATCGCCTTGCCGAAGATGTTGCCGCCGAAGCGGAACATGAAGCCCGCCGCCTGGGGCGACAGCATGTCCTTGCCCGAGGCGATGATCGACTCGGACAGGCGAGGGCCGTAGACGTGGACCTCCTTGACCTTGTGGAGGTCGATGCCGAGCGCCGTCAGGTACTGGTCGAAGCGATAGAAGCGCTGGTGCGCCCAGCGCCAGCCGAGGTCCTCCGAGCCGGGGCGCTTGGTCTCGGAGACCTTGTCGGTGACCCACACCGGCTTCAGCGTGACGGGGAGCTCGCCGAAGTTCAGGAACGCGACGGGCTTGCCGTCGACGTAGACACCGGTGTCCTTCCAGCGGCCCGCGCCCTGTTTGTTCTCGGCCGGGATGTACTCGGCGCCCGAGCCCGCGTCGCCGGCCACGGCGCCCGAGCCCGTACTCGCGGTCGGCGTCGGACCGGAGCCATTCGAGGGGGCGACGGGCGCGCTGCGCAGCGCGGGCTGCGGTGCCGACGTGTCCTTACATGCACCGGCACTGGCGGCGAGCGCGAGCACGACCAGCGCGAGCGTCGCCGTGGAGGTCGCAGTGGAGATCGTTCGGTGCATGGGGTCATTGTGTGCGGTGTGCACGTCGCGAGTGCAAGCCCCACCTGGGGGCCATGGTCCCGGTTCCCCCGCGACATGGTCGCGCAGTTCCAAGAGGTTCGACGTGGCACTACTGTTGCGTTACCCTCGGAGTGATGAGGAACGCTGGGACTGTCGTGCTCGCGCTCGTGTCGTTCGCTTCGTTGTCACTCGGCGCCTGTGGCGTGGGCGATGACACCAGCGGTGACGGCGATCTTCCGATCAACCCGATCGATCCGAATCCGGCGAAGAAGGTGTGCAGCGGCGGCTACACGCTGACCGGCACGTTCGTCGCCGGCACGCCCGCGCGCCCGGCGGGGGATACGGGCTGCTGGCCGGTGGGCAAGTGGACGTTCACGACCGCGGTCGACCCGGCGTACGTCGCCGAGGACATCACGGGCGACGGCGTCGGCGACCGGTGCGCGGACGCAGCGGTTCCGCGCGGCGGCACGAGCTTCGACTTCACCGTGAACCGCACCCCGCGCGCGGATGGCACCGGGCTCATGGAGAGCTACACGTACGGCGGCACGGCCAGCGAGCTCTACAAGATCTCGATGAGCGAGCTCGGCAATGGCGACTGCCAGGGCGGCGTCGAGCTCTACTTCGATGGCGACAAGAGCTACATCAATCTGAAACCTAACCTGACCGGCACGATGATCACGGGTCACGGCGACTTCGTGAGCTACCTGACCCCGCACACGCCCTGAGCACGATGTCGATGTCGATGTCGACGCCGCCGACGACGCCGCTGACGTCGAAGCGCCCCCGCGGCGCAGGGACAGGCGTGCGGGTGCTCGTGATCGGCGGCGTCGTGCTCGTGCTCGCGATGGTCGTGCTGTGGAAGCAGGTGGGCTCGTCGTCGGCGGAGCCCGTCGTGACGCCGGTCGCCGCGATCCCGCTGCCGCCGCCGTTGCCCGAGGTGAGGTCGCACGCCGCGCACGCCGTCGCGGTTCCGTCGGATGCCACTCCAGCGGTCGCGGCCGCGGCGCCTGAGAAGGTGGCGGTCCAGAGCCAGGAGTTCTTCTATCAGTTCTCGGAGCTCGTGGTCCCGAACGTCTCGCGCAACGCCGTGAAGTGCATCGAGAGTCAGCCCCGGCACCTGCAGATGAACCAGGATGCGCGGTACCTGTTCGATATCGCGGTGCGCGGCGGCCAGGTCACGATCTCCAACGTGCGTCAGGCAGAGTCGACGATCGGCGATCCGGTGATCGAGGACTGTTTTCGCACGGCGATCTTGAAGACGGCGTGGGCGAACGCGCAGCTACCGGACTACGAGGAGAAGGACCACGAGGTCACGTTCTCTCCCGAGCGCGGGATGAAGAAGTACCGGCAGGACAACATCAACTACGTCGGCAAGGAGCTGTCCGCACCGTCGCGCTGACCGTGGGCCTCGCCGGGGCCCCGCGCGGTCAGCTTCGCAGCAGGCTCGAGTAGAGCTCGATCGCCCAGTCGAGATCCTCGAGCGACACGAACTCGTCGGCGCCATGGGCCTGCGCGATGTCCCCGGGGCCGATCACGATCGACTTCACGCCGTGCGCGGACCACAGCGCCGCCTCGGTCCAGAAGTCGAGCGCACCGGTGCGCGTCACGTGAGCGGCGACGAGCGGCGCGAGGTCGGCGCACGCGAACGGCTCGTGCTCGACCGTGGTCGCGAGCGTGATGTCGGGATCGATCGAGCGTGCGAGCTCCGCGACGAGTGCATCCCATCCGGCGCGGTCGAATCCCGGGTATGGCCGCAGTGACCAGTCGAGCTCGGCGCGCGCGGGGATCACGTTGAACGCCACGCCGCCGGCGAGCGAGGCGAGGTTCAGGCACGTGCCGGTCATCCCGGCGGGGCCCACGTCCACGCGGGCGATCGCGGCATCGTCCATGCGAGCCGCCAGGCGTGCCAGCGTGGCGATCGGCTTCTTGAGGTGGTCGGACTTCGACGAGTGGCCGCCGGGTCCGAGCAGCGTGGCGCGCCCGCCGAGCACGCCGCGATGAGCGATGCCGGCCGCGCGGGCCGTGGGCTCGCACACGATCACCTCGCGGATACCCGCCTGCTGCGGCGACTCGAGGAACGCCTGCATGACCCCGCTGCCCGCCTCCTCGTCCCCCGAGAACAGCACGCCGAGGTGCTGCGGTCGCACGCGCTCCGTCGCCACCAGCGTCGCCGCGATCGCGGACTTCGTGTCGGCGCTGCCGAGGCCGTAGAGCCGGCCGTTCTCGATGTGAGGCGCCCACGGGTCCCGCGACCACCCCGCGTTGGCGGGCACCGTATCGATGTGCGCGTTGATCACGCGGCGAGGCGTACCCCAGCGGGCGAACACGTACGCGCCGGTGCGACCGTCCGTGCAGCGGCCCTCGCCGATGATCACCTCGTCGGCGCCACGTGCGCGCAGCAGCGGAGCGAGGTGCTCGCAGATCGGCCGCTCCGTGCCGGCGATGCCGTCGGCGCCGGCCTGGTTCGACTTGAAGCGAACCAGGTCGCTCAGATGATCGGTGACGTTCACGCGGTGAGCATCGCGCGATCGTCGCCGCGGATCGAGCGCCAGGCCGGGTGACCTTCGATCAGGGTGAGGGCGCGTGCGAGCAGCTGCTTGCCCGGCTCCATGCGGTGCCAGGTCGAGGCGCCCGACGGGTGAGGCAGCGCGATCGCGTCGACCTCGACGCCGCCGAGTGTCGCGCGCACCGTGCGTCCCACGACGTCGACGAGCTTGGCGTCCTTGTCGGTCCCGAACAGCCCGAGCTCGCTGATCGCGAGCTTGCCGACGGGGATCACGAGGCGCGGCTTCAGCAGCCGGGCCTCGGTCTCGAGGTACTTGCTGCAGCGGGCGATCTCCGGGGGCGCAGGGACCCGGTCGCCGCCGCCCTTCGGCGCCTTGCCCGGGAAGCACCGGCAGACGGCGGCCATGTAGACGCGCTCGCGGAAGTCGGCCTCCGCCACCCCGATGGTCGCGAACCACTGGAACAGCGTCTTGCCGGCGGTCCACGCGAACGGCCGGCCCAGCGGCCCCTCCTTGACGCCCGGCGCCTGCCCGATCAGCATCACGGGCGAGAGCACCGCGATTCCCGTCACGACGGGCCTGACCATGTCGGGACACTCGGTGCAAGCACGCAGCCGCGTGACATGACGCCTCAGCTGCACGAGCGCGGGGTCGGAGGCCACCACGGCGGCACTATGGCGCAAGCGCGCTATCCTGTCCGGGTGAACCCACCGCCATCAGAAGCGCTGATCCGTCGGGTGCTCGGCTCCAACGTCCTCGAGCTGAAGCTCACGCGGCTCGCGATCGAGGAGTACGACTACACCACCACCGCCAAGGTCACGGTCGTGGAGGGCGAGCAGACCGTCGAGGTCGAGGGCAAGGGCATCGGCGCCGTCGATGCCATCTTCGCGGCCCTCCTCGATCGGTACGCGCGCGAGTACGAGTCGCTCAAGTCCATCCAGCTCGTCGCGTTCCACGTGGTCGCGGACATGGAGACGAAGAAGGCCCAGGCCGGGCTCGACTCGGTGGGGCGCGTGACGCTCGACGTCTCGAACAGCGAGGGCAAGCGGTTCACGTTCAGCGACGCGTCGCGCTCGGTGACGATCTCGATCGCGCGTGCCGTGCTCGTGATGGTGCAGTTCTTCGTGAACAGCGAGCGCGCGTTCGTGACGCTGTTCAACGCGCGCCGGGATGCCGCCACGCGGGGGCGCGAGGATCTCGTGTCGCGCTACACGGCCGAGCTCTCGGAGGTCGTCGAGAGCACGAGCTACGCCGAGGTGATCGAGAACTTGAAGAAGTCGCTGTAGCGCTGCGCTCGCGTGATTCGTCACATCTCAGCTGCACTCGGCGTTGCACTCGGCGTGTCAGCCCGTTCGTTCGACGACCGAGCGTGACACGCGGTGCCGTACACCGGAGGCGCTCGCACGGCCGACCGCTCGGACGGATCCGCGCGGCGGAGTGCTCGCACGACCGCGCCGCGAAGAAGCGTTGGAGCGGATGGCGCCCGGCCGGGCATGCGGGCGACGGAGCGTGCCCGGACCGCAGTCCCCGCGGCGGTCGTGACGCGATGGCATCACGAGCGGGCGG
>JAYSYE010000309.1:0-1586 GCA_043716635.1 Deltaproteobacteria bacterium | reverse complement strand
GAGGCGCTGCGCGAGATGGAGCGCTCGCTGTCACGTCACGGCCAGCTGGTCGCGGTGGTGTGCTGGCGGCACGCCGGCAGCGTCGAGATCGTCGACGGTTTCAAGCGCCTGATCGCGGCACGGATGCTGAAGTGGCCGACGCTGCGCGCCGAGGTCCACGACGTGACGCGCGCGCTTGCCAAGCTGCTGCTGTGGCAAAGCAACGCCCGTCAAGCGCTGACGGATCTCGAGGAAGCATGGCTAGTGCGGGCGCTCTATCGAGAGGATCGGATGACCCAGCCACAGATCGCGCAACTGCTCGGTCGGCACAAGAGCTGGGTTTGTCGCCGGCTGGTGCTGGCGGAGGGGCTCGCCGACACAGTGGAAGCGGATGTGCGGCTCGGCCTTCTGTCGGCGACCGCGGCGCGCGAGGTCGGCCGGTTGCCGCGCGGCAACCAGCAGTCAGTTGCGCAGGTGATCGCGCGCCGGGGCCTGACAACGCGGCAGGCGGCTGCGCTGGTCGAGCAGATGCTTGCCGCGACCGACGACGCGACACGCGTCGCGATCCTCGCCGAGGCCGAGCAAGCGAGCGCGGGGCGTGCGCAGTCCGGACCGCGGCGCGCACCTCCGACGCCGGCCGAGGCGATGATCGCGGATGCGACGGGGCTGGCATTTCGCGCCACGCGTCTCCACGCCCGCCTGCTCGAGCGACCGCTCGCGAGCCTGGGGCCCGAGCTCGAGCAGGTCGTGGCGCGGCGCCTCGTCGAGGTCCGCGGCATCCTCGAGGCGTTGTGCCGGACGCTACTCCAGATCGGCGCGGCGAAACCTCCGGAGGCATCGCGTGTCGCGTAGCCGTGAAGAGCTGGCGCACGAGATCGTGATGCTGCACCGGCAGGGGATGAGCGACCGCGCGATCGGGCGCGCGCTGCGCATCGGTCGCAACCGGGTCCGCAAGATCCGGCGCGCGCACGAGGCCGTGCGCACCGGCGACACGCCACCGACCGCGCTGCCAGCGGCGCCGGTGAAGCGACCGTCGGTGCTCGACGACCACGCGAGCTTCGTCGGCGATCTGCTCGCGCGGTTTCCGGACATCACCGCGCAGCGCGTCTACGAAGAGCTCGGGGCTCGGCAAGACCTGGTCTTCAACGGTGGCTATACGATCGTCAAGGCGTACGTCCGCGCGCTCCGGCCGCGACCGGTGATCGAGATCTCAACGCCGGTCGAGGAGCCCGAGCCCGGCAAAGTCGCCGAGTGCGACTGGGCCACTGTCTTGATCGACTTCAAGAACGGCACGAGGCGAAATCTCCAGGTCTTCGGCTACACGCTCGCGTACAGCCACCGCCGGTATTACCGGCTGTACGACCGCGCCGACTTTCACTCGTTGCTCGACGGTCACGTCGAGGGCTTCGATCACCTCGACGGGATCGCCGAGGAGTGCAAGTACGACGGGCAGAAGACCGTGGTGCTGCGTTGGGAGGGGACCCAGCCGATCTACAACCCGCGCTTCATCGCGTTCGCGACGTACTACCTGTTTCGACCGCGCGCCTGCCGCCCCCGTCACCCAAACGACAAGCCGCACGTCGAGCTGAGCTTTCGATCGCTACGGA
>JAYSYE010000308.1:0-15371 GCA_043716635.1 Deltaproteobacteria bacterium | reverse complement strand
TCCCCGTCGACGACCGCCATGGTCCGTATCCCGTCGTGGTGTTCCTGCACGGCGCTGCATCGTTCCGGGCGCAGAGCACGTTTTTGATGACGCACTGGGCGAGCCGCGGCTTCGTCGTGGTCGCGCCCGACCTTCCAGGGATCGGGCTCAAGGCGGCGCTCGGCGGCGAAGCGCAGTCTGCGCCGTTCGGGGCCGTCATTCGTGTGCTCGACGTCCTCGCGCGTGCCGACGCCCCGGATCCCCTCGGGTTCGTGCGCTCGTCACTCGGGCCAGGGCGCGCGCTCGTGGGTCATTCGTTGGGCAGCATGCTCGCGAACACCGTCGTCGATCGGCCGGAGGTGGAGGTCCGGATCTCGATGGCGGGGTTCACGCAGCCCGATGGCAAGGCCTCGTGGCTCGTGCTCGCGGGCGATCACGACTCCATCGCCTACTCGCCAGATCTCGCGGCACAGTTCTCCGCAGCGCCGGCGCCGGCTCGACTGGCCGTGCTGCACGGCGCGGGGCATCTCGCATTCAGCGATCTGTGCACGCTCGGTGCGGACCGCGGCGGTGCGATGGCGATCGCTCGGTCGTACGGCGTCTCGGTTCCGCCCATCCTCGAGACGCTCGGGGCCGATGGGTGCCGGCCGGCCGATGCCCCGTTCGCCACGACGGCGCCCGTGATCCGCGCGCTCACCGCTGGCGTGCTGGAGGAGACGCTGCACTGCGATCCGCGGGCCACGCGCGAGATCGCGGCGCTCGCGGGCCCTGCGGTGACGCTCTCCGAGCACCTCCTCGCACGGCCGTGAGACCACTCGGGCGGCGCATCGAGTCGCCGGCGAGTCGTGTCGCCCAGTGAGATCAGAAGGTTGCAGTGGCACGGTGGGTGCTTCTCGCCGCCCCATGCTCCCGCGATCGCTGTCGTCGCTGCTCGCTACCAGCCTGCTCGTCGCCGCCACCGCGTCCTGTGTGGACGGGAGCGGGACGATCGAGGACGGCGCGGATGAAGCGATCCTCGCCGATGGCAAGGCCGACGGCCAGACCCTCACCGAGGCCGAGGTGTTCGCGGTGCTGCGCCTCGCCAACGGGAGCGACGCGTCGGCGCTGTCCCACGACTACGCGCTGACCGCACGGGTCGCCAGGAACATCGTCGACTACCGTGCAGGCGCGGACGGCACGCTCGGCACTGCCGACGATCAAGCCTACGACTCGCTCGCCGAGCTCGACGCGGTCCCCTACGTCGGCCCGAAAGCCTTTCGCAGCCTGCTCGACCATGCTCAGGGCGCGGACCAGGTCGATCTCGGGATGCTCGGGCGCCACGATGTCTCGGTGCTGTTCCCGCTGCCCGCCGCGGGCAACGACGTGCTGTGGCCGGCGTCCGCCGCGGCGCGGGGCGGGGCGCTGCTCCCGGCCGACCTGTTCGCCAAGATCGGCGCGTCCCTCGCGCGCGAGATCCCCGACGATCAGGAGTACGCCGCGCTGCGCGTCGTCGGCCTGCGCATCGACCCATGCTTCAAGACCTCGCTCGGGGGCGCGTGTCAGCCGCAGGTCCGGTTGATCTTCCAGACCCTCGGCCAGACCCTCGGCAGCCCGGGGACCAACGACGGCGCGGTCCACGCGCTCTACAATCTCGACGACGCCGACTTCGCCGCGCTGGTCAGCAGCCTCCGCGACCTCGTCGCCAAGGCTCCCGAGAACCGCGCCGACGCGCCGCTCGGTGTGAGCCCAGCGCTCGCGCGGCAGGGCATCGAGGGCGCCTACGGCAAAGCGCTGCGCACCCTCATCCTCGGGCACGTCGGCCCGAGCAACCTTGCTCGCATGACCTTCATGACCCGTACCGACTCGCGCGAAGGGACCTGGACCCTCGGCGGCTTCCATGTCCAGGCCCGCGCCGCGACCGGGTTCCCGGCGCCCGGTCCGATCAAGATCGTCGGCAGCACCAGGACGCTGCAGACCATCAGCAACGCGTCCTTCGGGGCGATGTTCACCTACGACATGACGCCGACGTTCGCCGATGCGGCGGGTCGCCCGGGCGCGAGCTCGTTCAACTTCCCGGCGATGTCGGCGCTCGATCGCCGCAAGGTCATGACCTGGGCCAGGACCCAGCAGAACCCGGCGCTCGTCGTCCCCGACACCACCGACTGCGGCTCGTGCCACCTCGCCGGCCACGTGCGCGGCGGTCTCGAGGCCGCCGACGCGACGCTGATCACCCTCGATGGTGCGCCGCGGTTCCTCGGCGGCAGCGAGAAGATCTCCGACAACCTGCGGACGTTTGGCTACTTCGGTCGCGATCCTCAGGTCACGGCGCGCACCGCCAACGAGACCGCAGCAGTGGTCGCAGCGCTCGCGCGACGGTGATCACGTAGCGGCCGCGACAAGCCGATCGAGATACGGCGAGGACGCCGCCCGGGCGTGCAGTTCCTCGACGTTCGGCGCGGACACCTCGCGCTTGATCGCGGATCGCGTCTTGCCCCGGAGCATCAGCTCGATCACGTGGAGCTGAGCAGCACCGACGGGGAACCCGAACGCATCGATCGGCGCGAGCGCAGTGACCCAGCGCATCACGGTCGCGACGAAGTCCTTGCGCGGAGCCCGCTCGCTGATCAGTCGACGCAGAGCCGCGGGCGTCGGCACGACGAGCAGGAGCGCGAGGAAGTAGCGCAGATCCGGGTCTGTCACCTTGCTGCGGAGAGCGTTCACGCGCTGCGCCTCGACGTGCTGGGCGATCGCCTCGGCGAGCTTGTCGACGACGACGCCATGGTTCGCTCTCGCACGGTCGTGCACCCTCGTGCGGATCGTTTGCTCGGCGTCGGATGTGCCGATGGCCGAGAGCGCGACATAGACGGCCATCAGATCGCCGTGCTTCACGACGCCCGTGACGATCTGCTCGGCGTCGCGCACACGGCCGATCTCGACGAGCATCCGGTACATCTCGAGCGCGCGCTCGAGCTTGGGTTCCACGAATGGCTCGACGCCGACACCGGGCGGGAAGTAGCCGAGCTGGGGCGATGCGCCGGCGTCCTCGTAGTTGCGCACCACGACGCTCACCGACGGATGATCCAGATGGAACAGCGCGTGGATGAAGTTGGGACCGGATCTGATCTGGTGGACGGAACCGCGGGTCAGCAGCTCGGACGAGGTCCAGGCGAGACGACCGATGTGAAGATCCGCGGCGACCTTGGTATCGGGGCGAAACCTGTACTGCGTGTGGAGGCTGCTGCCCTCGAGCACGGCGAAGGCGCCCGAAAAGCTGTGCTGGTGGATCGCGGTCGTCGCCTGCAGCCAGTACAGCACCTCGATGTACATCCGCTCCGAGCCCCACACCGCGAGCGGCGGCTGGCCGAACCCGGCCGAGCCCTGCTCGGGCATGGTGGCCGGGTTGCGCCCGAGCTACGTGAGCTCCCACGGGGAGACGTGCTCGTGGGGCGGCGTGCGGCGCAGCTCTTCCTCGGCGATCGGGGGCAGGGCGACATCGTCGTAACCCGCGGCGATCCAGCGCTTCTCGATCCGCTCGCCTAGCTCGGTGAAGTAGGCCGTCCCCCACGGCAGCTTGCGGCTCATCGCATCGAGGACCTTAGCAAACGTGGAGGACATGCTGCGGTCATCGGTGTGGTGCAACCGCGTAGTAGGCGCTGACGACGACGTGCTCCGGGGCCTTGATCCGGCGGGACGTCACGTTGATCCCGATCAGCGTCGAAGTGCTCGCCGCGAAGATGCCCCAGGCGAGCTTCACGTCGGGACCCTGGTCGATCGATCCTGGCGCTCGGCCTCCAACCCACGTCGTGACGTAGAGCGGTTGATTCTGGCCGCCGCAGTCGAGCTCGATCTCGAGCCACGTCATGGATCGCGGTTGATGGGTCGGTACCCACCTCCCGACGGCCGCGATCAACGTGCTGAGCTGGTTCGGGTCGTTGGTCGTGCCGCAGCGATAGGGGTGGTCGCCGAGCACGCTGACGAGCTCATTCTCGAACGCGCGCAGCTCCGGGTCGATCGTCTCATAGAAGCTGACCGCGTCGGCCTGGGTCAATCCGCCGGTCTCGTTCGGCGCCCCGGCGTCGCGGCACGCGATCAAGACCGTCATCGCGAGGACCACGGATCTCATCTCACCAGCGTATCAGAGCCACGTCACGGGCCGCGGCGACGTCCACGGCTCGAGACGCACGAGCGAGGGCGCCGGCGAGAGACGCCACGCGGCGGCGGTGTAACGGAAGTATGGCGCGACAAGGGCGAGCAACGCCTCGCGGCGGCGGTCGAGGGCGACTACTTCGACGACGAGTAGCGGTTTTACAACCAGCCGCGGCACGCAGCCTGGTCAGCCGCGCGCGGCCAGCTGGGCGGCGACGGCGTCGCCGAGCACATCTTGCTGCAGCCGGCGTGCGTCGCCGAAGAACGCACGTGCGATCGAGCGGTCGAGGCGGCGCGTGCCGACGAGCGTCAGCGCTTCGTCGGTCGTGGTCGCCCCCTCTGCATAGGCGACGCGGCGCTCCTCGCCAGGCTGCTCGCCACAGAGCTTCGCGAAGTACTGCATGCCAAGGCTACGAGCACGAGCTTGATGCTCGCCGGTGACCACGACCTCGAAGCGTGCGCGCTGGTCTTCCGTCAGATCGGCGAGCAATGCGGTCACCTGCTCGTCGAACGCATCGAGCTGGAGTCGGGTCGCTTCCTCCGTCGCGGCGAGCAAGCGCGGACCCACCTCGCTCGCGAACGCGGCGAGCGCGGCCGGGTCGTGTCGTGTCGTGTCGCGTCTCGGCGCTCGCGGCGTGCTCGATCGTTGTATCCAGCAACTCGACCACGATCGGCAGGCGGATGTCCTCGTCGGTCGACGCTCGCGCGAGCTCGCAGCGCGTCCGGATCCTCCGCACGGTCGCAGCGGCGCTCGACGAGAGCGTGCCGGCGGGTTCGCGAACCAGCGCCGCGTACAGTGCGACCGGGCCGTGCGCGGCCGACTTGATCATGTGAAAACTCCGCGGCGAGACGCGCGCCTCCTGGCGCCGGTCGCCGAGCACGAGGACGATCTCGTCGCCGAGGACGACGACCACCGGGCCGTCACTCTCGGCGGCGTCCCGGTTCGCCGCGTACGCCGTGTGGAAGTCCTCGTTGACGGCATCTAGCGGACTGTCGGTGACGAACAGCTCGGGTGACGGCATGGGCCGAGGCTAGCGCGCCAGACGTTTCGCGGAAGAGCTCGTACTCGCCGCCAGAACCGAAGTATCCCGGGTGGCGAGCCACTCGGGACTCTTGCGCTTCGATATTCGCGCAGGCCCTTGATCTCGCCGACCGCCTGACCGTCCGGCCCGATGGCCGCGTCGAGTACCACGTCCGACGATCCGTTCGATCTGGCCGGACGTCATGGGGCACCGACGGACCCACCTGGTGCCGTCGGCTCGCGACCCTGATCCCGCCGAATCCGAGCCGCCCAACAGTCGCCCACGCTTACACGCTTTGCACGGCTTCGGTCCGCCCGGTTCGGGTTCGTGCCAAGCCAGCCCCATCGCGGCTCCAAGAGCTGCAGAACGGCCTATCCTCGACGGGCTCGTGAACAACGCGGCGACGAACCCGCAGTTCGGGCCGCTCGTCGACACGCCCGAAGCGGCGATCGACAGGTCCGTCGAGGTGAACATCCGCCTCGTTCCAGACCGGTTCCGTGATGGTCGTGGACGGCGGCCCGACGAGCGTGTGAGGGGCATTCTGGATCGAGCAGGCACCGGTTCACTCGCCGCAGACGAGCTTGCCGACCGCCTCCGCGCGACGGGGCAACTCCGCGGTCAGAAAGGCAGATAGCTCTGCCGGCTCGCTATCGCGACGCCGCCACGCCTGCACGCCCTTCGTACCGGGTGCGCCGTGACAGCCGTCGCACGTGCGCTTCGAGAACGCGGAGACCACGGCGTCGAAGCGCGGCCTGGTCCAGTCGTTCGGGAGCTGGGTACGCTCGAATGGCATCGATCCCAGATAGGCGCCGCCGCCTTCCTGGGCCTCGACCTCGAGGCCGGGGGCGAGCGGACCGGTCGTGGGTAGCTCGTTCGTCCCGGCGAGTACCTGGCGCTCGTTGCTGACGAGGTAACTCACGAGCGAGCCAGGTGTGCCGTACGGCGTCGTGAACAGGTTGTTCCAGGAGTTCACCGGCGTGTTGTCGAGCGGGCTGTGGGCGACGAGCGTGCCATCGGAGTCGAGCTGCCGCGAGCTGATCCTCCACATCGAGTCGGCGAATCGCCCGTAGTTCCAGTTCGGGAGGCTGATGCGCAGGCGGCGCAGCGCGGAGCCATTCGGACGTCCGGGCGCGGCACCGCGACGGGTGACGAGACGTACGATCTGGGCGAGCGCATCGTTGTATGCGGTCGAGCCGAGCTCGAGGTCGGCGAGTGCCGCCCAGCGCGCGGCCCACACGCGACGGGGAATGGCCCGGCCGTGTTCGTCGCGAACGGCAGCGAGGTCGAATTCGAAGTTGAGTAGCCAGGCGCTCGGCGCATTGCTATCGCGAACGGTCGGATTGCCCGACGATGGCGCGGGGTCTCGCGCTGGCGCAGGCGACGAGCCGATCGGGAAGATCTGGTAGAGCAGACGCAGCTCGCCGGACGGCTCCTCGGCGGTCGTGAAATCGACGCGGTTCACGATCCCGACGAGCTTCGCTGGCAGCTCGTCGAGATCGCGGAGCGCGCCCGCAGCGTACGGCGGGTTGGGGTCGCAATGAACCCCGTAGGATGGCTCGAACGTGCTGGTCGAGGGCACCGTATACGGACACAGGTCGAGCAACTTCGGCAGCGTCGCGCTGAGCGTCAGCTCGGGGGAGACGCCGCCCCGCGCGACTCCGGCGACCGTTTCGCGCAACGAGAATGCGCCCCCCGGACCGGACAGTACGGGATCGTCGACCACGCGCAGGTCACGGACCCAGATCGAGTGACCGATCGAGGGTGCGCAGCTGGAGCCGTCCGCCTTGCCTTCACCACCATGCATCTCGTTCGGGAGCGCATCACCATCGACACAGCCGGCAAGGGCGAGCACGCATAGCCAGGTTCGAGACATTCGCGGCCAGCTTGCACGGCGCGTTCCCTCCCAGAACCGCTGCACGGGTCGCAGCGCGAGGCCTGCACCCGACCAGTGGGCTCGCCAGGAAGCTCCACTCGTCACGGGCAACACCCACGCGAGTCGCTTTGTACGAATAAGTATTCTTATTCCTCTTCTTCGCCCTCGCCAGGCGTGGTACCGCCCTGGCACTGTCCGGCCGGCGTACCCCTTCGCCAGGGCCGGCCGCGATGATCACGCCGACGCTCGGGTCCGCGTCGATCGCGGAGGTCCACGCTCGCGCGACCTCGAGGTAGGCGCCGTCGTCGAGGTGGAAACGGGGCGAGCGCCTCGGCGGGCGTGAGGGCAGCGAGATCGTGGAGGAGCGCCACGTAGTCGCTCGCGCGGGCGATCTTGCCGCCGGGAATCACCACGCGATCGACGAAGGGCACCGTCGGGACCGCAGGCAGGTCGGTGATCGTGCCGCTGCGCGTGCGGAGCTCGCGCACGAAGGCTTCGCGCGTCATGCGCTGACCGAGGCGCGGCCGTGACCACCGCGCCCTTGCTGACTCCGCTTACGACGCGGATCCTGCAGAGGCACGACAACGGTCGCAGCTGAGCACCTCTGCCCTGAGGCAAGGTGCCCTATTTACTATCGTAGTTGGCGGAGCGGACGGGACTTGAACCCGCGGCCTCCGGCGTGACAGGCCGGCGTTATAACCAACTTAACTACCGCTCCAGATTTTCAGTAGGCGAAGCAGGGTTCGAACCTGCGACCCTCGCCTTGTAAGGGCGACGCTCTTCCGCTGAGCTATTCGCCCGACTTCCGAGGCACGCTTTGTAAGTGGGTTCGGCCTCCGCTGTCAAGCGCGCCGTGCGCGGAACCGGTACGAACCGCCGCGGTCGCCGGTGCCGCCGCCGAACGGGCAGGCGGCGCTCAGCGAGCCTGCCCGCGGGGCCTGCCCGATCTGAGGGCGCGGCCTGCCGGGCCGTCGCGTTGCACGAGCCCTCGCGCCCGCCTACAGTCGTGAGACATGAAGACGCCCGCGATGAATTACATGGTGCCGACGGTCATCGAGCAGACCCACCGCGGCGAGCGCGGGTGGGACATCTTCTCGCGGCTCCTCAAGGACCGGATCATCTTCCTCGGGACGGCGATCAACGACGACATCGCGAACGTGGTCATCGCGCAGCTGCTCTTTCTCGACTCCGAGGAGCCCGAGAAGGACATCATGCTCTACATCAACTCGCCCGGTGGCCACGTCTCGGCCGGTCTCGCGATCTACGACACGATGCAGTACCTGCACTGCGACGTGGCCACCATCTGCATGGGCCAGGCGGCCTCCATGGGCTCGTTCCTGCTCGCCGCGGGCACCAAGGGCAAGCGCTACGCCCTCCCGCACTCGCGCGTCATGATTCACCAGCCGCTCGCCGGCTTCCAGGGTCAGGCCACGGACATCGAGATCCACACCAAGGAGATCTTGAAGACCCGCGACACGCTGAACGAGCTCTACTCGAAGCACACGGGCCAGCCGATGGAGAAGATCAAGAACGACACCGATCGCGACAACTTCATGTCCGCTTCCATCGCCAAGGAGTACGGCCTCATCGACGAGGTCCTGATCACGGCGAAGAAGAAGCCGGACGATAAGTCCGACAAGAAGTAACGCGCTACGCTCTCCCCCGATGGCCATCGAGAAACGAGACGGCGCCTCGCTGACTTGCTCCTTCTGCGGGAAGGCGCAGAAGGAGGTCAAGAAGCTCATTGCCGGGCCGACCGTCTACATCTGCGACGAGTGCATCGGGCTGTGTAACGACATCATCGCCGAGGAGATCGAGAAGGAGGAGAGCACCTACGGCGGCTCCTCCATCCCGAAGCCGGCGCAGATCAAGAAGGTCCTCGACGAGTACGTGATCGGGCAGGACCGCGCGAAGAAGATCCTCGCGGTCGCCGTCCACAATCACTACAAGCGCATCGACCACAAGTCGTCGGCGCCCTCGATCACGGGTGGACCTCCGGCGAACCCGGACGACGAGATCGAGCTGCAAAAGTCGAACATCCTCCTGCTCGGACCCACAGGCTCCGGCAAGACGCTGCTCGCCCAGACGCTCGCGCGCATCCTCAACGTCCCGTTCGCGATCGCCGATGCCACGAACCTCACCGAGGCGGGCTACGTCGGCGAGGATGTCGAGAACATCATCGTCTCGCTGCTGCAGAATGCCGATCACGACATCGAGCGGGCGCAGCGCGGCATCGTCTACATCGACGAGATCGACAAGATCGCCCGCAAGTCCGACAACCCGTCGATCACGCGCGACGTGTCCGGCGAAGGCGTGCAGCAGGCGCTGCTCAAGATCATCGAGGGGACCACGGCATCGGTCCCGCCGAAGGGCGGCCGCAAGCACCCGCAGCAGGAGTTCTTGCAGGTCGACACGACGAACATCCTGTTCATCTGCGGCGGCGCGTTCACCGGTCTCGAGGAGATCATCGAGAACCGCGTCGGTCAGAAGATGATCGGCTTCGGCGCGGGCATGAACAAGAAGGTCGAGCGCTCGCAGTGGGAGCTCATCCAGGAGGTCGAGCCCGAGGATCTCCTGAAGTACGGCATGATCCCGGAGTTCATCGGTCGCTTGCCGGTGATCGCGCCGCTCCACGAGCTCTCCGAGGATGCGCTGGTGCAGATCCTCACGCAGCCGAAGAACGCGCTCGTGAAGCAGTATCAGAAGCTGTTCGAGATGGACGGCGTGAAGCTGAAGTTCGGCAAGAGTGCGCTCTCGAAGGTCGCGACCATGGCCGCCGACCAGAAGAGCGGGGCGCGTGGCCTGCGCGCCATCCTCGAGAGCGCGCTGCTCGAGATCATGTACAACGCGCCCGGCCAGTCGATGTCCGAGGTCATCATCAACGAGGATGTGATCGAGAACCACGCGACCCCGCTCATCACGTACAGCAAGGACAAGGACGCCAAGGACGCGAAGGATTCCAAGGATCCGAAGGCCGTCGCCGACGCGTAGCCGGGCTCGCGGTCGAACTACCGCGATGCGACGAAGATAGAGGCAACGCCGCTCCGAGTGCTCGAGAGGTAAAGCCGGCAGCCATCGGGCGAGAGCCAGCTCGGGCCCTCCTGCACGGTCGAGCTCACGGACATCACGAGCTTCGGGAGACCGAACGGTTCTGCGGTCGTCGCGCGGGTCGCCACGTAGATGTCGTTGGCGGCGGGGGCACCCGTGGTCGACGCGAAGTACAGCGTCAGGTCATCCGCGGAGGGCGTCGGATCGGTGTGCGCCTGGCCCGCGTTCACGAGCTCGGTGACGAGCTCCGGCGCCGAGTACGCCGCGGGTCCCGTGCGCGTGCTGCGATAGATGTTCGCGGTGCCGCCACGATCCGACGCGAAGTACATGATCGTGTCGCCGCGCGTGAAGTTGGGCTGGTTTTCCGCGAAGCCCGTCGAGATCGAGCTCAGTAAGACCGGCGGCAGGAAGCCGGAGCCGCTCGCTTGCGCCTCGTAGAGGTCCGAGCTCCCGGCTCCGCCGGGCCGGCTGGAGCCCAGCACGACGAAGCTGCCGTCGCGGCTCACGGCCGGGTCGAGGTCCGTCGACGTCGAACCGAGGTCGGTCAGCTGCGCGACGGTGAACGCACTCGCGAGGTCCGGGCGGGTCGCGCGAAACACCTCGGCATTGCCGGTGCGCACGCTCCAGAACACGCCCGAGAGCTCGTTCGCCTCGAGTCGGAGCGTGACGTCGATGGTGCTGGCCGACAGTTCCGTCAGCTCGACGGGCGTCCCGAAGTCGGCGGACTGATCGCACGCGGGCGCGGGTGCCGCGTCCGGGCTCGCGTCGCCCGGGGCATCGACCGGTCCCATCCCGTCACCGGGTCCGACGAGCGCGACCGGGTCGAAGCCGACACGGCCGCAGGCGGCAGCCGCCAGGGCAATGAGGAGTCCTGTGCGCCACACAGCAATCAGCCTAGCATCCGCGAACGCACCGAGGAGGCACCGCAGCCGGCCTGCGGCTCGGCTTGGCCCCGCCCAGAACGCGCTCAGAACCAGTTGATGCCGAGGCCGATGCTGCCCGCGGTCACGTTGTTGTTGAGCTGCTTGTACGAGCCGTTCAGCAGGCGACCCTGGATGTCGACGGAGAACCGAGGCGCCGAGAACAGCTCGTAGCCGACGGCGCCCATCGCCGCGACGCCATGCTGCGGGACGCTCGACTGGTCGATGATGCCATCGCCATAGTACGAGCGATCCGTGTGCAGCTCGGCGAACCCGATGCCGCCCTTGATCCACAGCTGCGGGGTCAACCAGTACTGCCCGGCGATCATCAGCGCACCCTGCACCAGCGAGGTGGTGTCGCCGGTCGCGTTGTTCGACGACAGCGTTTGCACGTTCGCCTGCAGCTCGGCGAGCAGCGCGAAGCGCGGACCCACGAACCCGCCGATGTGTACGGACCCCTCGCCGGCAAGCGTCCCGTACGTGCAGTCGGAGCACTGGATGTCGCCACCGTTATCGGACATCCCACCGAGGCCGAGGCTGCCGCCGAAGATCACCCGGCCCCCGCGGTTGTGAAATCCGCCAGGGAGCGTCGACTGATACGCGGGCTGGCCGTAGTACCCGCCGCCGCGACCATCGGCGTGGGCCGTCCCCGCGGCGAAGGGAAGCGCGAGACCGAGGGCCAGCAGCGTGATTAGGTTCTTCATAGGCTCGACCGGAATCATCGCAAGTCCGAGGCCAGCGCGCGAATCTCCGCGCCCGTGTTGTTCCGGCTACTTGCGGTAGCCGGCGCGCGGCGAACCTGTGCGAGGCAGCCACGATGTGAACGGCCGGTGACTAGGGGCGCCTACGACAGCTCGAGGAGCTGGTCGATCACGAGCCGGGCGCGTCGGACATCTCCCTGCATCGTGGCGCAGGGCACGCTGTGCGCGGAGAACAGCGTCTCCAGCCAGGTCGACGACAGCCCCGCCTCGATCCAGGTGGAGTCGATGAGGGCGGCGTCGATCGACCGGGGCTCGCCGTTCGCGAGCGCCGCGAGTGCGTCGGGATCCGTGCCGCCGATCACGGTGTAACCAGCCGCGGACAGCGACGCCTGCAGCTGCGCGAGCCGCGCGGGCGATGCACCGACGAGCACGCGCTTGTCCGAGCGCCGCGCCACGCGGGTGAGGAACTCGGCCCAGCGTTCCGCATCGACCGGGCCCATCTCGACGAGCCGCAACCCGTAGCCGGCGGCGAGGCCACATGCGGCCGCCTCGGTGGCATTCACCTGACGCACGACGCGAGCGCGACCGGAGATCGGCGCGTTGCCATCATCGATGACGGCGGAGAAGTTCACGGTCGTGTCGATCACGAGCGCCTGCACGGGACGCACGAACAGGCCGGCCGCGGAGACATCGAGCGCCTCCGCGCGCACCGCACCGCGCGCGGTGCCGAGACAGACCGGCCACTCGACCGGGAAGCGACGCGCCTTGCGGGCCGGCGGCGGCTTGATCGTGACGTGGGAAACGCGCGCGGCCGTCAGCAGTGCCACGAGCTCGCGGCGCGAGCCCTCGTCGAGCTCGAACGTCACACTGAACGTGGCGGTGCCCGACAGCAGCGTCTCCTCGATCGAGGACACCTTCGACACCGGTCCCCGGACGAGCGCGCGGTGCTGGCCGAACGACAGCGCGAGCTCGATGCGATCGAGCAGGCGGGGCAGCGCGCCCGAGAGCAGCGCCGCACCCTTCAGCGACAGCGCGCCGATCCGGACGGGGACCCAGCGGCCGCTGCGCAGGAAGCGCGCGTGGATGACTCCCGCCGAGCCCGCGTCCGCCGTCGTGAGGTACGGGTCGGCCATGCCGCCGTGGCCGGGCCCCGCGCCAAAGCTCTCCGGCGTGAGGCCCGCCGGCGTGAAGCTCGCCGCCGCGAGGCGCCGGACCTCCGAAGCCTCGAGGGTGGTGGTCACCACCTGGTTCGCGATCACCTTGCTCGTGGCGACCCTGGTCGCGCTGATCTGGTTCGCGGTCTCGCGCCGCCGCACGATGTTCGGCGTGCTCGGGCGGGCGATGCGCCGGACGGGTACGTCGACGACGCGCGAGGCCTCGGCCCCGGGCTTCGCCTGTGGCGGGAGGTCGTCGCGCGTCGACTTCGGCGTCACGAGCAGCACCTCGCGGATCGTCCCCCGCGGCACGAGCGAGCCGCGTGCGGCCGGCGTGCGTACGGCGTCGCGAGCGACCGGGTGATTCGACGTCGTCCGCGCGCGCGGGGCGGTGCTCGGGGTGCGGCTCTGCGCGACCGTCGCGCCGGCAGCGGCGAGCTTGCGCTCGCGCAGGAAGCGCACGAGCTCGGTCAGCGCGGAGATGACATTGCGCTGGTCCGTGACATGGACGGAGCAGCGCGCGAGGCGCTCGCCGAGGAAGCGCTTGCGGTCGCCTTCGGTGAGCTCCGCGGGCTGGATCATCCCGATCTCCGCGAGCAGCGCCAGCTCGACCACGAACGCGAGCTTGTCGGGCCCCAGCGCCAGCTCGTCGTACCGCACGCCGAGCAGCGCCTGGTCGACGGTCGGATCGTAGTACGCGGTCACGCCCGCCAGCGGAGGTGCGCGCCCGTCGTCGAGCAGCGCGAGGGCCCGGGTCCAGTGGCTGAGACGCTGCCGCGGCTGGTCGATGACCAGGAACGCGCCGACCAGAAGCGGATAGTTGGACGGGTGCATGACAGTTCGCGCGCAAGAAGAGCAGCGCCGATGCCACGCCCGCCGGATGCAATGCACATTACAAAGCCGCTCGTTGCCTCACATGATCCCGTGTAGATCGCTGGAGGCGTCCGTGCGCGAATGTAGGCACCGGAAATGGTAAAAATACCACACTCGCTGTGGTCTGATTGCCACGGTAACGTCCGTTTTCTTTGCGCAACTACATGCGACGACTAGAGTCCGGCCATGAAACCCGATGACCGGGGCGCGGCCTACCGGCTGCCTCTGCTGCCGCTCCGCGACATCATCGTGTTCCCTCACATGGTGGTGCCCCTGTTCGTGGGGCGCGACAAATCGCTGTCCGCGCTCGAGGAGGCGATGGCGGGCGACAAGCAGATCCTGCTCGCGGCGCAGCGGCGGGCGAAGACGGATGATCCGCTCGCCGAGGACATCTTCTCGATCGGGACGATCGGCCACATCATCCAGCTGCTGCGGTTCCCCAAGGGGCCGGTGAAGGTGCTCGTCGAGGGTCGGACCCGCGGCCGGATCCGCGGGTTCCACCAGATCGAGCCGTTCTTCGTGTGCGACGTGGACGACGTCGACGAAGGCGATGATCAGTCGCCCGAGATCAAGGCGCTGATGCGCAGCGTGCAGGACGTGTTCGACGACTACGTGAAGCTCAACACGCGGATCCCTCCCGAGATGCTCGTCAGCGTGCGGACGATCGAGGATCCGGGGCGGCTCGCCGACACGATCGTCGCGCACGTCGCGCTGAAGCTGAAGGACAAGCAGGAGCTGCTCGAGACGCCCACGCCGTCGAAGCGCCTGGAGCGCCTCGGCGAGCTCATGCAGGGCGAGATCGAGATCCGCCAGGTCGAGAAGAAGCTGCGCTCCCGCGTCAAGAAGCAGATGGAGAAGCAGCAGAAGGAGTTCTATCTCAACGAGCAGATGCAGGCGATCCAGAAGGAGCTGGGTGGCGAGCGCGACGAGTTCAAGAACGAGCTGCAGGAGCTCGAGCAGAAGATCAAGCAGAAGAAGATGAGCAAGGAGGCCAAGGAGCGCTGCTTCAAGGAGCTCAAGAAGCTCAAGCAGATGTCGCCGATGTCGGCCGAGGCGACGGTGGTGCGGACCTATCTCGACTGGGTGATCGCGCTGCCGTGGGAGGACAAAACCGAGGACCGCCACGACATCAACGAGGCGGAGACGATCCTCGAGGCCGAGCACTACGGGCTGAAGAAGGTGAAGGAGCGCATCCTCGAGTACCTCGCCGTGCAGGCGCTGGTGCCGCGGCAGCGAGGGCCGATCCTGTGTCTCGTCGGCCCGCCCGGGGTGGGCAAGACGTCACTCGCGCGCTCGATCGCGCACGCGACGGGCCGCAAGTTCATCCGCCAGTCGCTCGGCGGCGTGCGCGACGAGGCCGAGATCCGCGGGCATCGGCGCACGTACATCGGCGCGATGCCGGGCAAGCTCATCCAGTCGCTGAAGAAGGTTGGCTCGCAGAACCCGGTGTTCCTGCTCGACGAGATCGACAAGATGTCGATGGATTTTCGGGGCGACCCGGCGAGCGCGCTGCTCGAGGTGCTCGACCCGGAGCAGAACCAGACGTTCAACGATCACTATCTCGATCTCGACTACGACCTGTCGGACGTCATGTTCATCACGACGGCGAACCAGCAGCACGCGATCCCGCTGCCGCTGCAGGACCGGCTCGAGGTGATCGAGCTGCCCGGTTACAC
>JAYSYE010000307.1:0-1596 GCA_043716635.1 Deltaproteobacteria bacterium | reverse complement strand
GCAGCTGCGCCAGGATCTCGCGGTTCTTTGCGACGTTGACGATCCGCCCGTTGCCCGACGCCTGCGCGCCACTCGCGTACCACGCGGTGTCGACCACGAATCCGTACGCGCCCGGGACGCTCTGGAACGCGTGTCCCGGGAGGAGCTCGAAGCTCTCGTGGGGATTCCACGTGGCCTCCCCGGCCGGAGCGGTCGCGCTCTTGAGCTGCACCGCCGCGCTGCGGGCCGAGCCCGCGAATCGCGAGAGCAATGCTTCGGCCGACCGCCCGCGCACGACCAGGTCCGCGACCGCGTCCGCGTGGGCCTCGTGCTCGGGCCCCGGCATGATGCCGCTGCGCTGCTGGATGACGTGCGCGGCCTCGTGCGCGGCGGTGTGAACATCCGGGGTACCCGCGAACAGGACCCGCTCGCCGACGGCGAGCGCGCGGGCGTCGAAGCGCTCGACCAGCGCGTGCACCGCCGGGCCGCCGTAGGCGCGCACCTGCGACACGTCGTGCCGGCCGAAGCTCGGCCCGATCAGGTCGAGCCGAGGGAGCGGCACGGATGGCTCCTGGAACACGGCCAGCACGTGGACCGTCGCCTGCTCGAGCGCGGAGCGCTCTCGTCCGATCGGAGGCGGAGTCGCATGCCGAGTGGCGAGCACGAGCGCCTCTGCGAGGATCGACCGCGACATGCGCGCGAACTGGTCGTCGGTGGGCGGACGCGCCGGTCGGGGTGCCGGCGTGGGTTCGTCGCGGGCAGGCGCGGCGTCATCGGACCGCATCGGCCGTTCGGCGTACGCGTAACGGCTGTCCCGGTCGCGCTCGCGCTGCATGTCCAGGCCATCGACCGGTCGCGGCACGGGTTGCGGAGTTACTTTCCGCCGAAGCGCTGCCGCGTGCGCGGGACGAGGCCCCAGGCCTTGGCCTTGTCGGCGAACGTCGACTTGGCCATGCCGAGGTGGCTCGCGGCCGCCCGGATCGATCCATGCGCCTGGAGCGCGTGCTCCATCGCGCCGCGCATCATCGACTGGTAGGGCGCGAGCGGATCCGACGGCGGCAGCGGGACGGCGCCGAGCTGGATGCGGCGGCCGAGGCGGAGCTCCGGGAAGAAGTCCGCGGGACCGAGCACGTCGCCGCCGAGGGCGAGCGCGCGCGACACCGCGTGGCGAAGCTCGCGGACGTTGCCCGGCCAGTTGTAGCCGGCGAGCGCCTCCCAGGCCTCGTTCGCGATCGTGGGCATCACGCCATCGGCCGCCAGCATCGACTCGACGAGCTCGCGGATGTCGCCCATCCGCTCGCGGAGCGGCGGGAGCACGAGCACCACGGTCGCGACGCGGTGGTAGAGGTCCACGCGGAGCGTCGAGCTGTCGGTGCCGAGCCCCGCGAGGCGGTTCGTCGCCGCGATGATGCGCACGTTCACCGCGCGCTCGTGCTGACCGCCCACGCGCCGGATGCTGCGCGTCTCGAGCGCGCGCAGCAGGTGAGGCTGCATCTCCAGCGGCAGCTCGCCGAGCTCGTCGAGGAACAGCGTGCCGCCGTGCGCCTCGACGAAGTAGCCGTCGCGCTCGCCGTGCGCGCCGGTGAACGCGCCGCGCTCGTGGCCGAACAGCTCGGA
>JAYSYE010000306.1:0-5137 GCA_043716635.1 Deltaproteobacteria bacterium | reverse complement strand
CATCACGTTCGGGTACGCCACGCACTTCCCATGGTCCATGGGGGACCTTCGCAATCCGCGCCTGCGGGCCGGCGACTCAGGCCCAATTGTACGGGCGCTCTTCAGGGACGGGCTGCTCCCCCATCTCGGGCGTGCTCGGCGCGCCGATGGGAAACCTCGGCGCCTGACCGCGCTCGAAGCGCCGCGTCGCCTCGAAGGCACCGTACTGATTCTCCATCCGGTGGAGGCCAGGGATGTAGCCGTACGTCGCCTCGAGGTCCCGCCCCAAGGCGGTGATCGGCGAGGTCGTGTACGTGTCCGACCACTCGTTCTCCACCTTGATCGCCCGCTCCGCGGGGTCCGCGTCGAGCAGGGGAATCTCGAGGTGCAACAGCGACCGGAACCGGGCGTGCCCGTAGAAGCGCGTCCACCATTCCTCGCCCGGCAGCCGGCTATTGACGTTCGCGAGCTTCAACCACAGCAGGTTGTCCAGATGCGGACATTGCAGAAGCATCTCGAGGTCCGACTCGTCGAACCGCCAGCGTTTGCGCGGACCGTCGTGAAACGAGATCGAGCGTAACCGTTTCAACAGGGGCGAGCCGACCAGCTCCGGCACCGGGGAAGGCACGAAGCGATCCGGCTCTCGCGCCGAGGCGTGCTCGGGCGCCTGTGTCCGAAACTCTATGTGCCGGATGGGCCAACTGTCGAGGAGGCGCTTTCCATCCTGCAGGAACACGTATGGCTCGATCGAGACTCGTTCGACAAGCCCTCTCTCGAACCCGATGCCGAAGTATTCTTTGAAGATGCCGCCGATTCGGCGCTCGAGGTCCACTGGCGGCCTTAACCCCGGCTTCTCAATTGCACGTGCGATGTAGGCAGCTTGCTCAGGATCCTTCGCTGCGATCGAGCGCCCATAATCACGACGCAGATCGTCATCAGCTGGCGCCAATACAATTTCGCGCAGAATCCGCTGACTTGTCATCATCGAATTTCTCCTGATGTGCGGTGTTTGACATCCGCTGCACCGCGCTTGGCTTGGTTCGCCGTGCTGGTGAAGCCAGCATTGAAATTCCCGCTCTTGTCGTGAGCGTCACGCTGTGCCGCATCGATGATGATCTGCTGGTCCACTAGCGAAAACTCTCCGATAGGAGGCACTCGTGATGCAGCCCCTGTCACGGATACAGTACGAGCTTTTTCGCCTTCGCCGAGGGTTACGCTGTAATGGGTATACTGGCCGTCCAAGTCCGTGTTGGCCGTGAATGTGACTAGACGATTCAACCGTCGCGCCGCGAGCACGAGGTCCGCGACCACAGGCGGTGCCGACTCGGTCCGGCCCAGCGCCGCGATGTACGCGTCGCCGGTCACCGTCGAGTCCGCCGACACCTTGAAGCTCGCACGCCCGTCCGCCCCCGTACTCTCTTCGGGGAAGCCGAGGCGATTCTCGAGCTTCACGATCGTCAGCGCGGGGCGGATCAGCGGCCGGTCGGCCTCGATTTCGAGCTGCCGGAGGGTCTCGGGCGTCGCGTAGTTCTTCGCCATGGTCTTGAACTGGCCGTTCTCGAGCAGCCCGGCGGGAGTGGCCAACCCGAACATCGTGACGGTCGTGTCCGGGTGCGCGAGCACGAGCTCGGCCGCGCTGACGGCCGTGCCCCCCGTGCCGGCGAACAGGAAGTGCTTCGGGTGCCACGCCCCCGGTGCTTTGGGAAACATCGTAGCGACCCGCGCCTCCAGGTTCGCATCATCGCCCAGCGCCACCTGCCCCTCGGCCCGCGCCGTCAGCGCGTTCCACTTCTGTGCGCCCATCACCAGCTTGAGACCATCGCCGTCTACCAGCGCGCGCAGCTCCGCCGCATGCGGTCCCGCCATCGTGTCCGCGATCGTGGCAGCATCCGCGAGCCGCGGGTGCTCGATCTGCCGCAACTTGCTCAGGGCGACCGTGGCCGCCTGCTTCACCCCCTCCGCCACTCCGTCGCGACCTTCGACCGCCACGAGCGCCTGCTCGAGCTGCCAGACCGCGTCCGTCATCCCGATGCGAGGCGCGCCGGGAATCGGCTCCGGCGTGAAGCCCGTCGCGACCACCGGTGCCCCCGTGACTTCGAGCGTGACCATGGCCGAACCGTCCGAGGGGGTGATGTCCACGAGCATTCGCCGCTGGTCGTCCATCCGCAACGTCCCGAGCCCGTCGATGACAGGCCCACGCGTCGCGATCGTATCCTCCCAGAACGTGATCGCCGCGAGCGGCACGCGCTCGTTCGGGCCCGCGACCTGACGGACATCCCCCATGACGGCCTTCATCAGCTCGGTCAGCTGCTGTGCCGTCTGCGCGATCGTATCTCCTCCGTCGGCCTGCCAGCGCCCGCGCAGGTCGACCAGCAGGGTGCCGGGCTCCCGGCCGGCGAGGGATGCACCGCCTCCCACCATGACGTTCGGGTACGCCACGTACTTTCCATGGGGGACCTTCGCGATCCGCGCCCGCAGGTCCGCGAGCGTCCTCTGACTGACGAGCGCTCGATGCCGCGCAGCGGCGGCCGCGAAGGCCTCGAGCTGCGCCGCGTTCGCCCGCTGCCCCGGGCCGGCAACCTCGTACGCCGCAGGGCGCTCGATCGATCGGATTGCCGCGCGCTCGAGATCGGTCCGCTGGTCCTCGATCACCGCGTCCTCCACGAGCAAACGCTCCGCGAGTGGCGCGTGCCGGGTCGCGTGCAGCGCCTCGAACGACGCGGCATCGAGATGCGGCTTCAGGCGCTCGAGCACCGCCTCGCCCGCGGCACCTCGCTTCGTCACGCCCAGGTGCTCCGCGAGTGCCAAGATCTCGCGCCGCGTCGATTTCATCCGCGTGGGCTCCTCACCGAGCTTCCGCGCGAGCACCCGGATCTCGGCGAGCCGTCCGAGCTCCTCCGCCGTGAGCACCCCCGGTGATGGGCCATTCGCGTAGTCCCCGGCGAGTGCACGCTCGTGCACCGCGAGCACACGTGCGATGCCATGGGCCGCTGCGCGCTCCACATCTGCCGGACTGAGTGCGGTGGACAGCTGGATCACGTGCTCACCCTCCACGATCCCGTTGCGCGAGGTCCCCGACGTGCGCGACGAGTTGGCCACGATCCGCGCCGCGTCACCATCTTCGATCCGCACGAACACGAGCTCGACCGACGTCTGCGCGCCATCCGCGAGCGTGATGACGTAGCTGCTGGCGGCTCCAGCCTTGGCAGGGGCGCGTTCCTCGATCGCGAGCACGCCGACATCGGCGGCCAATCGCGGGACGGCCTCGCTCGCGGCGCGCTGCAGGTCCGGCAGCTCGCTGTGGTGAGTCCCTCGCATCTCCGAGCCGGCGACGAGCCGGACATTCGTCGAGAGCTCGTGGGCCCCCGACTCGACGCTCGGTGTCGGCGCCCCCCTGCTGCCCGCGCGCTGGTAGATCTGGAGCGTCCGACCATCGACGATGATCGTGGTCAGCTGCCGCGCGCTGTCCCACGCCTCGACCACGTGCTGACCGACCCGGCGCGCGTCCGTCACGGTCGCCCGGATCTCGTCGAAGCTGCCACGCCAGGTGCCCGGCGTGAGCTCCTCGAGCCCGTTCAGGTGCATGTACACGTCGAACATGGCCTCGGACGTCGATGCCCCGATCTGCGCGTGGAGCTCGGCCTTCATCCCCGCGAGCTCGATCGCGCTCGGCGCTGCGGAGGGGTGCTTCGCGAACGTGCTGGGATCCTCGAGCAGCGCGATCTCCTCGTGCAGGAGCGCGACCCGACGGTCCATCAGCTCGTGGGCCTCCTGCGCGTTCCCCCCACGCTCGACGATCTTCGCGACGTGCTGGAGCGCCTCCGCATGTGCGAGCAGCTGCTGCGCGGGCTTCGACTGGCTCGTCTCCGCGAGCCGCCGATAGCTCTCGTGCCGCTCGTGCAGCGCGGTGCTCACGTGGCGCCCGACCGCCACCGCGGCTCCTTGCATCAGCAGATCAGACCAGCCCGCCGCCTGCGGGCCCTGCCCCTGCATGATCGAGACGGCGTTGCCGACCGCCATTCCGAGCAGCGCGTGCCCCGTGATCGCGAAGGTCTCCTTCACGGCCCACGTCGCACCGGCGGCAGCGGCCGCGGTCACGGAGTTGCTCGCGACACGGGCCTCCAGGGACCCCATCTCGGCGACCTGGCGCTCGAATGCGGACATCAGCTTCTGCGTCTCGCCGATGTCCTTCAGCAGCGCCGCGCCGCCAGTGGCCATCAAGCCACTGAACATCGCGTTGGTGATGAACGAGTCCCACAGCGGCTCGCCGGTCATCGCGGACTGCCCGACGGAGCTCACGGCGACCTCGGTGGCAAACTTCACCCCGCCTGCGACGGTCTTCGCCATCGCGACGTTCTGCGCGATCAGCTCCGCGCTCTCGAGGCCCTCGACCGTGACCAGCGCCTTCGCCGAGGTTGCAAGGATCTCGGCGGCCGCGCTGCCCGCGAACGACAGCAGGAGCGTCCCCCCGAGCGCGATCAGCGCGGTCCGCAGTCGCTGGTCCGAGATCACCTCGTACGCTTCCTGGAAGTAGCGATCGAGGTGCGCATTTTCCTTCAGTGCCGCGAGCTCGGACTGCGCGTGCGCCAGTGCCCGTCGCTGCGCCTTGACCGCGCCAGCGTCGTGACGCGGCTCGACACTCACCCGGATCCCGGCCTGGGCCATGTCGGCGCGGATCACGACGAGCTTGTGGTCGATGACCTGCGATCCACTCTCCAGGCTCGAGAACCCGTGGCTCATCGCGGCCGCGAGGTGCGCGGCGATTCCGGATCCACACGCGCGGGCGGCCTTCCCGACCTCGTCGAGCTGATGCTCGAGGCGATGCAGATCCGCGAGCATCGCCAGCTTCTGCGCATCGAACTGCACGCGGTCGAGATCTGCCAGCGCGACCGACTCGCCATTGACGAGCTCGGTCAGCAAGTGCTCGCCGTCGTCGAGCGTCTGGTCGTACAGGCCACCCTGGCCCCGTGCCCAGCCGTCGCCCCCGGTCACCTGTCGCATCGAGTCCTGCTGTGCCTGCATCACCGACAGGTTCGCCTGCAGGGTCTGGATCGTCAGCGCTTGTTCGAATGCGTACGCGGTGTCGATCAGCATGCGGCTCGTCGTGGCGAGGTGCGAGGTCGTGGCTGCCGCGGCGAACGCCTCGGCGATCTTGAAG
>JAYSYE010000305.1:0-1603 GCA_043716635.1 Deltaproteobacteria bacterium | reverse complement strand
CCGTCCGCGTGGGTGTCGTGCGCTTCGCAATCGAGCGTGGGCAGTGCCCGCGGCAGGCACACCGTGCCGAGCGAGCTCTTGATCGCCGTGGCGATCGCACGCACCTGGTCGGTGTACGGCGGCGCGCACGCGGAGCCCCGTAGGCCGCGGCTCTCGAACGAGTCGACGAGCTCCGCGATCCGGACCGCCGGATCGGCGACAGCGAGGCCGTGCTCGGTGAGATACGAGCACGACTGACCCACGAAGAGAATCGGCGCGCTGGCGCCTGGCGGCAGTCGCGTACCGACCGTGACGGGCGTCGGATCTCCCGCGATCGCGCCGAGGACGACCTGTGCACTCGACATTGCCGCGACGCCGAGCGCTGCCTTCGTGATCGCGATCGGCTCGACATAGCGCGAGCTCTCGTTCGAGTGGCAACCCGTCTTGTCACCCGGCTCGGTGATGGGCTGGTCGCAGGTGACGCCCTCGCGCGTGCAGCGGAAGGACTGGAGGGGGCCCAGGCTCGTGTCCGACGGATCGAGCAGCCCCGGATCGAGGAGCGAGCAGTCGTCCTCGTCGGCGAGAATGAGGACCGCGAGGTTCGCGCTGACGCGCCGGAAGCCGGCATTGTGGCCTGGTGCGAGGGCACGCCGGATCGCGCCGAGCGGCTGCTCGAAGCCGCAACCCGCCGACCCGAGGTGCACCATCGTGGCGGCGACCTCCGCGAGCGCGCCGTCGTAGTTCGTCGTGCGGCCGCCGGTGGCACTCGCCTCGTCGACGAGATACGGCGTGTCATGGAGCGCGACGCCGGCCTGCCCCGTCTGCAACAGGCCGTCGCGACCCACGCCGTGGCAGCTCGGGGCTGCGTAGGGGCCGATCTCGGGGTGCTCGGTGCTCGAGGCTCCGAGGTCGGAGCTGATCACGCCAACATGGAGGTCCGGCAGGCCGCCGTCGGCGGTCGCGAGCACCGCGAAGAAGCCGGCGAACGCCGCCCCGAGTGCCATCTGCGCGTCCGCCAGGCCGTTCGAGTCGTCGATCTGCAGGAGCACGTCTAGCTGGCGCGACGGGGCCGCCGGAACGTCGAGGATCTCGACGCGATCGGGCGCGGGGAGCAGGTTGTCGCCGCACCCGAGGGCACATGCGGCGACGGCGGCCGCGGCCGCCCCGCGCGCTATCGGACCGCTGACACGAGCGAGCCTGCGCACGCGCATCTACGGGTCCGCGCAGATGAGCGCGACACGCGTGAGTGGCGGCGGCGCCGCGGTGCGATGGACGACGAATCGCTGGTGGAGCGGAGTCTCGCCGCAGGCGACCGGGTCGTCGACGAGCTCGAAGCAGTCCGTGGTCCGGCTCGCGTCGCACGCTGGGATGTCGGAGCGGCTGTCGTCCGCGTGGGTGTCGTGCGCCTCGCAATCGAGCGTGGGCAGTGCCTGCGGCAGGCACACCGTGCCGAGCGAGCTCTTGATCGCCGTGGCGATCGCGCGCACCTGGTCGGTGTACGGCGGCGCGCACGCGGAGCCCCGTAGGCCGCGGCTCGCGAACGAATCCACGAGCTCCGCGATCCGGACCGCCGGATCGGCCACCTCGGTGCCTGTCGCCTCGGTGTACGAGCACGTGTGATGCA
>JAYSYE010000304.1:0-1618 GCA_043716635.1 Deltaproteobacteria bacterium | reverse complement strand
TCTGCTACCAGCTGCCGGCCGTGGTGCTCGGCGAGCGTGGCGGCGTGACGCTCGTGGTGTCGCCGCTGATCGCCTTGATGAAGGATCAGGTCGATTCGCTGCGCGCGCGCGGCGTGCCCGCGGTGGCGCTCACCTCGCAGGCGAGCGCCGACGAGCAGCGCGAGATCCTCGACGGGATCCGCGCCGGGATGTACACGCTCGTCTACGTCGCCCCGGAGCGGTTCCGGAGCCCGCGGTTCGCCGATGCGCTGCGATCGCTGTCGGGCCGGCTCGCGCTCGTCGCCATCGACGAGGCGCACTGCATCAGCGAGTGGGGCCACGACTTCCGGCCGGAGTACCGGCGGCTCGGCGAGGTGGTGCAGGCGCTCGGCGCGCCCCGGATCGCCGCGTTCACGGCGACGGCCACGCCCGAGGTCCGGCGGGACATCGCCACCCAGCTCGGGCTCGGCGAGGCGCGCCTGCACGTGCGTGGCTTCGATCGCCCGAACCTCACGTACACGGTGACCACGGTCGGCGGCGCGGCGGACAAGATGGCGAAGCTCTCGGAGCTCGTACGCCTGCGCGAGAGCGGCGTGGCGCTGGTGTACGCGTCCACGCGCAAGAACGCGGAGAAGTACGCGCTCGAGCTGAAGGCGGCGGGCATGCGCGTGCGCGTCTATCACGCGGGGCTCGGCGACAGCGTCCGCGAGACCGCGCAGGACACGTTCATGGCGGGCAAGCTGGATGCGATCGTCGCGACGAACGCGTTCGGCATGGGCGTCGACAAGAGCGACATCCGGCTGGTCGTCCACGCCGACATCCCGCGCAGTCCCGAGGCGTACTACCAGGAGGCGGGCCGCGGCGGGCGTGACGGCAAGCCCACGCGGTGCGTGCTGCTGTTCAACCACTCGGACATCCGGCTGCAGGAGTTCCTGATCGCGGCGTCGTACCCGTCGGCGGAGCTGATGCGCGGGGTGTGGAAGCTGCTGCGCGACCAGCCCGACCTGGGCATGCTCGATCGCGGCGGCGCCACGGAGTCGATAGAGCTGCGGCTGCGCAAGCTGCTGGGCGGCGCGTCCGCGGCGAGCGAGGTCAGCGGCGCCACGATGGGCGCAGCGCTGAGGATGCTCGAGCGGCACGGGATGCTGCGACGGGACGAGGATCGGCTCGGCGCGTCGCGGCCCGAGCCCGGCACGTTCCCACCGCTCGACGTGGAGTCACTGGCGCGGCGCTCGGAGGTCGAGCGCGGCAAGCTCCGCACGATGATCGAGTACGCGTACCTGCCACGCTGCCGCCGGCAGTTCGTGCTCGCGTACTTCGGCGACGAGGACTGGACCGATCGCGACAAGCGCTGCGGTGCCTGCGACAACTGCGAGGCGCTTGCGCAGGGCCGCAGCACGGGGATCTCCGAGAGCGAGCGCACGGCGATTCGCGCGCTGCTCGGCCTGGTCGGCGCGCTCTCGGGGCGCTTCGGGCGCAAGCGCGTCGCCGCCCTCGCGAACAGCACGGACGAGGACGCGCGCTTCGAGGAGCTCCCGGAGCGTGGCGCGCTGCGCGGCTGGGCCGAGAAGCAGATCCTCGATCTGCTCCGCGCGCTCGAGGGTGCGGGCCTGGTGGAGGCGTCGCGCGGCGAGTACCC
>JAYSYE010000303.1:0-5188 GCA_043716635.1 Deltaproteobacteria bacterium | reverse complement strand
GACGAGGCGCTCCGGCTCGAGGCGCTGGTGCAGGATCTCCTCGAGTTCGTACGCACCGGCGAGATCCATCGCCTGAAGGTCGATCCCGCGAGCGTCGTGCGCGAGGCGGCGCTGAGCGCGTCGCCGGCGTGCGAGGTGGTGACCGATGGCGCCCCGCGCACGTGGGCGCTCGATGCCGGCCGCATCCGCGAGGTGATCGTGAACCTCGTCGAGAACGCGACGCATGCGGGCCCGCCGGTGCGCGTCACCGTGCGGGCGGAGCAGCGCCGGCTCGTGATCGAGGTGGCGGACCACGGCCCCGGGATTCCGGAGGAGGATCGCGAGAAGGTGTTCGAGCCCTTCTTCACGGCGAAGACGCAGGGGACGGGGCTCGGCCTGGCCGTGGTCCGTCGCGTGATCGAGCAACACGGCGGTACCATCTCCGTCCTCGCCGCCCCTGGCGGAGGCGCGGTGTTTCGCGCCGAGATTCCGGAGAGCTGACCCATGGCACGCATCCTTGTCGCCGACGACGAAGCCGGCTTGCGCGAGTTCCTCACCGACAGCCTCGAGCTGGACGAGCACGTGGTCGTCGCGGCCAAGGACGGCAAGGAGGCGGCGAAGCTCCTCGACGATCGAGGATTCGACCTGCTCCTCACCGATCTCAAGATGCCGGGGCTGGATGGCATGACGCTGCTGCGCAAGGTGCGCGCGGAGCAGCCCGACGTCGAGGTGATCGTCATGACGGCGCACGGCACCGTCGATAACGCGGTCGAGGCGATGAAGCTCGGCGCATTCGAGTATCTCCAGAAGCCGATCAGCGGGCCGGACGAGCTGCGACTGCTGGTGGCGCGGGCGCTGGAGCGGCGCGCGATGCGCACCCGGGTGGACGGCGCGGAGCGGGTCGCGATCGGCGCCACCGGCCACGGCACGCGGAGCGGGCCGCCGCTCACGTACGGCGATCCGGCGATGAGGTCGGTGGTCGAAGCAATCGAGAAGGTGGCCCGCACCTCCGCAACCGTGCTCCTGCTGGGCGAGAGCGGCACCGGCAAGGAGGTCGCAGCCCGCGCCATCCACGCGCAGAGCCCGCGTGCGACCGCGCCGTTCATGGCCATCAACTGTGCGGCCCTCAGCGAGCAGCTCCTCGAGAGCGAGCTGTTCGGCCACGAGAAGGGCTCGTTCACGGGCGCCACGGAGCGCAAGCGCGGCCGGATCGAGCTCGCCGACGGCGGGACGTTCTTCCTGGACGAAGTCGGCGAGCTGAAGCCGGAGCTGCAGGCCAAGCTGCTGCGCGTGCTCCAGGAGCGACAGTTCGAGCGCGTCGGTGGCAGTCGCACGCTCGATGCCGATGTCCGCTGGATCGCGGCGACGAATCGCGATCTGCGCGCGATGATCGACGAGGGTCGGTTCCGCGAGGACCTGTACCACCGGCTCGCCGTGTTCCCGATCAAGCTGCCGCCGCTGCGCGTGCGCAAGGTCGACCTGCTGCCGCTCGCGAAGACGCTGCTCGTCCGCGTCGCGCGCGATCTCTCGCGCCCGGTGCCGAAGCTCACGGCCGCTGCGGAGGCGCGGCTCGTCGGCGCGGCGTGGCGTGGCAACGTGCGGGAGCTCGCGAACACCCTCGAGCGCGCTGCGATCCTCGCCGATGGCGATGCGATCGATGCCTCGCACATCTGGCTCGAGGAGGTCCGAGATTCACCGACAGCCGCTGCCTCGGGTGAGGTGCGACCGCTCGCCGAGCTGGAGCGCGAGGCGATCCTGCACGCGCTGGAGCACGTCAGCGGGAATCGCCGACGAGCGGCCGAGCTGCTCGGCATCGGAGAGCGCACGCTGTACGACCGGCTGAAGAAGTACGGCGTCGACCTGTGATGACGCGGGCGCGGTCGTGGCAGCACCACGACATACCCCTACAACGACGGCTCGTATGACAACCGCAGCACCGACTGATCGCGTACGCAGCGCGCCTCGTACCGTCCCGGAGTAACCGGGGCGGCACTTTCGTCGTATGCACCCATCATGGCGAATTCTTCCAGCGGCTACGACCTGACCCCACTCGCCGCCGATCGCGTCGAGGCGCTCGCGGTGGGCCTCTCTCCCGAGGAGAAGCAGATCATCCTCCACCAGGGCACCGAGCGCGCCGGGTGCGGGGTATTCCTCGACAACAAGCAGACGGGCACGTACGTCTGTCGGCTGTGCGGGCTGCCGCTCTACCAGTCGACCGCGAAGTTCGAGTCCGGCACCGGGTGGCCGAGCTTCTTCCAGCCGTTCGACCCGGCGCACGTGAAGGAGCTCGTCGATAGCAGCCACGGGATGCGCCGGGTGGAGATCCGGTGCGCGCGTTGCGACGCCCACCTCGGTCACGTGTTCGACGACGGTCCGCGTCCCACCGGTCAGCGCCACTGCCTCAACTCGGCGTCGCTGGCGTTCGTCGCCGCGGGCGGTGCGATGCCGCTGAAGTCCTGACCCCAGGGCTCGTCCGTCCCGCGCGGAGGCGTTGTAGGCTTCGCGCGTGACCGACCGCGAAGACGAGCTCGCGCGCACCGCCACGGCGGTGCCCAGCACGTCCGGTCATGCGCCCTCCGCGATCCTGCCGGGCTCGACGCTCGGCCGGTACCGCCTGGAGCGCGAGCTAGGCGCCGGTGCGATGGGCGTGGTGCACCTCGCCTTCGACCCGGATCTCGAGCGTCGGGTGGCCGTGAAGGTGCTGCGCGCGGATGCCGGCAGTGATGCCGCGCGCCAGCGATTGCTGCGGGAGGCGCGCGCGATGGCGCGGCTGTCCCATCCGCACGTCGTCGTGGTGCACGAGGTGGGCTCCGCGAGCGGGCGCGACTACGTGGCCATGGAGCTCGTCGACGGTGAGACGCTCGCCGACTGGCTGCGGGCGTCGCCGCGGACCGCGCCCGAGATCCTCGAGGCCTTCGTGGCGGCGGGGCGCGGGCTCGCGGCCGCGCATGCCGCGGGGATCGTGCACCGCGACTTCAAGCCTCACAACGTGCTGCGCAGTCGCGGCGGGCGCATCGTGGTGACCGACTTCGGCCTCGCGCGCGACGCCGATCTCGCGGCGGCCACCGGAGATGATCCGGTCCTCGATCCGCTCGCGGCCACGCAGGATGTCGGCGCCCTGCGCACGGCCGCGGAGCCGCCCGCGCCCACGCGCGACACGCTGCCCCTCGGCGGGCTGACGCAGACGGGCTCGCTGCTCGGGACCCCGGCGTACATGGCGCCCGAGCAGTGGAAGGGCGGCGCGATCACGCCCGCCACGGATCAGTTCGCGTTCTGCGTGGCGCTCTGGGAGTCCCTCGCGGGAGCGCGCCCGTTCCAGGGGAGCACGCTCGACGAGCTGCGGGCGGCCGTGCTCGCGGGCCCCGGAACGCTCGATGCCTCGGCGCTCCCGCGGCGGCTGCGGGCGCCGCTCGTGCGCGGCCTCGCGACCGACCCCGCCCGGCGATTCGCCGGCATGGACGCGCTGCTCGATGCGCTGCACGACGCCGAGCGCACGAGGGGCCGGCCGCTTGCGAGTGCCGCGGTGATCCTCGCGATCGCAGCCGCGATCGCACTCGTCGTCTCGATCCGTGGTCGCGGTAGAATGCCGATCGTGGACCCGTGTCGCGCCCCTGCGCTGCCGGCCGGCCCGCAGGCGTGGGCGCCATCAGAGCTCCAGCGCTTCCAGAGCGCTGGGCACGGCGTCCCCGGCGAGCTGCTCGATCGCGACGCGAGATCGTGGGTCGGGGCGCGTGCCCGCGTGTGTGGGATGCCGCCTGCGCTCCGCGAGCCGCACCTCGCGTGTCTCGACGCGGTCGCGATGCGGTGGTCGGCGATCGAGACGGCGATCGCGACGGTCGTGCCGGGGCCGCTGACGGACCTGCACGGGATCCTGATCGACCCGGCGGTGTGCGAGCTGATGCAACCGCCGCGGCTCACGGTCGCCATGACCCCCGCATTCCTCGCGGCTGCCGAGGCGCAGGTGATCGCGGGGATGGATATCCCGGCCGGGACGGTCTCCGAGCGCGCGGCCGCGCTCGAGCGCCGCGTCGCCCGCACGCACGGCGAGGCATGCGCCGAGTCGTGGGCCCGGCTCGCCGGAGTGCCGGACGAGGGTGGCGCCGAACGCGACCGCGTGCTCGACCAGATCGAGGCGGGGCTCCCCGGGTGCGACGACGAGCGCGTCCACGCGGACGTCGCGATCGCGCTCGCCCGGGATGCGATCGAGTCGCTTCGGCCCACGGCGCGCGCCCGGTTCGGGGTCGCGAAGGCGGCCGTCGCCCGCGTCCGTCAGCCGGACCTCGAGGCCTGGGTGGCGCAGGCCGAGTCGGCGCTCGCGATGCTCGGCGGTGACGTCACCCGTGCGATCGAGCTCGGCGAGCGCGCGGCGGCCGGATATCGCGCGCGGGGACGGATCGAAGCCGCGATCCGGACCGGGCTGGGAACACAGCGCTTGCGAACGCTGCGCGGCGCGTCAGGCGATCGCGAGAGCATCGACACGCACCTGTCCGGATGGCGCGCGGAGGCCGTGGCGCGGCTCGGGCCCGACGTGAAGATCGTGCGCCAGCTCGATGCCGTCGCCGCCGAACGGCTCTTCAGCCGCGGGGATCTCGCCGGGGCACACGCCCCGCTCGCGAAGCTGCATCGCGAGCAGCCGCTCAAGCGCCCGGTGGCGATCCGCGGTCGCGTGCTCGACGCGCGGGGGGCGCCGATCGCCGGCGCGACCGTCACCGTCGCGCCGTTTCTCGAGGGCACGAGCGTGACGGCCGGCGAGCTGTTCTCGTACACCGAGAGCGACACCCGGGTCGTCACCACGAGCGCGAGTGGTGAGTTCGCGATCGCCGAGGCACCCGCGGGGGGCGTCGCGATCGCCGAGCACGGGATGGACCGCTCGCCGCCGATGATCATCACGCCCGAGCTCACGTTGCGGCTGGCATCCACGGTGCGGGTCTCGGGACGCGTCTCGCTCGGCGGCCATGCGGCCGAGGAGGTGACGCTCTCGGTGCACTCGAGTGAGGCGATGACGATGTTCTACGAGCTCGTGGCCCCCGTGGCGGCGGACGGCTCGTTCACGATCAGCGGCGTGCAGCGCGGACAGCTCGAGCTCGCGACGCGGACGGTGACCACGGGCGCGATGGCGACCACCCAGGTGAAGATCGACACGCGCCGGGGCGACGTGACGGGGGTCCGGCTCGTGATTCCGAGCACGCAGCACACGGTGAACGTGATC
>JAYSYE010000302.1:0-5194 GCA_043716635.1 Deltaproteobacteria bacterium | reverse complement strand
CCCGTGGCCGACCTCCGGAACGTCGTCGTGTTCACGCTCGGGGGGACGCGCTACGCGGTCGAGTTGCGCTGGATCCGCGAGGTCGTCACGCTGGGGTTCGTGACCGGCGTCCCGTCCGCCCCGCCCGCGCTGGGCGGCGTCGTGAATCTCCATGGCTCGATCCTGCCCGTCGTCGATGTCGGTGCGGTGCTCGGCCACGGGCCGGGTCCCACGCCGCGCCAGGGCGATGGCGCGCTGGTCCTCGAGGCGGACGAGATCACCTGCGCGCTGCGGGTCGACCAGGTGGACCGCGTCGCCTCGCTCGTCGCGCGGGACGACGCGGTGATCGACCCCGAGGGACGAGCGATCGCCCTGCTCGACCCCGTGCGCATCGTTCGCATGGCCCTCGACCAGCTGACGGCCGCGGGCGGCGGGCCCGGCGCATGAACGAGAGCGAGCTCGACTTCGACCCCGAGGAGCTCGCGATGCTGCGCGGGTTGTTTCGCGCCGAGGCCCAGGATGCGCTCGAGGAGGTCACGGCGCGCGTGCTCGCGGGGGGCGCCGGGGTTCCGTCCGCCGAGACCCTGACCGAGATGATGCGGATCACGCACACGCTCAAGGGCTCCGCGGGCACCGTCGGGGTGCCCGCGATCGTCGACCTCGCGCACCGCCTCGAGAGTGCGCTCGCGGGGGTCGCCCGAGGGACCGTGCCGTGGTCCGCGGGCACGAGCGATCAGCTCGTCGAGATCGCCGACGGGATGCGCGGCTATCTCGATCACCTCGACGACACGGAGGGCGAGCACGCCACGGGCCTCGCCGTGCACCTCCGCGATCAGATCGATGCCATCGCGCGGCCCTACCGTCGCGCGCGCTCGCTGCCCCCGACGTTCGTCGAGCCGCCCCCCGAGCGGGTGCTCGTCCCCACCGTCGAGGGCGCCGTGGTGCCCGACCCCAAGCCCATGCTGCGCGTCGAGCCAGAGCGCGTCGAGGCGCTCATGTCGAGCGCCGGCGAGCTGCTGTTCGATCGCACGCGCATCGAGCGCCGCGTCCAGCTCCTGCGCACACTCGCGCGCGACCTCGCCCGCACGCGGCAGACGCTGCACGAGGCGATCGATCCGGAGAGCTCCACGAGCAGCGACCCGGAGCGCGCTCGGGGCGCGCTCTCGCTCGTCGACGACCAGCTCGCGGGTCAGGCGGCGCTGCTGAGCCAGACCACGGCCGCGCTCCTCGACGAGATCGAGGCCCTCCGTCGCACCATCGGGGAGCTCCAGCGCGGCCTCACGCGCATCCGTATGGAGAGCGCGCGCACGCTGTTCCTCCACGCCGCGCGCGCCCTCCGGGCCCTCCGCCGCGCGACCGGCGTCCAGATCGAGCTGCGCACCGCCGGGGAGGACACGGAGTTCGACAAGGCCGTCGCCGAGCAGCTCGTCGATCCGATCACCCAGCTCCTGCGCAACGCGGTTGCCCACGGGGTCGAGCCACCGGAGGAGCGAGTCGCCGCCGGCAAGCCCGCTGGCGCGACGATCACGCTCCGGGCGCGCCAGGACGGGAGCCTGCTCGTCCTCGAGGTGAGCGACGACGGCCGCGGCATCGACACGGCCACGCTGCGCGAGCGCTTCGTGGCCTCCGGGCAGTGGAGCTCGGCCCGCGCGCAGCTCGCCAACGACTCCGACATCCTCGACGCTCTGCTCTCGTTCAACGCGCCCGGCGGGGTCTCCGTGCGCGGAGAGGCCGACGAGCTCGCGGGACGCGGGGTCGGCCTGGGCCTCGTCCGCCAGACGGTCTCGAAGCTCGGCGGCGAGGTGCTGCTCAGCTCGACGCCCGGCCGCGGCGCCACGTTCACGCTGCGCCTCCCGCTGTCGACCGCGCTCGCGCACGCGATGCTCTTCAAGGTCGGTGGCCAGGTCTACGCGATCCCGAACATCCACGTCAGTGGCACGATCCAGGTCGACGCCGCCGCGGGACCGACCGTCCCGGTGAACGACGCCGACGTGCCACTCCTTCGCCTCGAGAGCCTGCTCGGCCATGGCCCGGCCACCGACCGGCGGCCCGGGGTGGTCGTCACCTTCGCCGGCAAGACGCTCGTGTGCACGGTCGACAAGGTCGTGGGCCCGCGCGAGATCATCATCAAGCCGCTGGGACCGCTGCTCGCCCCGCTCACGCTCTACGCGGGCGCGACGATCAGCGGCTCGGGCAAGGTCCAGCTGATCCTCGATCCCGCGCAGCTGGTGCGGCGCGCATATCCCGGGATCCCGCTCGGCGCCGTCCACGACGAGGCCTCCTCCCCGACCGTGCTCGCCGGTCGCGCGCTCGTGGTCGATGACTCGCGCGCGATCCGCGAGGCCATGACCAGCATGCTCGGGCGCGAGGGGTGGATCGTCGACGTCGCCGAGGACGGCGCGCGCGCGCTCCAGATGACGCGCCAGCTCCGCTACGATCTCGTGATCACGGACCTCGAGATGCCGGAGCTCGGCGGCTTCGAGCTCGTCGCGCACCTGCGCAAGGACGAGCGCCATCGCGCGACGCCGGTGGTGATCATCACCTCCCGCGCGAATCCCGAGCATCGGCGGCGGGCCCGCGAGCTCGGCGTCCGCGCCCTCGTGGCGAAGCCGATCACGCGCCGCAAGCTCCTCGAGGCGCTCGCCGCGAGGTGAGCCCTGCCGCGAGCACCGGGCGGCTCCTTCGCTGTCGTTCGTCGCGCGAGCATGTCACCCCGGCGAACGCCGGGGTCCAGGCGCCAGGTTACTTCCGTGCCTTTCCCGACTTGCCGGCCTTGCTCGCGGGCTTGCTGCCGGCCTTGCTCCCCGGCTTGCCTCCCGCCTTGCCCCCCGGCTTGGCACCGGCGCGAGCGCCCGCCTTCGCGCCGGGCTTGCTGCGACCGCGCGCAGGGGCGTCGTCGCCCGGCGTGCGCATCGCGCGGTGCGAGACCCCGAAGCGCAGCTTCCCGCCGCTCGCGGACGCCGGTGATCCCGCCTTGCGCGGCGCCGCCGTCGTCTCCGCGCGCTCGCGGACCACCCGCTCGACCGCGCGCGCGGCCGTCTTCCGCCTCGCGAGGCCGATCCGCGGCGACTCGACCTGCACCGGAGCCTCGCGCCCGGTCGGCACCGCGTCATCACCGTCCCGCGCCGAGGCATCATGGACGGTGACCCGCCCCGACATCTTCGTGCGGGCGATCGCGATGAGCCCCAGCTCGATCCGTCGCCGCATCACGGAGACGTTCACGATCTGGACGCGCACCTTGTCGCCGAGCTCGATCGTCTTGCCCGTCCGCGATCCGGACAGCCGCATGTGCACCTGGTCGAAATCGAACTTCTCGTCGCCGAGCGCGTCGAGCTTGATCATGCCCTCCACGTACGGCTCCTCGATCTCCACGAACACCCCGAAGCTCGTCACGGACGACACGACGCCGTCGAACTCCTGCCCGACCTGGTCGCGCATGATGTACGCGCGATACATCGAGACCGCCTCGCGCTCCGCCTCCATCGCGCGCCGCTCCTGCGTGCTCGCGTTGCGCGCCAGCTCGGCGAGCTGCTCCGTGGTCGGCGGCTCCTTCGTGTAGCCCCCGCCGGACGGGTGGCCGTCGCGGTGCAGCTGGTACTTGAGCAGCCGGTGCACCAGCAGATCCGGGTACCGCCGGATCGGTGACGTGAAGTGCAGGTAGTCGCCCGATGCCAGGCCGAAGTGGCCGATCGGCACCGTGTCCCACACGGCCTGCTTCAGCGTGCGCAGCACGAGGAACGACAGTGCGGCGGCGCCGGGCTTCTCGGCGATCTGGTCGAGCACCTGCTTCATGCCGATCGGCGTCACGGCGAGCTCGCGATCGACGGTGATTCCGTACGACGCGAGCATGTCCGCGAGCTGACCGACGCGATCGACCTTCGGCGACGCATGGACGCGCCACACGGTGGTCGCGCCACGCTTCCGGAAGAAGCTCCCGACCGCCTCGTTGGCCGCGATCATGAACTCCTCGACGAGCTGGTACGCCTGCTTCACCGCCGGATCGCCCTTGGCCTTCACGACGTCGCGCACCAGCGCCGGATCATCGGCGTCGAGCACGACCTTGGGCTCGGGGAGCTCGAGATCGAGCGCACCCCGCGCGCGCCGCTTCACGCGAAGCTTCTGCGCGAGCGCATCGAGCTTCGTGAGCTCGTCGACCCACGGGCGATAGAGCTCGCGGCGGCCCCGGAAGTCGCCGTGCAGCGCGGCCGCGACGCCCGGGTAGTCGAGCCGGCCCTTGCTCTTGATGACCGCGGCGGCGTAGCTGACATCGGCCAGCTCGGCATCGGCCGTGTAATCGAGCCGCACCACCATCGCGCAGCGATCCACGAGCGGATTGAGCGAGCAGATGTTCGCCGACAGCTCCTGCCGCAGCATCGGGATCACGCGGTCGGGCAGATACACGGACACGCCGCGGATCGTGGCCTCCTTGTCGAGGGCATCGCCCCACCGCACGTAGTGCGAGACGTCCGCCACCGCGACCCACACGCGCGGCCCGCCGTGCGGGCCATCCTCGATGCAGAGCGCATCGTCGAAGTCGCGCGCGGTCTCGGGATCGATGGTCGCGAAGCGTCGCGACCGGAGGTCGATGCGGTCCGCGAAGTCGCTCGGCTGCAGCTCCTGCGGCGTCGCGAGGGCCTGCGCGATCGCGTCGTCGGGGAACTCGATCGGGATCATCGAGACGGCGAGGATCTTCTCGATCTCCGTGCGGGGATCACCCGGATCGCCCAGCACCTTCAGCATCCGCCCCGCGAGCTCGCGGCGCGCGGCATCGGGGTAGCGCGTGATCTCGACGACGATCGCGTCGCCATCCTTGCCGTGCGGGGACCCCTCGAGCGAGACCCGCCCGTAGTCCGACGAGATGCGCGGATCGTCGGGCTCGAGGTACACGACGCGTCCCACCTTCCGCAGGATGCCCGTGAGCCGGGCGCGCCCGCGGGCGAGCACCTCGATGACGCGTCCCTCGGTGCCGCGCATGCCGGGCCAGGTCTCGAGCGCCACGCGATCGCCGTCGAGCGACGTGCCGCGATACTTGGCAGGCACGAACACGGTCTCGCCGTCCTCGAGCAGCACGAAGCCGTAGCCCGCCGGGTGCACCGTGATCCGCCCCGTGATGCGGCCGTCCTTGGGTGCCAGGACCGCGATCTCGCGCTCGCCGCTGGCGGGCGATGGGCCGCCGTTGCTCGGGCTCGGGCTCGGGCTCGGGCTCGGGCTCGGG
>JAYSYE010000301.1:0-15613 GCA_043716635.1 Deltaproteobacteria bacterium | reverse complement strand
ATCGAGGTCAAGGCGCTCGGCGGCGTCGATCTGGATATCGACAGCGGTGAGTTCACGCTCCTCATGGGCCCGTCGGGTTCCGGTAAGAGCACGCTGCTCTCGATCCTCGGCTGCCTCGATTCGGCGAGCTCCGGCACGTACGAGTTCGAGAACAAGCGTGTGGGGATGGGCGATCACAACCGGTGGGCCTCGCTACGGTCGGGCGAGCTAGGGTTCGTGTTCCAGTCGTTCAATCTCGTCCCCGTGCTGACCGCGAAGGAGAACGTCGAGCTGCCGATGCTGTGGCGCTCGAAGCGCCTGTCATCGCGCGCGAGCGACGAGCGAGCGCGTGCGCTGCTCGAGCTCGTCGGCATCGGGCAGCTCGCGGATCGTCGTCCGACCCAGCTCTCGGGCGGTCAGCAGCAGCGCGTCGCGATCGCGCGGTCGCTCGCGAACGAGCCGAAGGTGCTCCTGGCGGACGAACCGACGGCAAACCTTGATAGCGAATCCGCCGATCTGATCCTGAAGCTGCTCAGCAAGCTGAACAAGGACAAAGGCGTGAGCTTGATCATCGCGACGCACGATCCCAAGTTGCTCCAGTATGGCAAGCGAGTCGTGCGGCTGCACGATGGCATGATCGAACCAGGATGAAATCCCTCGCGATCGCAGCGATGTTCGTCTCCACGAGCGTGAACCTGGCGCGCGCCGATGAGAGCGCGGCCGAGGTCCCCGACAACCAGCCGCCTGCCGTGGAGAAGCCTGACCGCGAGATCACGATGCGCGGCTACTTCCTGTCGCGCTTTCAGTACGTGCCGACGCGCCACGATGCCGTGCTGTATCCACTGCTCGACGTCGAGAAGTTCCAGGGCTTTCTCGAGGGTAACCTCGACCTCACGATCAAGAGCGAACGTTATACGTTCCGCTCGGACACGTCGGCTCTCTATCGCGTCTCGCCGGCCGGATGTCGCGCAGGCAGCGACGTCCCCGCGTGTCTCGTGATCAACGAGCTGTATCTGACCTACGACGTCATTCCCGACAAGGTGTCGGTGCTCGTCGGTCGCCACCGTCCGTCGTGGGGCGCGGCGCTATCACTTCATCCGGTCGAGCCTATGAACCCGCAACCTGATCCGACGGACCCGTCGTTTCAACGTCTCGGTGCGTGGACCGCGATGGTCGAGGCGTCAGCCGAACATCACGTCGCGACGGTGGGTTGGTTCCCTAACGTGACCAACTCGATCGCGGGCACGCCCAAGGGGGTGAGCGGAGGCCTCGTCGGCGGACGCTATCGGTGGAGCCCCGAGCACTTCGACGTCTCCGCCATCGGGTTCTACGATCTCGACACCCAGTTGCCCGAAGCCGGAACCTCGGGGTCGATGGTCGTCGGTGAATCCAACTTCGAGATCCACGGCGAGGCGCTCGTTCACAAGCGGCGCGAGATCAAGACCGGCACGCTGCAGAAGGGCACGTGCCCGGTGCGCAGCCTCGGCATCCCGCTGCGCGAGGTCTGGGACTACTCCGGGATCTTCGGCACCCGGTGGGATGGCGGAGGAGGCACGCTCGTCAACTTCGAGTACATGCACGTCGGCGATGGCATGGTCGGCAGCGATTTTCGCGCGGTGCTCAACACCGCGGACCTCCTCTCGCAGATGTGTCCGGACGGCCGGCTCGAAGCGAACGACGTCTCGCAAGACGGGCGACCGTCCCAGTTCTCGAGCACGTTCCTGCGCCGCAACTACCTGATCCTGTCGGGCTTCAAACCGAGCTTCGGCGAGGACGGCCGGCTCGCGAAGCTCGGAGCCTCCGCGACGATCCTCGCGGGGCTCGACGATACGTCCGGCGTCGCGACAGCGCGGCTGCAGTACACGCTCGAAGACACGACCGTGGTACGCCTCGGTGGGCTCGCCACGTTCGGCGGCGCGCGCACCCAGTACGGCATCCTGCCGTTTCACGGCATCATCCTCGTCGACGTTCAAACCCTGTTCTGAATCGCCATGGCCAAGGGATCACGACAGCGCGCACTCCTCGTCGGCGTCGGTGCCTTCCTGCTGTTCGGGAGCTGGGCGCTGTTCGCGAATCGCGCGCACTCGAACGAAGCGATGGCGCGCGCGGGCCTCGCGCAGGGTGGGATGAGCTTCGTGAGCAGCACGATGGGCGTGCTCTTGCTCGAGTATCTCTACGGGCTCGGCCGCACGCCGACGCAGCGCCTCCTGCTCGGTATCGTCGCCACGCCGCTGGCGATCCTCGCGATCATGACGACGGGGCACCTCCTGGCGGGAACGCCGAACGTCGTGCGGACGCTGCTGCCCTCGTGGATCTCGGGCGCGATCTTCTGCGTGACCTACACGCTGAATCTTCGCCGGCTCTCGAAGCCCGCTACTTGAGCGCTTCGAGCGGATGCTTGCGCGAGGCGAGCCACGAAGGGATCAGCGCGCCGACGACCGCGACCGCGATCGCGACCCCTGCCCAGATCACCGCCGAGCCAAGCGACGCGATCGGGTGGACCAACACGACGGGCTGATTTGGCGGCTTGAACGGGATGCCGATCCTCGCGGTGATCACGCACGCGAGGCTACCGACGATGGCGCCGATGACCGAAGCGAACAGGCCGAGCAAGAACGACTCGAGCGTGAACATCCGGCGGATGAACTTTCGCGGTGCGCCGAGCGCGGTGAGCGTCCCGATCTCCTTGGTCCGTTCCGAGGCGCTCAGCATCTGGGTGTTCGCCACGACCAGCACCGCGAGCAGGCCGACGATGATCAAGAGTAACGATTGGGCTTTGCCGAACGTGCGGATCGCCTGATCAAAGTACGCCCCGACCTCGCGCCAACTCTGGACCTCGTACGTGGGTCCGAGCGCCGTGCCGAGGACGCGAGCGACGTCGCTCGCCCGCTCCAGATGATCGAGCCGGACGACGAGCGTGGTCGCGCCAGCATCGTCCTCCATGCCGACGAGCTGTCGCGCGGTGACGAGCGGCATGACCACGAGCCACTTCCCCTCGTCCGGTAGCGAGGACGCCGCGACGCCGACCACGTCGACATCGATCGCGTTGAGCTGGCCACCGACCGTACGAGCTTCGAGCGTGACCTGTGAGCCGGGCTGGAGCTTCATGCCTGCCGCGAGCTCCGCGCCCACGACGATCGAGGTCGTGTCCTTGTTGGTGAGGAGGCGGCCGGCGCGCAGATCCGCGACCAGGAAGCTCGGGCAGACCTTGGCCTCGCCATCGGGGTCGATGGCGGTCGCGAGCACGAGCGTGTCTTGGTCGCCGTTCGACAGCGAGCCGGCGAACTGGATTCGCTCGGTCACCGCGGTGACGGCGGGTTGCTTCGCGACCCGCCCTGCGAGCTCGGCGGAGTGCGCGAGGTGCAAATTGACCGGCAAGAGCTCGGTCACGTTCGAGTAACCGGCGGCATGGACCTGGAGGGCGCCGAGCCTGCTATCGGTGGCGTACTCGCGGATCGCGGAGGTCACGCCGTCGATCCATCCGCGCGCGAAGATCAACGCAGCGACCCCGATCCCGATCGCGATCACGGTCGCGAAGGTTCGCCGGCGGTTACGGCCGAGATTTCGCAGTGCGAACCGAAATAAGTTCAAACCGAACCTAGTTCAAGCAGAGCAGGCCCTGACTCTCGATCCGTGGGTAGTAGTACGCGAAGCCGAAGCACATCTCGTTCGTGCTCAGCTCGCCATACGTAATCTTGTTGTCGCTGCTGTTGTAGTAGTCGCACTCCACATTGAACGCCGTCCCCTGCTTCCAGGTGAGTGGCGCAAACGAGTCGAATGCCTGGGTCTCTCCGCTGAACGGGTGATTGTAGAGCGATTCGCCGGTCGAGAGCGAAGCCTTGAAACCGATTCCCATCGAATGCATGTGCGCTAGCACCCCGAAGATCTGTACGTCCGTCGGCAGCGTGCAGTGGCCGGAGATCGCCGTCATCGCGTTCGGCGGGAGATTGATGTTCAGCGACCCCGCAGCCACTAACTGCGCACGGTTCACGACGTCTGTCTCCGCGATGCCTGTCAGATTGATCGTCTCGGACGTGTTAAGCTCGACGTCGCTGGGGTTTAGCAGGTGCGTCTGGAGGACTAGCTGCGTGCCGGCTGGAATCTCATAGGCGACATCGGGCGGCATCGAGAACTCCTCCGCGTTATGGCCTGCGACGAACAACCATGCCGTCGACACGCTGAGCAGGAGAGGGCAGTCGGTTAGCCCTTCGGGCTCGCTCTGGTCTGCGAGGCCCAAGATCGCGTGATGGATGCCCGGAGCGTCACTGGTCGCGAACTTCGTGATGAACGTGTCTTCCGTGATGTTCTTGCGGAAACACTTGTAGACCTCGGCGTTGGCCGGGACGGTATACGTGGCGCTCATCGCGATGTCGCGCGCCGGCGCGGATGACGTCCCGCATGCCGCGGTGAGAAAACCAAACGCGATCATTTGAGTGATGGTCATAGGGCTCCTCAAAGTGGCTCCGCAAATAGTGGCTGGCAGGCGGTGGGCATGCAGACTGTGAGATCCACACCGAGCTCGCTGAGGTTCTTGCAGACGGCGTTGGTTCCACAGCCCGGATCGGCGGCGGTGAGGTCGCACAGCCGCGAGCACAGCAGCGGCAGCGAGCTATCCGTGAGGACGGTGCTGCATTGCAAGGCAGTGCCCGACGAGACGGCGGGGCAATCCTTGGACGCCGTGCAGTACTTGCCGACGCCGACCTCGTTGCCAACGCTGTTCGTGAAGCCGCATTCGGTCGCAACCGCATTGCTCTTCGGCGCAGCCGGGCTGCTGCTGCACGCGACCGCGAAGGAGACGATGAAGGCGGGTTTTAGGAGGTTCAGAAACAAGCTCCGTGATTAGAGGCGAAGTAAGGCGCGTCCCGAGCTCTTGCCGGAGACGAGCGCGTCGAACGAGACCGTGTAGCTGGTACCGGCGACAAAGTTGAAATGGATCGCGAAAGTATAGCCGGTGCCTGGCCTGAAGGTGGCGATCGTCGAGCCCAACAACGTGTCGTAGGTCGCGTTGTAGAGGTTCACGGTGATGATGGCATCCTCGATAGGAACGCCGGTCTGAGCATTGGTGGATCCGATCGTGCCGGTCAGCTTGGTCGCGCTCCGAGCGGTGATCGCGGGGACGACCTCGATCGAGCTGCTCGGCCGCACCGCGAACGACGCCGGAGGCAACTTGCCGAGCTCGCGCACCGAAGCTTCGAGCTCCGCCAGCACGTCGCCGAACCTCTGCTCGTCGGTGTTGGTCGAGTCGTCGAGGACAGTGTGATATTCGTTGTAGCTCGCGACGACGAATGCGCCGGGGATGCCGAACTGCCAGAAGGTCCCCTGATCAGAAGGCACCTCGCCTCCGAACGCCGTCATCTGATCTTGCGGCGTCAGCGTGATGTTGAAGCTGTTCGTCAGGCCGCCGGTGGTGAGCGCCGGAAGCCAGACCTCCTTGGGATCGAGCGTGACGATCGTCAGAACTCGGTTCTTCGGTGCCAGCATCTCGAGCGAGAATGCCCCGATCAAGGAGTCGCGTGCGCCGGGCATCCGGCGCGACAGATAGTCGTTCGAGCCGAGCAGGAACGTCTCCTCGGAATCGAACGCCACCAGCTCGACCGTGTAGGGCAGCGGGTGGGCGCTGAGCGATCGGGCAAGCACGACCAGCGCGGCGATCGCCTGACCATCATCGGCGGCGCCGGTGAACCACGAATCGAGATGACCGTCGATGACGAGGGTGCGATCGGGATAGGTCGTGCCCGGAATGCGCGCGATCACGTTGTACGCGGCCATCGGCGCGACGGTCGTCGTCGCCAACAGATCGACGCGGACATCCGTGCCGAGCGCGATCTGATCGCGAATCGCGGCGGCGTCTGATTGTTCGATCGTCATGATCGGAATCGGACCCTGGATGGCACTGGCGCCCGCGAGCGTCCACACGTTACGCTGGCGCAGCGTATCGATCTTGGAATCGATCAACGCGCCGATCGCGCCAGATGCGATCACGTTGCGATATTGCGAGCGCAGCGATCGCGTCACCGAGAAGTCGAGCATCGCAACCTTGCCAGCCGCCGCGGGGACGACACCCGCGGCGTTACCGACGTCCACGATCGGCGATGACACGACCATTCCGCTACCGCCGAAAGCGTTGACAGAATGGGCACGCGTACCGGCGATCTCGGGCGATCCCATGAACGCGAGGGCGTGGTCCGTCGCCGATGACACCGGGATCGAGAACTGCTCGATCGTGACGTCCGTGACGCCGGCCGCGACGAATTCGTCGTGGACCAGCTGAGCGATCAGCTGGTTGGTTCCAGGAGTTCGGCCATTCGGCGGCGTGGCGGCGATCAGCTTGTTCAGCGTAGCGAGCCCGAGATCGAGATCGGGCTGCGCGGTATCGGTACCGCTGCAGCCCCCAACCAGCGCGATGAGGATCCAACCTTTCATTGCTTCATGGCTGGCGGTCTCGGATAGGCATCATCTCGCGCAACGTGCGGGCGAGCAGCATGATGTCGACGAGGTGGTAGAGCACGGTCACGCCGCGCGAGACGAGCTCGTTGACCTGCTTGTCGATCATCTCGGGCGCGGCGACGGCTTCCTTCGGGAACCAGCTCGGCGCCATCACGATCTTCTTGTGCTTCGCTGCCGCGTTGCAGATCTTCTCGACGGCCGCCATCGTCTCGGGGTTGCCATACGACAGGCTCGGGTTGAGTCCGAGCGAGTGCGAAAGATCGAACGGACCGATCTCGAAGATCTCGACATCGGGCGAGTCCATCAGCTCGTCGAGATGATCGAGGCACTCCTTGTCCTCGAGGATCGGGATCACGCTGCTCTCTTCGTTCGCCGCGGTGCGCGCGGTCTCGAGCGCACCCGCACCGAAGGCGTTGTAGCGCGCCGCGGGGCACAGGCCGCGCGTGCCTTTCGGCGCGAAGCGCGATGCGCGCACTGCGGCGTCTAGCTCCTTGCGCGTGCGCACGTGGGGCACGTTGACGAGGGGAGCACCGGCAATGAGCGCGTCCTCGATGAGGTTGGTGTCGTTGCGGCGCAACTTGATCATCGGCACCGTCCCCGCTGCGTTCGCGGCGCGGAGCAGGTGCTCGGTCGTGGAGTCATCGATCTGCTCGATCTCGCGCGACACGATCACGAAGTCTAGACCGACGAAACCCGCCATCTCCACGACCTGTGCGCTCGGGGTCGAGATGTGCATGCCGAAGCACACCTTCCGCTCGCGCGCGCGCACCTTGAATGCCCTCAGTGCGTCCAGATAAAGCATCAGTTCCCACCCGCGGAGGAATGATCCGCATCGCAAGTTTCGTGGTTTGGCGTCAAACAGTCAATACGTCAGTCACGTGCTCGATGTGCGCGAGGGTGAGAGGAAGCGCTTCACGACGTCGAAGAAGACGCGATTGCCCCATTCGAAGCCGCTGACCGAGATGCGTTCATCGACGCCGTGGAACAGCTCGGTGAACTTGATGTCGAGCTCGCGCGCGAACAACAGCGGTGTGAATCCGTAGGCGCGGGCCCCCAGCTTTGCGAAGAACGCTGCGTCGGTAAAGCCCGGGCAGAGGTACGGGATCACGTGGGAGCCCGGCACCGCATCCTCGACGACGCTCGTGATCGCCGCGAGCAAGGGTGAATCGATCGGGTGGGTCTCGTGCGCGGGCAACTCGCGGAGGATCTCGAGCTCGATGTCGCTGCCGATCACATGCTGGATCTCCGCGATCACCGCCGCCGTGGTCTGGCCGGGTAGGAAGCGCGCGTCGAGCACAGCCGACGCCATCGAGGGGATCACGTTCGGGTTGATGCCGGCTGCGAGCTGCGTCGGCGTACAGGTGTTGCGCAGCGCTGCATCCAGGGAGCGCGCCATCGCGCGGTCTGGCACGAGCTTATCGAGGATGAACGGCGCGAGCGTCGGGTTCTGCAAGCGGCGAAAGACCATCGCCTTGATCGCGGGTTGGAGGCGGGAGGCTCGCGTGATGAATTCGCGGGTGACGGGCGTGAGGTGATGAGGGAGGCGGATGTGGCCGAGCCTCGCGATCCCTCGCGCGAGCTTGACCACGGCGTTGTCATCGTTCGGGACCGACGCATGGCCACCCGTTCCATGCGCGTGGGCCTTGAGCCACACGAGCCCCTTGGTCGCGACCTGAACCGGAAAGAACTGGATGTCGCCGAGGAACGAGTTGAAGCCCCCGACCTCGCCGAGCAGGAATTCGGCTTTGACCTGGTCTGGATGTTCCTCGACGAGAAACCGCGAGCCGTACGTGCAGCCGGCCTCCTCGTCGGCGACCGCGGCAAAGACGAGATCTCGATCGAGCTCGGCCCCTTCACGCTTCAAGCGACACATGGTCGCGACGCACATCGCGGCCATGTTCTTCATGTCGATCGCTCCTCGCCCCCACACGAACCCGTCCTCGATCGCGCCCGAGAGCGGCGGATGCGTCCACCCATCGCCGAACGGCACGGTGTCGAGATGTGCGGTGATGAGTAACGGGCCACCACCTTTCCCGGTACCCGCGAGGCGAGCGACGAGGTTGCTGCGGCCGCTCACCTTCTCGAAGATCCGGCATTCGATCCCGGCTTCGGACAGCAGCGCCGCGAGGTACTCCGCCGCCGGCCGCTCGGGGCGACCTGGGTTGGTCGTGTCCATCCGGATAAGTGCCTGCAGATGGTCCAGCGCCCGCTCTCCCGCGAACACAACTTCTGATCTCCACATCGTTGAGATCATAGCTGATTACGCGTTACACTTTGGTCGTCAATGACGTCGCAGACGGCACTCGTGAAACGTCCGAAGATTCGCACGAAGACCGAGCGCTATCTGCTCTCGAAGCTCGGGGACGAGCGGCGGCGGGCGCTCGTCGAGGAGGTCGTGGCGTGGGGACTCACGATCTGGCACTCGACGGCGGACGATCTGCGCGGCTACTGGCTCGAGTCCAAGTCGTTCGAGACGATCCTGTACTTGCTGCGAACCGAGGACGGCAAGCTCGTCGGAAGCGCGACGATGAAGTTCTACAACGTCGACTTCGATGGCTCGAGCCACGTGGTCGTCAAGCTCGGCCTCGGCGTCGACCCTGCGTTTCGCGGCAACAAGTTCGCGCTGCGCTGTTTGCTGACCGAGATGCTGCGCTGGAAGGCGAAGCACCCGCTCAAGTCCCTCTACTTGTTCTCCACGCTGATTCACCCGGTCACGTACAAGCTGTGTTGCGACGTGTTGCACGAGTCGCTCTACCCGTACTTCAAGAGCCCGGCGTGGCCGGCGCGCCAGAAGGTCGTCGAGCAGCTGACCGAGCTCTTCGGGGTCGAGAAAGCTGTCTCGATTCATCCGTTCGTCTATCGCGAGAAGTTCTCAGCGATCGAGACCGACGCGGCGCGCGACTACTGGCGTACCAACCAGCGCCCCGAGGTCCGCTTCTACCTCGATCACTGCCCCAATTACGCCTCGGGTGACTGCCTGATCTGCCTCGCGCCGATCAAGCTCACCCACGTCTCCGCCCTGATGCTGCGGACGCTCGCTCGCAATCGGCTCGACAAGTGGAGAGGCCGCAAAGCGAAGTTCGCGTGAGCGCATCACGGCCACGCTGGAGAACGGGTTCGACCTGACCGGACGCCCATCGGGGACAGCGCGTTCGATGCGACGGACACCTACAGCGGCGATGACTTCGTCCGCCACGAGCCGATCGTGCTCCCCGCGAGCGCGGCGGGGCAGGTGCTCGCCGTTCGCATCGTGGCGCTGGACGATGACGGCCTGTCGTCGAACGTCCTTGCCTTCGGCGTCACGCTCGAATAGACCACCCGCGCGCTGAGCTCCGCCTCGTGACGCGCTCGGCGCCGACGGCTCGCCGCCGCCGGGCTTCACGACCCAGGCGACCGGGCCGCGGCGGATCTCGCTCGCGCGCTGCGCCCGTCACTCGCCGGAGCCGGGCTCCTTCGGCGCGAGTGGAAGCGGCGGAGCGCCGACCGTCGTCAGGAGCTCCGCGAGGTGCTGAGCCTTGATGTGGGATCCGCGCTCCTCGAGGCCGGCGCGGATGAACATGAGGCACCCGGGGTTCGAGCTCGCGACGACATCGCACCCCGACTCCTCGATCGAGTCGAGCAGCGTTCCGCGTAGCTGGTTCGCCGCCTCGGGCTGGAGCGCGCCGAAGATGCCCCCGCTCCCGCAGCAGCCGCTGCCGATCGGTAGCGTCGTCGAGTCCACGTAGCCGGCCTGCTGGAGCAGCGGCACGGCGCGGCCCCGGATCCGCTGCACGTTGCGGTGGTGACACGACTCCTGCACGACCACGCGCAGCGACCGCGGGCGGGCCTGGGGAACCGCGAGCTCCTCCAGGTCACGGACGCGGCTCGCGAACGCACTCGCGCGCGCTGCCCACACGGGGTCGTCGGCGAGCAGCTTGCCGTACTCCTTCATCGCGAGCCCACAGCCCGCCGAGCTCACGCTGATCGGTTCCGTGCCCGATCCAAACGCCTCGATGTTCGCGCGGGCGAGCGCGGCCGCTGCCTCCCGCTCGCCGGCATGCTGATGGAGCGCGCCGCAGCAGCCCTGGGTGGCGGGGACCGCGACGGCGTGGCCGGATTGCTCGAGGACCTGGAGCGACGCGCGCTGGGCGGTGCCGAGGGCTGCCGGCATGATGCAGCCCGAGAACAGCTGCACGGTCGGGACGGCCGCAGACTCGATCCTCCGTGGATCGAACGGCGTCCCCGCCACCCGTGGCACCTTCGCGAGGCGCGCGGCCGCCTTGCGCGACACGAGACCGACGACCGCCTTGGCTGCCCGATCGAGCCGGAGCCACTGCACTACGCGGAGCAGGCGCACGAGCCAGAGCAGGAGCACCGTGTGACCGAGGAGCCGCAGCCCCATCCGCACGACGCGCTTGCGCGTCCGGTTCGGCGCCGTCGTGGCCAGGACTTCCCGCGTCCGATCGATGAGGTGGCCGAACGGCACGGCCGATGGACAGACGTCCTCGCACCCCCGGCAGCCGACGCAGCGATCCATGTGCTGCTCGAAGGCGGCGTCGATCTTGAGCCGGCCCTCCATCGAGGCGCGCATGAGCTGGACGCGACCACGCGGGGAGTCGGCCTCGTTGCGGAAGACCGCGTAGGACGGACACTGTGGCACGCAGATCGAGCACCGCACGCAGCGCAGCACGCCCTGGCGAAACGTCGCATCCTGGACGAGCGCCGTGAGGTCGGGCAGGACCTTGAGCTGGGTCACAGGATCTCGATGCCCTTGCGGCGCACGGTCTTCGGCTCGGGGCCGGTGACGGGGAAGATCATCGGGTTGAACAGGCCCTTCGGATCGAACGCGTGCTTCACCGCGCGCATCAACGCCTGCTCGGCATCGCCGTACTGATGATGAATGAATCGCGTCTTGTGGACGCCGAGCCCGTGCTCCCCCGTGATCGTGCCGCCGAACTCGATCGCCATCACGATCACGGCCTCCACGAAGCGGTCGCTCTTCGCGTGCTGCACGGGGTCGCTGTCGTCCGTCAGTAAGATCGGGTGCAGGTGGCCATCCCCGGCATGGGCGAACAGCGCGATCGAGAGCCCGATCTCCTGTGCCAGCGCGTGCGTCCGCGCGATCGCCGCCGCGAAGTGCCGGACGGGCACGACGATGTCCTCGCCGTACAGCGTGGGACAGATGCGCGCGAGCGCGGGGTAGGCGAGGTGGCGCGCGCGCCACAGGTGGTCCGCTGGCTCGCCTGCAAGGGCCTGCCTCGTCGTCAGCGCGTGCTCTCGGGTGAACAGCTCGACACACCGCTTCGCGCTGAGGTTCACCGACTCGCTGTTACCGTGAAACTTCACGAGCATCGATGACTGGGCTGCCGCCGGCAAGCCGAGCGCGAATGCCGTCTCGACCGCGCGGGTGGTCGCGGCATCCATGTACTCCACCGCGACCGGCGCGAGGTGGTGATCGAACAGACTCAGCGCGGCCTCGGCGCCGGACTGCTGGTCCGAGAACGTCGCGAGCACGCTGGCCTCCGCCTCGGGCCGGTCGACGAGCCGCAACGTCGCCTCGACGACGATCCCGAGCGTGCCCTCGGAGCCCACGATCAGCCGGGACAGGTCGTACCCCGTCACGTCCTTGCGCACCCTGGAGCCGAGCTTCAGCATCTTGCCATCGCCGAGGACCACCTCGAGGCCGAGCACGAAGTCCTTCGTCGTGCCGTAGCCGAGCGCGAGATCACCGGAGCTGTTGCAGCCGACGATGCCGCCGACGGTGACCGCATCGACGTTGCCGGGGTTCGGCGGGAACAGCAGATTGGCAGCCTGCACCCGATCCTGGAGCTGCTTGACATTCACGCCCGCCTCGACTCGCACGAAGCGCGAGACCTCGTCGAGCTCCAGAATCTTCGTCATACGCTCGAGCGAGAGCACGACCCCGCCGGTCGGCGCGAGCGCGCTCCCGGAGATGTTCGTCCCCGAACCGCGGATGACCATCGGGATGCCGCGCTCGTACAGCATCGGCACCACCCGCTCGATCTGGTGCTTGTCCTCGAACAGCACCACGGCCGCCGGCTCGGTGAACTTTGGATAACAGTTGTATCCGTACGCCGCCACGTCCGACGGGCTATCGAGGAAGCACCTCGCTCCAACCTCCCGGCGGACTGCGCGCGTGAGGTCTTCGGGCAAGGGCATGGTGAGAACGATACCGCACGCTTGCCCACACAGCAGCGCGCGAAGCCTCGCTTGTACCGGGGTCCGGAAGATCCGGTCGGCTCACAGGCTTGACTGACTCTCCCCCCCCGGATCACGGCCGTGTCACAGGCGTAGAACGCGGTGCGCGATCTCGTGGCCGCGCTCGAGAAGCGCGGGACCGAGGTGAAGTGCGCAATTCACCCCGTCGCCGGGCGCATGCCGGGCCACACGAACGTGCTCCTGGCGGAGGCGAACGTCCCGTACGACTCGCTCTTCGACCTCGACATGATCAACGCCGACTTCGCCCGCACCGACGCCGCTCTCGTCGTCGGCGCGAACGACGTCGTGAATCCCGGCACCAAGACGGACACCGCGAGCCCGATCTACGGCATGCCCGTCTTCAACGTGGAGCAGGCGCGGAGCGTCATCGTGCTGAAGCGCAGCACGAACACCTGCTTCTCGGGCGCGGAGAACGAGCTCTCCTTCCTCTCCAACACGATGATGGTGCCAGGCGACGCGAAGAAGACGATCCTCGGCCTCCGTGAACCAGGTGAAGGGCGGCGAGTGGCACTGGGCCGAGCACTCGCCGGTGAGCTTGTCGACGAACGCGACGTACTTCGTCATCGCGTCGTCCGTGCTCGTGCCCTTCTTCTTGCCCCATGCGTCGAACTTCGCGCGGCCCTTGAGGTCGAGCATGCCGGGGCGCGAGCCGGACCCGTCACCCGCGGTCGCCTGCTTGTAGAGCGCGTAGAGCTCGAGGAGGTCGTCGTTCGACGGCGTCTTCGTGAGCTTCTTCGCGCGAGCCTGCGCATCCTCGAACCTGGCGGCGAGATCGGGCATGCGAGCAGAGTAGCCCGAGGCTCACGGCGCGCTGAGCTGTATGCATTCACGAAATGCGGTCGTGTGGGCTTGATCCACTCCCGTGGACGGTTTGTCTAGGACGTCTCGCCGAGCTCGGCCTTGAACAGGACCGTCGCTCCGTCGGGCGGTACGCTCGCGCTCCAACACGTGACGGCGGACTCGTCCGTTCACAATGCGACTCCAGTCTGATAACTGCGTGGCCGACTTTCGGAATAACCGGTTCTCGGCGAGCAGCGACAGGATGCTCGAAGTGGCCGGAGGGAGTGCCGCGGTCGTCAATAATGTATTCGAGCAAGGCTGCGAATATGCCGACAGCATCTCGATCGCGACCGTCGTGCCGGGAAGCGAGTTCCGATTCAACACCATCATCAACACCCGCACGGTCACGGAGTCGGGAGTCGCGCTCTGCTGTGACCCGTCACTGACCGCGGATGGCAACATCTTCGCCTACAACAGCACCGCTACAATCGGGCTTTATTGCACAGTGAGCCATTCCCTGTTCGACGTGCCCGGCGCCGCGGACGCGATGAACGGAGTGGGGAATGTGTCTGGCGATGTCGCCACGTTCTTCGTCGATCGCGGAGGCCGAAACTACGACTTGAGCGCCGGGAGTCCGGCCAAGGGCCTGGCATCGATGTCCACCACCTCTAGCGACATCCTGGGACGGACGCGACCGCTCCCAGCAGGGTCGATGCCTGACGCGGGGGCGTTCGAAGCACCCTGACACCGGCGTGCTAGGCTGAAACCATGCTCGCAGCACTCGTCGTTGGAGGGTTGACCTCGTGGTACCTCGGCGTTCGGGCCGGTGTGATCGCGGCGGGCGCGACCGCCGCTGCGCTCTTGGTGGCTGCGTTCGTGCCAGGCGTCACCATGGTCGTGTACGCGCTCGTGCTCGCGTGGTCGGCGGCGTTGTACTTCCTGGGCGCCAAGCTGACGGGGCAGAGGCCGGGGGCCGCCGCGCTCGGCGGTGGCGCCGGGGCGATGCTTTCCAGCGCGTTCAGTCAAGCCTCGTCCTGGGTCAAGAAGCAGACCTCGGGACGCGACGCAAAGTAGCGATCTCGCACTGGAAACTGGGAGCCCCATCCGAGGACTGTGGGCACCGATCGGGGGTGCAGGCCCCAGGTGAAGGACCGCCTGGGGGCGTAACTACAAGAGGTTACGAGCGGCACAACCCTTGTAGCAGATGCACAACATGCGCAGCACGTTGCTCGGCACCACCCTCCTAGGCCTTGTTCTCGCCACCGGTTGCACCGTGGGTGATACCGGTAGCGGCGACGGCAGCGGCTCCGGTGACGGCACCGGCGATGGCACTGGCGACGGCACCAGCGTCGACGCGGCGCCCGTGCTCCCGGACCCCAGCCTCGAAATGACGGTTGACACGTCGTCGCTGACGCCTGACCTGGCCGTCACAAGCACGGTGAATGTGGCAGTCACCGGTCATGGCGGCTTTTCGGGGCCCGTCACGTTGTCGGCAACGGCCGTTGACGCTGCGGGTGCGCCCTTGGTCGGCTGGGAGGCGGTGCTCTCGATCCAGACCCTCACCCTCACCGCGGATGGTTCGGGTTCGGCGGCTCTTACCGTGAAGGTGCCCGGTGATGTGGCAGCGCTCGCCGGGTCGATCCGCATCACGGCGACGAGCTCGGCACCGAGCATCGATGCTGCTGTCGCGGTAACTGCGAATCCCGTTCTGACGGTCAAGGTCACGCAGAGCGGCAACAATTGCGTATACCCGTCGAATCTCGCGGCACCCGTTCGCCTGAAGGTGGGTCGCAAGCTTCGGGTGGCGGACGGCGGAACCCTACCGATGATCTTTCACTTCGACGGCGGCATCACCGGAATCAACCATGAATCTGGCACAACTGCACCAGGCGCTGCTTACGAGCAAACTCCTGCGGCGGCAAGCGACCCCGCTATCTCGTACACTTTCTACTGCCATAATCAAGCTGGTGGCACTGCGCAGGATTCTGGCAATGGCGCATTGCACATGCGCCTGGTAACAGTGCAGTAGGCAAGGAAGAGCAAGTCGCGGTGGTCCGTACTTTCAACACGACGCACCACGGAATCTTCGCAGTCGTCGTCACAACGGTGGCGATGGCGGCATGCTGGAAGGACCAGCCCGCGCCCGCGACGCCGGCGGTCATCGCGAACGTGGCCGCCGCCGCGCCGC
>JAYSYE010000031.1:0-22970 GCA_043716635.1 Deltaproteobacteria bacterium | reverse complement strand
GCAAGTGCCCGTCATTATTGGGCAGTGAGTGCCCAAACACGAGGTAGTCACCAGCCGCGAAGGTCGAGGTGTTGTTGACGAAGTTCTTGCCCGCCGCGTCATCGATCGAGATCGTGAGACGGACCTGGCTGCCGTTCACGATCGAGAGCAGCGTCGCCTCGGCCTTGCCGAGCTTGAGCTGGATCGCCTCGCTCTTCTTGGCGGTCAGCTGCTTGTCGGCTTTCATCAGCAGCTTGAACTGGTTCCACGACGAGAACGGCGGCTTCTTGAACTTCTTCTTGAGCTTCTCGAGATCGGCGTCGACCGCGGGCTTGTCGCCGCTCGAGGCACTGACCTCGAGGAACTCGCAGCTCACCACCGGGGGCGGTTGCGGCGACTGCCTCGGCTGTGCGTGCGCAGTGGTCGACACCAGCCCGAGCCAGAGAAGCGAGGCGCCGAGCGAGCCGACGAGCCAAACTACGGCGAACCTCATATGCCCTCCACAGTATCCTCAGGGGTTACCCAGATCACGGTCGTGTGGCCATCTTCATCCTCGAGGTTCAGCACGGTGCCCTCACCGTCGGGCGTGTCGAGTGACTCGATCTCCGGAGCCACGCGCATCGATGCAGGCCGCACGTCGATCGCGCCGGAGTGCAGCGCCTGCGCCGTGGTGTCGTCGTGCGTGCCAGGACGCAGGATCAGCGCGAGCGCAGCGACCGCGCCAGCGCTCACCGCACCGGTGATGAAGTGGCCGCGGTGTCCGTCGAGCCAGCCGAGGATCCGCGACCACGCGCCGGGCGCCGCCACGGGAGCGGCGGTCGCGACGTCGATCTCCTTCCACATCGCCTCGAACCGGCGATCGGAGACGTTGTCGGCGGCAAGCTCGAGGTGCCCACGCACCAGCTCGGCGAGCTCGGAGAGTGCCTCCGCCTTGGTCCGCGCGGCCGGATCACTCGCGATCCGATGAGTCACGGCCTGGGCGTCGCGCTCGGCGAGCTCGTCATCGGCGAGCTGCATCAGCTCGAGGTCATCACGGAGGGCCATCAGCGGGTCCGCGCAGCGGGTGCGCGCTCCTTGGGTTCCGGCTTGTTCTCCGGCGAGCTGGGGTCGGCAGCATCCTCGCCAGGAGCGACCCCCGTAAGATCCTCGATCATCTCGGGGGACGCATCCACCAGATCGAGCAGCCGCTTCTGCATGTTCCGGCGCGCGTGAAACAGCCGGGACATGATCGTGCCCTTCGAGCAATCCATGCTCCTGGCCATCTCCTCGTACGACAGCCCTTCGAGCTCGCGCATCACCAGCACGGCGCGGTGGTTCTCCGAGAGCTCGCCAAGCGCCCGATCGATGCGGGCACGGATCTCCTTGTCCATCAGGGCGCGGCCAGGATTTCCGCCAAGAATCCGTGGAATTAGCGAGTCGTCGCCGCCGTCTTCGAGCTTTGCCTCGTCGAGCTCCACCGGCTTGATGCGCCGGTGCTTGCGGATGTGGTCGATGGCGAGGTTCATGACGATTCGGTAGAGCCAGGTGTAGAAGCTCGAGTTGCCCTCGAACTTGTCTAGGTACTTGTGAGCCTTGATGAAAGCGTCCTGCACAACGTCGAGGGCATCGTCGGGATGCCGCACGACACCGAGCGCCAGGGCGTAGGCCCGGCGGTGGTAGCGTTCGAACAAGCTCCGGAATGCATCGCGGTTCCCCGCCTTCGCGGACTCGACGAGCTCTCGGTCATCGAGGTCACGTTCATGCCTGAGGATGGACGCACCCCGAGCCGGTCTATTCACGATGGGTACTCTCGGCACGCTTCATCGCTCGCGCGGTTATATCGCATGTACCCCGCTGGCGCGTGTCGGAATCCCGGGGTAGCGCTATGCTTCTAAAGACCGCGCGACGCGGGCGATATCGTGGCTGTTTCTTCGACTACACCAGGTGCAATTCCGGGGTTCTTGGGGCGAGTGCGTGCAGTCTTGTACCGCCACGAGGCCGCGCGCGCATCGCTCTACGGGATCGCCGCGGTCGGCGGGGTCGCGCTCGTCGTGCCGCTGCTCGGCCAGCTGTTCGGTGATTCCCGTGCGACCGCGTTTGCCGTGCTCGGGATCGGCGGCCTCGCCGCAACCCTCGTCGTCGTCGGTGCGATCGTCATCGGCATCCTCGCACCGCGCCGCCGGTGGAGCACCGATCACGAGCTCGCGCGCTGGGTGGGCACGCGCAAGCGCGAGGTCGCTTCCGATCTGCTGTCGTCGGTGGAGCTCGCCTCCGCGCCAACGCGGCCCGGCGCTCCCTCGGTAGCGCTCGTCGATGCGTTGGTCGCACAGACCTCCGCGCGCCTCGAGGGCGTCGAGCCGAAAACGCTGTTGCCGCCGGGCGAGGTCCGGCGCGCGACGCGGTGGATGCTCGCCGCGGTCGCCGCGAACGTCGTGCTGCTCGCCGCGGTTCCCGGCGTGATCGCCGGTGGCTGGCATCATCTGATCTCCGCGCCCAAGGCGCCGTTCGATGGCGCACAGCTGTCCACGGTGCCGCTCGTCGGTGACCTGGAGGCCACGCTGACGTTCCCGGCGTACTCGCGCCGGCCGGTGCTGCCGATGCCGTCGTCCTCGGGTGATGTGCGCGGGCTGCCCGGCACCAAGGTCGAGATCAAGGCACGCGTGCTCGTCCCCGCAGGCTCGGTCGAGCTCGTCGTTGACAGTACCGACAAGGCCGGTGACAGCACGGTGATCGCGGCGAAGCTCGATGGCGAGCAGATCACCGCCGCACTCACGATCGACAAAAGCACGCACTATCGGTTCGCCGTGCGCTCGCCCACCGGCACGCGGCTGATCGAGACCACGCCGCGCTCGATCGAGGCCGAGCCCGATCAGGCTCCGAACGTCCAGCTGATGGCGCCCGCCGACACGCTCGATGTAACCAACCTGCGCCGCGTCGAGCTCGCGTTCGTGATCGAGGACGACTTCGGGCTCACCGCCGCGGAGCTGGTGTGGGAAGCCGGCAAGGACAAGGGCAAGAAGCCGCTGACCATCGAGGGCGGCGCGAGTGGCCGCGCGCAGGGCAAGGTGCTGTGGGACATCGCCGAGATCGTCGTGCCGAGTGGCGGCGAGGTTCGCTACTGGGTCGAGGCCAAGGACAACGACACGATCGGCGGCCCGAACATCGGCAAGTCGCGCGAGTTTCGCCTCAAGGTGATCAGTCCTCGGGAGCGCCACGAAGAGACGCTAGGTCGCCAGCAGGAGCTCGCCGAGAAGATCGTCAAGAACCTCGGCGGCCGGTTGACGCTGTCGGCCGACGAGCCCGCACCTCGCGACGAGCTCGCGCGCACGTTGAAGGAGGCCGTCGTCGAGCTCGGCTCGGTGAGCGCGGCGTTCGATAAGGATCCCCACGCGTCGGATGCGATGCGCAAGGCGCTGACGGCGATGCGCGAGCGGCTCGACAAGCTCACCACGATCGAGGCCAAGCTGCTGCCGCAGCTCAGTAAGTCCACCGGCAAGCCGGTCGCCGTCAGTCCAGGTCGGTTCGCCGGGCTCGATCCGCGGATGATCGGCGAGCTCGAGGACGACACGCTCACGCTCGCCGACTGGCTCGACCGCGAGCGGATGGAGGGTCTGCTCGACGTGTCCGACGAGATCAGCGCACACGCCAAGCGGCTCGCCGAGCTGATGGCGCAGTACAACAAGACCAAGGACCCGCGCCTGCTCGACGAGATCGAGCGCGAGATGAAGGCGCTCGAGCGCGCGTACGCGGATCTCGAGAAGCATCGCAAGGGCATGGCCGAGGACGTCCTCGATCAATACGTCCACCGCGACGCGCTGCAGGCCCAGCAAGGTGCGAGCTGCCTCGACCAGGTCCGCAAGCTCGTGCACGCCGGCCAGACCCAGCAGGCGCAGGTCAAGCTCGAGAGCTGCCGCCAGCAGCACGATCGCGCGGCCAGCGCGCTCGAGGGTTCGCTCGCCAGCCTGCGCGGAGACAAGTTCTCCGACGAGCAGAAGAAGCTCGACGAAGTCATGAACGAGCTGTCAGATGTCGCCAAGGACCAGGATGACATCGCCGCCGAGGCCAACCGGATCTTCGAGTCGTATGCCGAGAAGGCGGACGAGGTCGCGAAGGATCGCCGCCGCGAGGCGAGCAAGAAGGTCGGCGCGCTGGTCGAGAAGCTGCGCAAGCGGATCAGCGAGATCAACGAGTCCGGTCTGACGCCGTTCGCCAAGGAGGAGCTCGATATCGTCGAGCGCCGGCTCGGCGACGTCGAGCACATGGTCGAGGACGGCGATCTCGCGGAGGCGCTGGGCATGGCGCGCCAGGCGAAGGCCTCGCTCGACACGATCGCCGGCGAGCTCGAAGCCGCGCTCAACGACGATCCGAAATCGAAGTGGGCCGATGCCACGCAGGACGCGCTCGATGGCGTCGAGAAGGCGAATCCCGTCGCCAAGGAGCTGATCAAGGAGCTGCAGTCATTGTCGCCGCGCCCCGATCAGATCATGTCGCCCGAGGATCTCAAGGCGATCGATCGGTTGCGCCGCCGCGAGGCGATGAACAAGCAGCGCGCTCAGCGGCTGTCCGATCGCACCAAGCAGCTCGGCGCGGATCTCCCGGGCGATACCGGCGCAGAGCTCGGCAAGAAGCTCGGCGGTGCGATCGATCAGATGGGCAATGCCGACGAGCGCATGAAGGCGCGCGACCCCTCGGGTGCCCGCGAGTCCACCCGCGCCGCCGCGGATGCGCTCGCCAAGGCGCGCGACCGCGCCCGCAGCGCCGCCCGCCAGGCCCAGGAAGGCGCGGTCGGCGACGAGCCGATCCGGATCCCCGGCGCCGACGAGTACAAGGCTCCCGAGCGGTTCCGCGAGGACATCCTCGAGGCGAACAAGAAGAAGGCGCCCGACGGCTACCAGGACATGGTCAAGCGCTACGTCGAGGACATCCTCAAGTGAGGCCCGTGCAGGGGAACCCGGTCTTGATGGACTCCGCGTCGGCGCCCGGCGGCGACACGCGCGACCACGGCACGCATGACGACGGCACGCACGACGTGTGTCCCTGCGGGAGCGCACCCAGGAAGCCAAGGAACCAAAGCCCAGAATACTTTGAGCGCTTCGCGCCCGCACCGTTGTCAGGAACGGGGTTGACCGACTCTCTGCTTGGGTACCTTGGGTGCTTGGGTGCTCCGGAACGCATCCGCACCGCGCGAACGGAACGCACCCGCACCGCGCGAACGTGCCCCGTGAGCGCAGCGCTGATGGCGGTCGTAGCGTGCACCGTCGTCTGCGCCACCTTGCATCCCGCCGAGGCCCGGCGTGATCGCACGGTCACGGGTGACGTCATCAAGGCGGCGCGGTTCCTCCAGACCGCGCGGCTCGACGATGCCAAGGCGCTGCTCGCCGATCTCGAGAAGCGGGCGAGCGACAGCGTCGAGGTCAAGTGGCTGCGCGCCGAGCTCGCGTTCCAGAGCGGCGACTACGCGGGCACGATCAAGCTGCTCGACAAGGTGCCCGATGATGCGGTCGATGGGCTGGTCGGGCAGACCCGCAAGCTCGCGGCGTCGACGCTGAGCGTGACCGAGGCGTTCGCGGAGACCCGGTCGCCGAAGGGTCACTTCCTGATCCGCTACGCGCCGGGGCCCGATGCCACGATCGCCGAGCTCGCCGGCGAGGTGCTCGATGCGACGTGGGAGACCGTCGGCGAGGACCTCGGGCTCAAGCCGGCAGATCCGATCCGGGTCGAGCTGTTGAGCGCGCCTTCGGATCTCGCAAAACTCTCACCGCTGACGGAGAGCGAGATCGAGACGACCGGGACGATCGCGCTATCGAAGTACAACAAGCTGATGGTCGTCTCGCCCCGCGCGACGATCTTCGGCTACCCGTGGATGGACACGCTGGCGCACGAGTACACGCACCTCGTGGTGTCGCGGATCTCGCACGACACCGTACCGGTGTGGCTTCAGGAGGGCCTCGCGCGGTTCGAGCAGACCCGGTGGCGGCGTCCGCCCGAAATCTCGCTGGCGGCGACCGAGCAGGCGCTGCTCACCGGTGCGCTGCGCAAGGGCCGGCTGATCACGTTCGACGAGATGCATCCCTCGATGGCGAAGCTGCCGAGCCAGGAGGCAGCGGCGCTCGCCTACGCCGAGGTCTACACGCTGGTCGGCTGGATGCAGAAGACCGTCGGCTACAAGGGCATTCGCGATGCCATGATCGCTCAGCGCGACGGCAAGAGTGCGCGGCGCGCGGTGGCCGAGGTGCTCGGAATGTCGTGGCCGGGAGTCGAGAAGGAATGGCACGCGCACCTCAAGGCCGAGAAGCCCGCGGCGGGAGGTGCGCGAGCCGGCAAGCCGATCAAGTTCGCGAAGGGCGGCACCGACTCGGAGAACGTCGGGCTCGAGCAGGTCGGAGTGCGCGCGCGCAAGCATGCGCGGCTCGGCGGCATGCTCCGCGCCCGCGGTATGCTCGAAGCTGCGGCGATCGAGTACGAGAAAGCACTGACCGCGGGTGGGCCTGAGCCGTTCGTCGCCGGCAAGCTGGCACGTACCCTGGTCGAGCTCGGGCGCTTCGATCGCGCGATCGAGCTCGCCACCCCCCTCACCGCGGCGGATGACCGCGATGCGGTGGCGGCAGTCACCCTTGGCATGGCTCGGACCGCGCGGCATGAATGGAAACAAGCGATTACTGCCTACGAACAGGCCCTCCGGATCAGTCCGTTCGATCCGGCGACCCGCTGTGGGCTGGCAGAGGCGTATACACAGGTGACTGATCCCCGCGCTGCTCGCGAGCGCAGCGCCTGCGACGAGCTCAAGAACTAGAACCCGATGAAGCAGACCACGCCCACTCCGACCCAAGGCGAGCCGACGATCCGGATCGTCGCAGCCGAGGTCACGCCGTTGCACGCGGATCACGAGATGCTGCCCCTCGCGAGCGAGGACACCGCGATCACCTCGGTCAACCCGGTGGTCCCCTCGCCGGCTTCCGTGAAGTCCGACCTCGACGCGGTCGGCGAGCTGGCCGACGCGCACAGCGCGATCCTGCGGGAGATCGAGAAGCGGATCATCGGTCAGCGCCGCGTCGTCGAGCAGCTGCTGGTGGCCCTGTTCGCGCGCGGTCATACCCTGTTCGTCGGCGTGCCTGGCCTCGCCAAGACGCTGCTGATCTCGACGCTCGCCGAGACCCTGAACCTGTCGTTCCAGCGCATCCAGTTCACGCCGGATCTCATGCCGTCGGATATCACCGGTACCGAGGTCCTCGAGGAGGATCACACCACCGGTCGCCGGATCTTCCGGTTCATCAAGGGCCCGGTGTTCGCCAACCTCGTGCTCGCCGACGAGATCAACCGCACCCCGCCGAAGACCCAGGCAGCGCTCCTGCAGTCGATGCAGGAGTACAAGGTCACCGCGGGCGGCACCACGCATGACCTGCCGCTACCATTCCTCGTGTTCGCCACGCAGAACCCGATCGAGCAGGAGGGGACCTTTCCGCTCCCCGAGGCGCAGCTCGATCGCTTCATGCTCCTGGTGAAGGTCAACTACCCCACGGCCACCGACGAGCGCGCGATGCTCGACCGCATGACCTCGCTCGAGGTCCCGGAGGCACGGACCGTCGCGACGGTCGAGCAGCTGCGGACCGCGCGCAAGACGGTCTCCCAGATCTACATCGATGATCGCGTGCGCGATTACATCGTGCACATCGTGCAGGCCACCCGGAAGCCGCGTGACTACGGGCTCGCCGAGCTCGCCCCCCTCATCGACTACGGCGCCTCGCCTCGCGCGACGCTGTGCCTCGCTTCGGCGGCGCGGGCGCATGCATTCCTCCGGCATCGCGCCTACGTGACGCCGGACGACATCAAGGCCATCGCGCTCGACGTGCTGCGCCACCGCGTCGCGCTCACGTACGAGGCCGAGGCGGAGGACGTCACGTCCGAGGACGTCACGCGCCGCATCTTCGAATATCTCCCGGTGCCGTGATCGGGAGCTAGGCAGGCGATGGCGCTCACCACCGGGGAGCTGGTCAAGAAGGCGCGGAAGATCGAGATCACCGCGCGCCGCCTCGTCGACGAACAGCTCGGCGGGCAGTATCACTCCGTCTTCAAGGGCCGCGGGCTCATCTTCAGTGACGTGAGGCCGTACCAGCCGGGCGACGACATCCGCGCGATCGATTGGAACATCACCGCGCGCATGAACCTCCCGCACGTGAAGCAGTTCGTGGAGGAGCGCGACCGCACGGTGAATCTCGTGGTGGACATGAGCGCGTCGGGCGTCTTCGGGTCGCGCGGCGAGACGAAGCGCGAGCTCGCGGCCGAGCTGGCGGCGGTGGTCGCGTTCTCCGCGATCAAGAACAACGATCGCGTGGGGCTGGTCCTCGTGACCGACAAGGTCGAGCGCTTCGTGCCGCCGAAGAAGGGGCGCAAGCACGTGCTGCGAGTGATCGGGGAGATCCTCGGCTTCGAGCCGGTCTCTCGGGGGACTGACCTCGCGGCGGGACTCGACCTCCTCGCGAAGATCGCGCGGCGGCGATCGGTCGTGTTCCTCGTGTCGGATTTTCTCTCGGACGGGTGGGAGCAGGCCATGCGGATGATGCGTCAGCGCCACGAGCTGGTGCCGGTCGTCGTTGGCGATCCGCTGGAGCGCGCGCTCCCGCCGGTCGGCCTCCTGCTGCTCGAGGATCTCGAGTCCGGCGAGGTGGTGGAGCTGGACACGAGCGGGGCGGCCGGCCGCGCCTTTGCGGAGCGAGCGCGGGAAGCGGCGCGGGCCCGCGATCTCGCGCTGCGGCGCCTGAACCTGGATGTCGTCGAGATCCAGACCGATGCGTCGTACGTGGACGCGCTCGTGGCCTACTTCAAGGCGCGCGCGAAGCGGGCGGCTCACGGATGAGGCGCACGGGCATCGCAGCACTGGCGCTCGCGAGCGTCGCGATGATCGTTGCCGTCGCGCTCGCGCAGCCGGCGATCGATGCGGGCGTGCCGGCCGATGCGGGCGTGCCCGCCGACGCGGGCGTGCCCGCCGACGCGGGCGTGGCAACCGACGGGGGCACGGCGGCCGATGCGGGCATGGCGGCCGATGCGGTTGTGCCGGCCGATGCGGGGGGGCCCACGATCATCCAGCTGCCGACCGACCTCGCGGCCCCGAAGGTCTCGGCCGCCGCGAGCCCGACGATCGTGGAGCTCGGCGCGCCGTTCACGGTGTTCATCACCGTGATCTACGGCCCGGGCGTCGAGGTGAACCTGCGCGAGCCGGTGGAGCTCGGGGCCTCGTTCGAGGTGCGCCGCAAGCTGTCCGAGGACACGAAGCACATCGGTGGGATGACCACGCGCGAGTGGCAGCTCGAGGTCCTGCCGTGGGAGACGGGCGACCTCGTGATGCCGGGGATCGCGGTGACCTACACCGCGTTCGGCAAGGCGGACCAGACCGTGTCGAACGCGATGAACCTGAAAGTCATCGGCGTTCTCGGCGACGCCGTCGACGATCCCAAGGCCTTGCGCGCGGCGCATCCGCCGCTGCCGATCGCCGTGCGCAGCTGGTTCTGGCTGTGGGTCGCCCTCGGGCTGGCGGGCACGCTCGCCGCGCTCGCGATCGCGCTGGTCGTGCGGGCGCGTCGGCGCCGTCGCCGCCTGGTGCTGTCGGGCGGATCCATGTCCATGCCGCGGCGCATCGACATGACGAGCACGCGTGCGCTCGAGCAGCTGCTCGCGATCGAGACGAGCGGCGTGCTCGACCGGTCCGAGACCCGCAAACGGGGCTATCTCGAGCTCGCGGAGGTGATCCGGGGGTATGTCGGCCTGCGCTACCGCGTCGCGGTGACCGAGCTGACATCGAGCGAGCTGCTGAAGGCCCTGGCCGCGGTCGCGCCCGCGAGCGAGCTCGCGATGACGGCGGGCTTCTTCGAGGCCGCCGACCTGGTGCGCTACGGGGGCTTCCGCGCGACGACCGCGCAGGCCCAGGGTGCGCTCGCGCAGGCGCGGGAGCTCGTGATCGCGACGTCGTCGCCGGACGTCGAGGTGGCCGCGTGAGCGCGCGGCTGCAGCGCGGGATCGGGATCCGCGCGCTGGCCGCCGCGTGGCCGTGGCTCCTCGTCGCGGTGGGCGGCGGGATCGCGGCGGTCGCGCTGCGGCACGAGCTACGGGCGGAGGCGGGGCCGGAGCCCATCGTGTGGCACACGCCGCGCGCGCTGGTGCTGCTCGCGGCGGGTGTGTTCGTGGGGCTCGTCGCGTTCCACCTGCAGCGTCGGCGGGCGGCGGTGATGGGGTTCTCGCAGGTGGGGCTCGTCGGCGCGCGCGGGCTCGGGACCTGGCTCGCGGTGGTGCCGGGGGTGCTGCGGGTGCTCGCGGTGACCGCGATCGCGGTCGCGCTCGCGCGGCCGGAGACGTACCGGACGGTCGTCCACGCGGAGGACTCGATCGACATCATGATCGTGTTCGACATGTCGAAGTCGATGGAGGAGACCGACCTGCCACGCGACCGCATGGATGCGGCGCAGCGCGTGATCCGGCGCTTCCTGCGGCGGACGCAGCACGACCGCGTGGGACTCGTGATCTTCGGGCAGGAGGCGATGCTGCAGTGTCCGCTCACGAGCGACACGAAGCTGCTGGAGCAGATCGTGACGGACCTTCGCATCGGCGACGTACCCGAGCTCGGGACCGCGATCGGTGACGGGCTCGGCATGGCCGTCGCGTCGCTCCGCCGCTCGGACGCGAAGAGCAAGGTCGTGATCCTGCTGTCGGACGGCGACAGCAACAGCAAGCTCCAGTTCGAGCCCGAGGAGGCGGCGGCCGTCGCGGCGAAGGCGGGCATCAAGGTCTACACGGTGCTCGTCGGGCGCGAGGACGCGGACGTGTTCGGTGGCATGTCCGTCAACCCGGAGACGCTCCGCACGGTGGCCACCGTGACGCACGGCGAGTTCTTCCGCGCGACCGACTACGAGTCGTTCGATCGCGGCTTCCAGACGATCCGCAGCACGCTGCAGGCCACGAAGCGCGAGCGCCGCGAGCGGATCCCGGACCAGCAGCTGTTCGTGGCGCTGGCCCTGTTCGCGCTCGCGCTGCTCGGCGTGGAGCTCGTGCTGTCGCACGGCCGCCTGCGGAGGTTGCCGTGATCGCGTGGCTCGGCACGGTGTCGGTCGCGACGCCGTGGCTCGCATGGGCCGCGCTCGCGATGCCCGCGATCGTGATGCTCGTCCACTGGTACGACCGTGCGACGAGACGCCAGCTCGCGCGCCGCCTCGGCGATCTGCCGGTGGTGGGTCGGCTCATGGCCAGCGCGTCGCCCGGGCGGCGGCTCCTGAAGGATCTGCTCGTCGCGGGCGCCTTGGGGCTCGTCGTGCTCGCGCTCGCGCGCCCGCAGGTGGGCGGCAAGCGCCGGGTGGAGGTGCGCGGGCTCGATCTCGTGGTCGCGATCGACGTGTCGAAGTCGATGCTCGTCGATGACGTGAGGTCGACGGCGGAGATGCGCGCGAAGGGCACGCAGTTCTCGCGCCTCGCCCGCGCCCGGGAGCTCGCGACGGCCGTGATCGACGAGCTCGCGGGCGACCGGATCGCACCCGTGGTGTTCGCCGGCGCGGCATCGCACTTCCCGCTGACCGAGGATCACCAGGTCGCGGTGCGCTTCCTCGCCGACTTCGGGCCGCTCGACTTGCCGCCGGGCTCGAATCTGGCGGAGGTGTTCCGCGTCTCGCGGTGCTTGCTGCGGCCGGACCTGTACGAGGACCTCGGCTGCGAGCGCATCGGCCGTCGCGGTCATGGTGGCGATCCGCTTCACGGCGAGTCGCTCGATCCGGATCGGGCGGGAGGTTCCGACCCGGCGGGCGGGGATCCCGACGAGGATGCCGCGCTGGCGGAGGAGATCGAGCGCGGCAAGGCGATCGTGATCTTCACGGATGGCGGCGACCCCGATCAGGAGGTCTTGAAGGAGGTGGCGACCTCGCGCGAGCTCGGGATCGCGGTGTTCGTGGTCGGCGTCGGCTCGCGGCTGGGCGGCACCGTGTACGAGATCGATGGCATCACCGGCAAGCGCGGGACGGTGGCGAAGCACGAGGCAAACGGCGCGACCGTCGTGTCGAAGCGCGACGACGACGGCATGCGCGCGCTGGCAGAGGCGGCGGGCGACGCGCGGCGCTTCCTCGTCGAGCCGGGGGAGGGCATGGGCGAGGGCGAGGTGGATCCGATGCCCGTGGTGACTGCGCTGCGCGCCGTGACTCGCGGGCTCGCCACGAAGCAGGTGAAGGAGATGAAGGACATCTACCAGCCGTTCCTGTTCGCGGGCCTGATGCTGCTCGTGATCGAGGTGGCGATCGGTACGCGGCGGCGCCGGCGGTATCCGGAGGCGGAGTGAGCGCGCCGTGTCATGCTCTGGCGGTGACGGTGAAGCGCTGGCGTCGACCGTTCGCGATCGCCCTGCTGCTCGTGCTGGGCGCGTGGGAGCCGTTTCGCGCGGACGATCCAGACGTCGAGCGGGGCAACCGCGCCTACGCGGCGGGACGCTACGGAGAGGCGGTGGCCGCCTACGATGCAGCGAGCAAGCGCGGCGAGGCCGATGCGGACGGGCTCGCGTTCGATCGGGGCACGGCGAAGCTGAAGGAGGCCGACGCGCTGACGGATCCAGCGGCGCGCGCGAAGCTGACCGACGAGGCGATGGCGGAGCTGAAGCAGGCGGCCACGTCGAAGAACCCGGCCGTGCGCTCGCTCGCGAGCTTCAATCGCGGGAACGCTCTGCTCGGGCAGGACAAGCTCGAGGAGGCGATCGAGTCGTACAAGCAGTCGCTGCGCGATAATCCGAAGTACGACGACGCGCGGATGAACCTCGAGCTCGCGATGCGTCGGCGCGAGAAGCAGGAGAAGCAGCAGCAGCAGCGGAACGGCGGAGGCCAGGGCCAGCAGGGCCAGCAAGGCCAGCAGGGTCAGCAGGGCCAGCAGGGTCAGCAGGGCCAGCAGGGCCAGCAAGGTCAGCAGGGCCAGCAAGGTCAGCAGGGCCAGCAAGGCCAGCAAGGTCAGCAGGGCCAGCAAGGCCAGCAAGGCCAGCAGGGCCAGCAGGGCCAGCAGGGCCAGCAGGGCCAGCAAGGCCAGCAGGGCCAGCAGGGCCAGCAGGGCCAGCAGGGCCAGCAGGGCCAGCAAGGCCAGCAGGGCCAGCAGGGCCAGCAAGGTCAGCAGGGTCAGCAGGGCCAGCAGGGCCAGCAGGGCCAGGGCAGCAACGATCCGCAGGGCCAGGGCAGCAACGGTCCGCAGGGCCAGGGCAGCAACGGTCCGCAGGGCCAGGGCAGCAACGGTCCGCAGGGCCAGGGCAGCAACGGCCAGCAGGGCAGTCACGGTCAGCAGGGCAGCGGCGATCCGACCGGCGATCCGCAGACCGGAGGGACGCAGCAGCCCTATCGTCCGAATCGAGGTCGAACGCTGCCGAAATCACCGTCGACCCCGGACGATGAGAAGCTCGACTTCCTGGAGAACTTCTCGCGTCGCCTCCAGCGCGACGAGGCGCGCCGCGACGCCACCGGTCAATCTCGAAGTCCCCAGAAGGACTGGTAGCGCGGCAGGGTCGCGGGCAACGTCGCGACGGTCCCGTCTCGGCATCGTTGGCCCGTACTGTTTCGGAGGGATCTCATCGCGTACCCGGGGTCTCGCCGCTCGGCTGCGACGTGGCACCCTCCGAGGGCGTCGAAGGCGCACCCCGTGGACGTTCGCAAGAAACTCTCGATCCTCGCCGACGCCGCGAAGTACGACGCGTCGTGCGCGTCGAGCGGCGCGAAGCGCAAGGGGAGCGCGGACGGAGTCGGGCACTCGACCGGCGAGGGCATCTGCCACAGCTACACGCCCGATGGTCGCTGCGTGTCGCTGCTGAAGATCCTGCTGACCAACAAGTGCACGTACGACTGCACGTACTGCATCAACCGGCGCTCGAGCGACATCCCCCGCGCGGCGTTCACGCCGGACGAGGTCGTGGATCTGACACTCGCGATGTACAAGCGGAACTACATCGAGGGGCTGTTCCTGTCGTCGGGCGTGCTCCGCGATCCGGACTACACGATGGAGCTCGTGATTCGCGTCGCGAAGACGCTGCGCGAGGTGCACCACTTCGGCGGCTACATCCACCTGAAGGCCGTCGCGGGCGCGTCCGATCGCCTGATCGCCGAGGCGGGGCGCTGGTGCGATCGGCTGAGCGTGAACATCGAGCTCCCGACGGCGCCGGACCTCGAGCAGCTCGCGCCCGAGAAGGCCGTGTCGTCCATCCACGGCTCGATGACCACGATCCACGATCATCATGCCGAGCGACCGCGCGCCTTCGCACCCGCCGGGCAGAGCACGCAGATGATCGTCGGCGCGACCCCCACGCCGGACGCCGAGATCCTGAAGACCGCGAACCACCTCTACGAGACGTTCAAGCTGCGGCGCGTCTACTACACCGCGTATTCGCCGACGCAGCGCGCCGACGCGCGACTGCCGAGCGAGGCGCCGCCCCTCGTGCGCGAGCACCGACTGTACGAGGCGGACTGGCTCGTGCGCTTCTACGGGTTTCGCGTCGAGGAGCTCACCACCCCGGAGGCGCCGAACCTGCCCGCCGACATCGACCCCAAGCTCGCGTGGGCGCTCCGCCACCGGGAGACCGCGGCGAGCATCTGGCCGCTCGATCTCAACATCGCAGACCGCGAGCTGCTGCTGCGCGTGCCGGGCATCGGCGTGCGCACGGTGGATCGCCTGATCGCGATGCGCCGCCACCGCGCGATCCGTCTCGACGACCTCGCGCGACTCCGCGTGCCGATGAAGCGCACCTCGCCGTTCGTGATCACGGCCGACTACAACCCCGACGCGGCCGCGATCGACCGGCTCGACCTCCGCGCGCGCGTGGCGCCGATGCAGCAGCTCGCGTTCGACCTCGGCGGTCCACCGCCCGCGGCCCCGCGCCCCGTCGCGGCGAGGACCGGGGTCGCCTGATGCGGGCTGCGTCCGCCGTCGCGGATCTCACCGCGTGGCGCGCAGAGGCCCGGACGCTGCTCGCCGCTGGCGTCGCGCCGACCGACGTGATGTGGACGGTTCCGGGCGCCACCGGCCTGCTATTCGGCGACGCGCCGGGCGCACCGCTCGCGTCGGCGGCGGCCGAGCCCCAGACCCGCGTGCCGGCGAACTTCATCAAGCTCGCCGAGCGTGCGGTGCTGCATCGCGACTCCTCCACGCACGACGTGCTCTATCGCGTGCTCTGGCGGATCGCTCACGGCGAACCGCGGCTCACCGACGACGCTGCCGACCCGGACGTCCGCACCCTGACCGTCCGTGCGCGCCAGGTGCGGGAAGACATTCACCGCATGCACGCCTTCGTGCGGTTCCGGCTCGTGACCGCGGACGACGGCGGCGAGCACTACATCGCCTGGCATCGCGCCGATCACCACATCGTCGAAGCGGCGAGTAGCTTCTTCGTCGATCGCTTCGCCGCGATGCGCTGGTCGATCCTCACGCCCGACCGCAGCGTGCACTGGAATCTCCGCGAGCTCGCGTTCACGCCGGGCGTCCCGCGCAGCGCGGCCCCGCAAGACGACGCGCTGGAGGAGCTGTGGCGGACCTACTACGCCAGCACGTTCAATCCAGCGCGCGCGAACCCGAAGCTCCACGCGCGCCACGTCCCGGCGCGGTACCGGGCCGCGATGCCAGAGTCCGCGATCATTCCGAGCCTGCTCGCGGCGGCCACCCCCCGCGTCGGCGCGATGCTCGAGGACGCCGCGCCTTACGTGCCCGTCACCCGCTCGCTGACAGTGCTGCGGGAGGCCGCGCGCGGCTGCACCGGGTGCGAGCTGTGCGGGCCGGCGACGCAGACGGTGTTCGGCGAGGGGCCCGCCGACGCGCGGCTCGTGCTCGTCGGCGAGCAGCCCGGTGATCAGGAGGATCGCCTCGGACGCCCGTTCGTGGGACCCGCGGGCCGCGTCCTCGATGCCGCGCTGGCGGACGTCGGCATCGATCGCACCACGGTGTATCTGACGAACGCGGTGAAGCACTTCCGCTTCCTGCCGCGCGGCCAGACGCGCCTTCACCAGCGCCCGACCGCGGATCAGATCCGGGCGTGCCGGCCATGGGTCGGCGCGGAGCTGCGCGCGATCCGGCCGCAGGTCGTGGTGTGCCTCGGCGCGACCGCCGCGCAGTCGCTCGTCAGCTCGCGGTTTCGCATCACCGTCGACCGCGGCCGCGTGCTCCAGACGCACTGGGCGGAGCACCTGCTGGCGACGCACCACCCCGCCGCGATCCTCCGCGTCGATCCGGAGCTCGCGCCGCAGTACGAGGCCGAGCTGCGCACCGATCTCATCGCCGCGATGGCGCTCCTCCGCCCGCCCGCGTCTGTATGATCGCGCCGTGCCGCGGGTGCTCGTTGTCGATCGCAGCGCCTCCACGCGCGACGTGATCGCCGAGCTGCTCGGCGCCGCCGGCACCGACGTGGCATGGGCCACGCGCGACACCGCGGGTGCCGCGCTGCGCACGGGGATCACGAGCGGCGCGCCGTTCGACGTGGTCGTGCTCGACGCCGATCCGCTCCCGACGGCGCAGCAGGTGCGCGAGCTCGTGACGCAAGGTGGGGGTGTGCGCGTCGTGCTCGCGGCGGCGGGCACCGATGCCGCCGCCCACGCCGCGCGCTGCGGTGCCTCGGACGTGGTGGCGCGTCCGTTCAACGCCGACGAGCTCGGGTTCCGCATCGGCCGCGCGGCCGCGGGAGCCGGGGATCGCGTCGACAAGCGCCGCCCGCGCAAGAGCGACGTGATCGTGGGTACCGGCGCCTGGATCCAGGAGCTGTACGACCGCATCGCGATGGTCGCGAGCACCGATGTCACGGTCGCGATCTTCGGGGAGAGCGGCACCGGCAAGGAGCTCGTCGCGCGGACGATTCACAACTCGTCCGCTCGGCACGACGCGCCATTCGTCGTCGTGAACTGCGCGGCGATCCCCGAGTCTCTGCTCGAGGACGAGCTGTTCGGCCACGTGCGGGGCGCCTTCACCGATGCGACCCGCGATCGCGAGGGCCTGCTGGTCGCCGCGCACACCGGCACGCTCTTCCTCGACGAGATCGGCGAGCTCCCCCTCGCGCTGCAGTCGAAGCTCCTGCGCGTGCTGCAGTCGCAGGAGTTCCGGCGCATCGGTGACGATCAGGATCGCCGCGTCGACGTGCGCATCCTCACGGCGACGAACCGCGATCTCGACGTGCTCGTCGCGAATGGAACGTTCCGCCAGGACCTCTATTACCGGATCAGCGTGTTCCCGCTCACGCTGCTGCCGCTCCGTGAGCGCCCGGAGGACATCCCGCTCCTCGTCCACCACTTCGTGACAAAGCACCGCGCGCGCCTCGGCAAGCCGATCGATGGCGTGACGGCGGCCGCGCTCGCCCGGTTCGCCGCGTACGACTTTCCGGGCAATGTGCGCGAGCTCGAGAACAAGGTCCACCAGGCCATGGTGCTCGCCACGGGGCCATTCCTCGAGGAGGCGGACGTCACGTTACCCGCGACCCGGACGGTGCGATCGCGGATCGATCTGGCGCGTCCCTTCCGGGAGCTCAAGCAGGGTGCGATCGACGCCTTCGAGCTCGCGTACCTCACCGAGTTGCTCCACGCCCACGGCGGTAATCTGGCCTCGGCCGCGCGCGCCGCCGGCATGGATCGCAAGAACCTGTGGGCCCTGGCGACGCGTCACGGCCTCGACCGCGCCCGCTTCAAGAAACCGTCCTAGTAATCACCTCTCGTGGTTCGTTGGAGCTCTGGGTGCAGCCGGGCGCAAGCACCCGAGGCCCCCAGGCAATGTCACCCCGGCGATCGCCGGGTTCGCCGGCGTGACATGCCCCTTCGAGTCCATCCATTCGTCGTGCGTCGAGGACGATGCCGCACGGTGGTCGAGCGCCGGAGACTTCCACGCGCATCGGCGCGCGCACGGTCGCCGGGGATGCCACCAAACGCGCAGATCTCGACGCCCGAGCCTCCGACCGGAGCGGCGTGGGCCTCGGCCTCACGATCGCTGCGCAGGCGGCCGAGCGGTCCGGGGCCTGCGTGCGGGGGCGGAACCTGCCCGGTACAGGATGTGTGTTCTCCGTGATTCTCCCGGCTATCCAGCGGTGACCCGGACGGCGGTGTCTGGCGCGGGCGCACCGCGTGAAGTCACAGGCGCTTCGTCGTCAATGCGGCGAGCAGGTCGGGGTCGCTCGCCACGCGCTTCACCACCTGCGGGGAGACCACGCCGCTCTCGACGAGCTTCGCGAGCGAGCGCTCGAGCGGGATCATGCCGGCGTCGCGGCCAGACTGGATCGCCGTGGCCAGGGTGTGGAGCTCGCCCTTGCGCATGATATTCGCGACGGCCGCGGTGACGGGGACCACCTCGACCGCGACCGCCCGCCCGCCGTCCTTGCGCGGGAGGAGGTACTGCGTGATCACGGTGCGCAGCGCGCCCGCGAGCTGCCAGCGGGCCTGGCGCTGCTGCGCGTCGGGGAACGCGTCGATCATTCGATCGATCGCGCCCACCGCGTTCGGCGCGTGCAGCGTCGCGAGCACGAGGTGCCCGGTCTCCGCAGCCGTGAGGGCCGCGCTGATCGTGTCGGCATCGCGAAGCTCTCCGAGCAGGATGACGTCGGGAGCCTCGCGCAGCGCCGCGCGCAGCCCCGCGGCAAAGGATGGGACGTGCGTGCCGACCTCGCGCTGATGGATCAGGCAGCGCCGCGCCGCGAACCGGTACTCGATCGGGTCTTCGAGCGTGATCACGTGGGCCGCGCGTCGCTGGTCGAGCAGATCGACGAGCGAGGCGAGTGTCGTCGACTTGCCCGAGCCTGTCGGGCCGCAGACGAGCACGAGGCCGTCGCGATGCTCGACGACCGCCCCGAGCTCGCTCGGCAGGCCGAGCTCTGCGAGCGTCGGCACGCGGTCGCGAACGAGGCGCGCGACGAGCCCGTAGCCGCCGAGGTGATCGAACACGTTCACCCGCAACCGGGTCCCGGCGAGCTCGATGCCGTGATCCGTGTTGCTGCCGAGCGCGAGCACGCAGGCGGCGAGCTCGGGGTCGTCGGTCTCGACATCGATCGGCTCGATGCGGCCTTCGATGCGCAGGCGTGGCCGCTGCCCCGTGGACAGCACCACATCCGACGCCCCGCGCTCGCGGGCGTGCGCGAATGGTTCGGCGAGCAGGCGCGCGAGTCGTGCGAGCCCGTCGACGAGCGCGAGCGACCGGGGCGCGTTCGTCGGCGCCTCGCGCGCGGCCTCGGCACCCCCGGAGGTCGGTGCCGGTGCCGGTCCCGATGCCGACGACGGTGTGCCCCCGCTCGGCGCCACGCTCGGGCCTGCGCTCGTGGCGACGCTCGTCGGGCGGAGCTCGGCTCCGCCGGTGGGGCCGCGACGGGCCACGATGCGCAGCCCGCCGGGCACCTGCTCGAACGTGCACGGGAAGCTCGAGCCCGCCACGTCCACGAAGGTCGCGGTGACGGCGCCGGCCTCCAGCGTGCGACCCACGAGCAGCGGGGCCGCGAACTCGGTGAGCAAGCTGCCGTCGATCGGTGGCAGCTGCAGTGCCTCCGCCACCCCGCGGCGCCGCAGCACCGGCACACGCCCGGCCTCGAGCACGATCGCCTCCGCGTCGCGGTATGCCATCACGCGCAGGAGCGATTCGACCGCGGACATCGTCCTGACATCGTACGCGGGCGACGGTGACCCCGGGACCGGACGTCAGGCCATTCATCCCTGCGTGGTAGCGTCGCGCGAGCTTCGCGTGTCCGTCGACCCTGCCCTCGGATCGCGCCGCGACCTCATCGTCATCGACTGGGCGGAGCAGGGCGACCTGGTCCTGCCAGGTCCGTCGCCGACCGGTACGGCAGCCAGCGCGTGAGATACAGCCGGCCGTCGCGCGTGATGACGTCGCGTTCCACCGGGATCGCGGTCTCGAACACTTGGGCGGTGATCTTCAACTTGGGGTCCAGCGGCTGAAGATCCGCTGGCGCGCATCGAGCGGTGCGAACAGCCGCGAGTGGTCTGCGGAGTCCGAGGAGCCCGGCAGCAGGTGACCATCCGTCCGCAGGGCGAAGTGGAACACGCCCAGCACGCGCTCCTGGGCCTCGCGGTTCAGGTAGATCATCAGATTGCGGCACGAGACGAGGTCGAGCCGGGAGAACGGCGGGTCTCGCAGCACTCTCGACCACGAGGTCGACGTCGGGCGCGAGCACGAACACCCGATTGGGCTGCAGCCGGGTGCGCCCACGTACCACCTCGACGGGCATCGCGCTCCGGGCGCGCAGCCGATCCGCGACATCCGCCTCGGTGCTGACCACAATGACCGTGAGGCCTGGTCGCTGCGAGAGCCCGTGAACGACGGGCGCGAGCGTGTCGCCCATGCCTCCCAGCACGACGACGCGGGCATCGGGTTGCGTGGAGGTGGGGCGAGGCAGTTCCATGACGGCTCGCAGTGGGGATAACACGGCGCTCGCGGGGCACGAGACTTGCTGCGCATGCACGTCATGGCGATGCTCGAGCTGCTTGCCCTGCATCGCGACGAGATCCTGAGGGTCGCGGTGGACGAGCTGGCACGTGCGGCGCCGGATCATCCCCGCGAGGAACTCGCGGCGGGCCTCGGGACCTTCCTCGAAGACGTGCATCAGGCCCTGCGCAAGGACGTGGGCCTGCAGGCGACCACGGGGCTGCCGGGCCGGACCATCGACGCCGCGCGCCGCGGGAAGGCTCGCTTCGAGGCGGGGTTCGAGATCTCGGCAACGGTGCGCGATTTCGGCTCCATCTGCGCTGCGATCCACGTGGTCGGGCTGAAGTACGGCGAGAGCTTCGGCGTCCGCGAGTCGCAGGTCCTGAATCAGTGCGTCGACGCGGGGTCGAGCGCAGCCGTCGACGAGTTCTATCTCGAGGCGAGGCTGGAGTCGGCGCGCCAGGCGGACGACGTCGTCCGCAGCCTCGTGACCGGCGTCCAGATCGAGGTCGCGGCGGCGCGCATGGCGTACCGGGAGATCCAGGCCGGCGTCGTCGGGGTCAGTAGCCGCACCGGTGCGATCGTGGATCGCAGCCTGCGACGCATCGAGCACCTCCTCGGACGCGCCTTGACGGTCACGCGGCTCCGGGGGCCGCCCGCGCTGGAGATGCAGGACGTGGATCTGGCGGCCTGGCTCGCGGCCATCGTCGTCGCGACGCCGCGCGAGCGCGGCGTCACCATCGAGCTCGAGGTGTCCGAGGACCTCGAAGCGGAGGGCGATGTCTCCACCCTGTCGTCGGCGGTGACGCACGTGCTCGAGAACGCCGTGAAGCACAGCCGCCAGAACGGCGTGGTGCGCGTGCGGGCCGCGCCGGCTCGCGATCTCGTGACGGTCGAGGTCGCCGATCAGTGCGGAGGCCTGCCGCCGCGGATCGAGGCCGATCTGTTCCTGCCGTACCTGGTCGAGGGCGCGGCCGGCGATACGCCTCGACTGGGGCTCGCACTGGTCCAGCACGCCATGCACGCGCACGGGGGCGAGGTCGTCGTGTCCAACCGCCCGGGGGAAGGCTGCACGTTCTCGCTGCGCTGGCCTGCGCGTCAGGCCAGCTGATGCTGACGCCGCGCGGGTCCTCACGCCACGCTCACCTGCTGGCGCGGCGCGCCGGGCAATCACGCGAGTATGGTGACGTAGCCATGCCCGAGACCGGTCGCAGCCCCGCACGGGTCCTCGTTGTCGACGACGAAGAGGACACCGCGCTCCTGCTCCGCGATGTGCTGCGGAAGCGGGGCTACGCGTGCGAAGCAGTCCTGTCGGGAGCGGCCGCGCTCGAGCACCTCCGACGGGATCGCGTCGACGTGGTCGTGACGGACGTGCAGATGCCGGGCATGACGGGCATCGAGCTGTGTCAGCAGCTGTTCGCGCGCTACCCCGATATCGCGCCGCTGGTGCTCACCGGGTACGGCCGGCTCGACGTCGCGGTCGCAGCGATGCGCGCGGGGGCGTACGACTTCATCACGAAGCCCGTGAAGGCCGATACGTTGCAGCTGGCGATCGATCGCGCGATGGAGCACTTCACGCTCGCCCGCGAGGTGAAGCGGCTCGCGATCGAACAGGTCGTCGACGGGCCGATCGACGGGATCCTCGGTGATTCGGCCGCGGTGCGCGAGCTGGGGAACGTGGTCCGCCGCGTCGCCGGCAACGACGCGACGGTGCTCGTGACCGGCGAGTCCGGAACCGGCAAGGAGCTCGTTGCCCGGGCGCTTCACGCGCTCTCGCCCACGCGTCGTGGCCAGCCGTTTGTCGCGATCAATTGCGGCGCGATGCCGGCGAATCTGCTCGAGAGCGAGCTGTTTGGCCATGTCCGCGGCGCGTTCACGGATGCGAAGGTCGCGCGCGAGGGGCTGTTCCTCCAGGCAGGCTCGGGCACGATCATGCTCGACGAGATCGGCGAGATGCCGATGGAGATGCAGGCCAAGCTCCTGCGCGTGCTGCAGCAGCGCACGGTGCGTCCGGTCGGCGGAGACGAGGAGATCGCGTTCGATGCCCGCGTGGTGGCGGCCACGAACCGCGACCTCGAGGACGAGGTCGAGCATGGCCGGTTCCGCGAGGATCTGTTTCACCGGATCAACGTGGTGGCGATCACCGTCCCGTCGCTGCGCGCTCGCGCCGGTGACGTGCTCGCGCTCGCCACGTCGTTCATGCAGCGCGCCGCATCCGGCAAGGGGAAGTTTTTGTCCGGATTTTCGCGCCAGGCGGCCCAGCTGCTGATGGACTACGACTGGCCGGGAAACGTGCGCGAGCTCGAGAACTATGTCGAGCGTGCGGTGGCACTGAGCCGGGGCAGCGAGATCGGGGTCGCCGACCTGCCGCCCCGCGTGACCGACTTCAAGAGCACGCGCATCGAGATCTCGACGGACATACCGGCGCAGATGCTGACGCTCGACGAGATGCAGCACCGGTATGTCCGCCAGGTGCTCGCCGCGGTCGGAGGGAACAAGACCCAGGCGGCGCATATCCTGGGCATCGACCGGCGATCGATCTACCGGCGGCTCGAAGCCGAGCCCAAGCCCGCGCAGTCCTGAGCTGCATTCGCGCGAAGCGCCGGTCGACGCCATCGCGCGTCGCCATC
>JAYSYE010000004.1:0-24286 GCA_043716635.1 Deltaproteobacteria bacterium | reverse complement strand
GCGACGCCGGGGAACGTGGCGAGCTCCGTGGTGAGCTTCTCGGTGACGGCGCTCCAGAGCGCTTCAGCCTCGGACATTGCGCGGTTGTAAGCGGCGGCAGAGGGCGCGCGCTACCCGAGGAGGGCGCTACTTGCTGAGCACGAGGTACGCCAGCACGCCGACTGCGCCGAGCAGGATCAGCACGAGCACGACCACGAGGGCGTTGGACCGCGCCTGGGCCCCGACCGGGTGGGTCTGCTGCGACTCGAATGCGAAGCCGCCCGCATTCCCATGCTGCGGGTAGTGGGCGAGGTTCCCGGTCAGCCGCGGCCCCGGAGGACCCACCATCGGACCACTGGGGTTCGGCACGAACGCGGAGGGTCGGGTCACCCGCGGGACACCCACCGAGCCCTGAGGCACGCCGCCACTCTGGGCGTGGGGGCCGCTCGCCGGGCCGCTGGTCGGGTACGGGACGCTTCCCGACGGGTAGTGCGGCGCGGGCCCCGGCGGGTACGAGCCATGCTGCGGCATCTGCATCGCGCCACTCGGATGGCTGGCCTGCATCTGCATCCCGTTCGGCGCGCTGCCCGAGTGCTGCATCTGGTGCTGCGCGTGGTGCTGCACGAGCGGCGCCGGCTGCGGCACCACGTACGGCATCTGGGGCGCGGAGCGCTGCGCCATGGGCAGCGACGGCATCGGAGCCCCCGCCGGCGGCGCGAGGTTCGGCTGGCTGGCACGCGTGCGGACCTTGCGGTCCATCGAGGAGCTCTGCCGACCCAGGTCTCGCATCGCGCCCGTGAGCTTGTCGCTGTGCGAGTCCGCGAGCTTGCGCTGGTTCGACAGGAACGCGAAGTACGAGTCCGCCATGTCGTCGAACTCCATGACGAGATCGCACTCGTCACAGCGACACGTGGGCGGCTCGTGCGGCGCCGGACCCATGTCGCCGGCCTCGACGAGCAGCACCTTCTCCTCGTTGCACTCGGGGCAGAAGTACGGAACGTAGAAGCTCTTCACCACGCCGCTGCCGGTGAAGTTATTGACGAGGTTGATCTGCGCGACGATCGCGGGCGAGCACTCGACGAGCACCGACCGCGTCCCGTTGCCCTCCAGCTTGGAGAGCCAGTTCACCCAGTCGCGAACGCCGCACGAGTTGATGCGCTCGATCTCGCCGAGGTCGATCACCGCGGTGCCGGTGGGGATCTTGTCCACCAGCTCGCCGAGCTCGTTGTCCTCGTCGATGACGCCGCCAAGCTTCACGTAGCTCACGTCGTTGCGGTGCTGGACCGCGGCTTGGAACTTCTGGCTCATCAGGCTCGAGGTGCTGCCACGACGTAATAGCAGTATGGGTGATTACACCAAGGCCACATAAGTTGCCGCGCCTGCAAATGTACTCTGCGGCCTGCCACCGATCCAGCGATCCCGGCCGAACGGGCGAGACTGCGGTGTAGGGCGATGTCAGCGGGTGGGGGCGGAGGAGACCTCGTCAGGCGGCACCTGCCGACTGATGGCGCTCAGCTGTTTCGTGAGCGCGACCGCGCGCGTACCCGCCTCGAGAATCTCGAGGAGGCCAGCGTGCATCGGGTCCGTCGGCGCGAGCTCCTCCAGGGTCAGCTCGGCGTGGTTCAGGATCACGGTCAGCAGATTGTTGAAGTCGTGGGCGACGCCCCCGGCGAGCCTGCCGATCGCGGCGAGCTCCAGCGTCTGCCGCAGCTGCAGCTGCTGGAGGATGGTCGCGTCCGTGACGTCGACGCCGTGCGCGAAGACACCGGTCCGACGGCTGTCCGCCTCGACCAGGGGCTGGAGCACCAGGTTGATGAGGCGCTGCTCGAGTGGCGCGCCGGGGTACCGCGCCAGCCTGACGGGCATGCCGTTGCCGATGAACGGATGCCCCGTGGCGAGCACGTCGTTCATTCGCTCGAGGAAGCCTTGCCCGGCGATCTCGGGGATCGCCTCGATCACCGTCTTGCCAAGGAGATCGGTGCGGCCGACGAGCCGGAGATACTCGTCGTTGGCGAGCTCGTAGACGTGGTCGGGGCCCCGAATCACCGCGATGAACGCGGGTGCCTGCTGGAGCAGCGTGCGAAGGCGATTGCGCTCGAACTCGAGCGTGGCGATCAGCCGCGCACTCTCCTGCTCCACCGCGCGCCGCCGGGTGATGTCGCGGGCGATGCTGAGCGTCGCGGGGCGCGAGTCGTACACGAACGGCACCGACTTCACCTCGGCGTGGACCTCGCCGCCACCGTCGAGGCGAACGAACGACTGCTCGACCACCTCGAGCAGCTCCCCGCTGGGCAATGGCACGGTCATGCGCGAGTGGATGAGGGCCTGGCTCTCCGCGGTCGCGAACTCGAGGATGGAGTGGCCGATCAACGCCTCGACGCTCGCCATCCCGAGCTGCGCGACGCAGGCGGCGTTCGCGTACGCGATCGTGCGGTCGACGTGGACCACCACGGGCTCGGGCAGGTGCTCGACGAGCTCGCGGAAGCGACGCTCCGACGCCTGCAGGCTCGCCAGTGCTCGCGCATCGTCATGGGCCGCGCGCTCGTAGGCCGCGAGCCGCAACTTCAACAGCGCCAGCTCGCTCCGCAGCGATGCGAGCTCGTCTTCGGGTGCCCTCGACTCCACGCTCGTCGGAATCTAACCCGACCTACCCGGCGAGCGAATCGCGGAGCGCCTGGTAGTCGTCCGACAGATAAAATCGCACGAGGTCCGGCCCACCGAGCACGGATCCCAGCGCGACCGTGGACTCCACCGAGGGCAGCGTCTCGCCGGTCAGGCGCGCGACCATCCAGATGGCCGGCGCGAAGTCGTCGCACGCAACGAGCCCCGCGCGCTTGGCCTGCGCGAGCATGCCGTCGATCCAGCCGGCCGGGTCGAGCTGGTCGGTGTCGGGGATCGCGATCCGCTCCAGCAGCGCCTGCGTGGGCTCGCCGGCCGCCCCGACGAGCTCCCCCGCGGCGCCGGCGGTCTGGCCTTCGGGCGACATCAACGCGCGGAGGAGCTGCGCGAGCTCGCGCCGCTGCCGGGCACCCAGCTGGAGCAGCGTCGCGTACCCGCCCCGGATCGCCTCGAACGCGTACCCGAACAGGAACCGGAGCGGTGCGTCCTCCTCCTCGAGGAGCACGCGATCGAGCACGACCAGCTTGCGCGGAAACGCGGTCACCGCGGCGAGGCCGGGCACCTTCTCGGCGATGAAGACCTCCGCCTCGACGCCGTAGAGTCGACCGACCTCGCTCGCGAGCGCGAGGATCCGCGCGTCGCCGAAGCCGGTCGCGGGCTGGAGGTTCGATCCGAAGGAGGGCTGGGGCACGAGCGCGGAGATCGGTTCCGCCAGCGCTTGCCACACCTCGCCGAGTGGATCGCGCGCGGTCGGCGTCAGTAGATACTGCTCGCGGGCGTCGTCATCGAGGGTGTGCCGCAGCAGCCGCGACACCCGGACCGCGCGGATCTGGCGCGACGTCAGCCGGTCGACCTCCTCGGCGAACCCGAGCAGGTCCAGCGCGGTGAGCACGCGCGATGCGCGCTCCACGTCGCCGATACGCTTGTAGTACATCGCGAGCAGCCGGTACGCGGGCGCGTGGTGGATGTCGCGCTCGAGCACCTTGCGCAGCTCGATGATCGCGCGAGGTGGATCGTCCACGGCGTAGATCTCGGCGAGCGCGACGCGATCGCTCGCACCATCGGGCTCGACCGCGAGGATGCCGCGGTACGCCTCGATCGCCGCCGGCCGGTCGCCGCTCGCGAGCAGGATCCGCGCGAGCCCCCGCTGCAGAGGCACCGCGGCCGTCGCGCCCCCACGCTCCATCGCCGCGTGCGCCGCGTCGATGAGCAGCGTCTCGGCCTGCTGCTGATCACCGCCCTCTGCGGCCCGCCGGGCGAGCACCAGCGCGGGCGGCGCGTAGCCCGGGTCGTACTCGCTGGCGCGTCGATACTGCGACGCGGCCGCGCGGGCGTCGCCGGACCCGTCGAGGATCCGACCCTTGTAGTAGTAGTAGCGCGCGAGTGCCGTCGCGGAGAGCGGCTGCCCGGAGGCGGTGGCGAGCTCGATCACGCGCTCGATCGCCTCACGCGCCTCGCCATAGGACTCGACGAGGAAGTGCTGCTGAGCCAGCCAGTACCACGCGTCCTGGTGCGCGGGCTCCGCCGCGATCACCTGGTGCAACACCGCGATCGCGCGCTCCGGGTCCAGCTCGCAGTCGGCGTGAATCTCGGCGCGCCGCATCAGCGCCGCGATGCGATCGGCGGGCGTCGAGGCCGCCGAGCGCCCGAACGTCTCGATGGCGGCGATCGCCTCGCTCCAGTGGCGCATGTCGGTGTGGAACTCGACGAGCGCCGACATCACGGTCACGTCGCTCGGCGCGAGCTCGAGCGCCTGGCGGTAGAGGTCTGCGGCGGTGTCGAGATCGCCCGCACGCTCGACGATCTTCGCGCGCGCGACGTGGACGCGTGCGAGCAGCCCGTCCGCGTCGTCGCGCTTCTTGTAGACCTTCTCGAGCTCGCGGTACGTGCTCTCGAACTCCCAGGCGTCGGGATGGGCGCGGGCGAGAGACCCGAGTTCCTCGAGGACCGTGCCGTTGACGGGCTTCACCTCGAGCGCGACGATGAAGCTCTCGGCGGCCTCGCGCAGGTCGCCCGTCATGCGCGAGACCACGCCGCGCTTGCGATAGAATTCGCTGCGGGTCGATGGATCGCCCTCGCGCATGGCCTTCTGCGCGAGCGCGTCGGCGAGCGGCGCCGCCTTCGCCCACGCGCCCTCGGTGAAGTAGTGCTCGAACAGCGCCTGGTTCGCCGGCAGGCAGTCCGGGTCCACGGCGAGCGCGCTGTCGTAGTACTGCAGCGCCCGCTCGGAATCGGCGAGGTGCTGATCGTAGACGCTGCCGATCTGCGCGAACACGCCGGCGCGCTCCTTGTCCTCCTGCCAGAGCTTTACCTCCAGCTCGAGCGTCTCGATGACGCGCGGCCAGTCCTCGCGACGGCGATAGAGGTCCCGCAGGCCGTGCACCGCGGGCAGGCACGACGACGCGGTCTTGATCGCGGCCTCGTAGTAGCGGATCGCGTCGGTGTCGCGCCCGAACTTGGCCTCCATCACCGAGCCACAGCGGAAGTACAGCAGCGCCTTCGTCGCGCGGTCCGTGGTGACCTTGACGAGCCGACGGGTGACCTCGACCAGCTCGGCCCACTGCTCGGTGGACTCGTAGATCCGGCTCAGCGCCTCGAGCGCATCGCGGTTCTCGGGCTCGAGCTCGAGCATCTTGAGGTAGGCGTCCGTGGCCCCGACCACGTCGCGGGCACCCTCCTCGGACGCGCGGGCGATCCGCCGGTGCAGGGCCATCGATTGCCCGCCGGTGGCAGACGACAGCTGCTGCTTCAGCAGATCCACCAGCCCCGTCTTGTCGACGGCGCCCTCGTAGTGCGACTCGACCGCGGCCGTCGCCACCGGATCGGCGGGATCGATCGCGAGCAGGTCCACATACAGGCGCATGGCCTTGCGCGTGTCCCCCTGCTCGATCGCGATCAGCGCCGCCGCCCGCAGTGCATCCACGCGGCGCGTCGCGTCCTTCTGCGTGGCTGCGCGGCGCACCCAGGCGGCCAGGAGGGGTTCGACATCCCCGCGCTGCTTGCACAGGTCCTCGAGCGCCTTCACCGCCGCGGCCGGCTGCGAGTCCACCTCGATCACCTTCTGATACGACTCGATCGCCGCGTCGAGCTGACCGAGGAACTGCTGCTGCACGTTGCCGCGTCGCGCGTAGAGATCGCCGAGGCGATACGCCCGCGAGGCGCCACTCTCGATGTGCTCGATCGCGCTCTGGTACAGCTCCATCGCGACGGCCCAGCGCTCGGCCTTGTAGCAGACGCGCTCCATCGCGGTGAACACCTCCCGGTTGGTCGGGTCCACCTTGAACGCGGCCGTGTACGCGGCGAGCGCACCGTCGATGTCCCCGCGACTGCTCCGCAGTGCGGCCACGCGCCCGTACATCTGGCCGCGCTCTACCGGATCGGTGATCGCCTCGGTGCGCGCGTCGAGCAAGCGCGCGAGGTCGCCGTCGCGCCCGAGCTGAGCGTACAGCCGCTCGAGCGCCGCGTCGGCGGTCGGATCGCCGGGGCGTCGCTCGATCACGCGCTCGTACGCCTGCGCGGCCTCGGTCGGCCGGTCGAGCCGGTTCATGTTCACATCCGCGAGCTCGAGCAGCAGAGCGATGGACCGCTCGGCGTCCGTCGCGGGCACGCGGGCGAGCTCGCTCTCGAGCGCGGCGCTCAGCTCGGCCCACCGCTCGCGGGCCCGGAGCAGGCGCACGAGGTCCCGCTGTCGCGAGTCGTCTGGGACCGCGGCGAGCGCGAGCTGGAGATGGCGGATCGCACCGTCGACGTCACCGAGCTGTTGCTCGTGCAGTGCCGCGAGCTGGGCCGCGCGCTCGCTGCGCTCGGCGGGCGTGGTCGCGCTGTCGAGCTGACGGCGGCGGAGCTCCGCGAGCTCGGGCCACGCGGCGAGGTGCACCAGCGCCTCGCCGAGCACCTCGGTCGTGCGCGGCGTGCGGGGCGCTCGCCGGAAGGCGCGCGCGAGCTCGTCCCACAGGCCGAGCTGGCGGGCAGGGCGCTCGATGCCGACGAGGGCTTCGCTCTGGTCGGGCTCGACGGCGAGCACGTCGAGGTACGCGGCGACCACGGCCGCGGGGTCGCGATCGAGGATCGTCAGGGTGCGCGCGAGCTCCCGCTGCAGCGCCAGGCGGCGGGCACTGGCCGGCGCGGCAGCGAGCTCGGTGCGCACCGCCTCCACCACGCGCTCGAGCGCGGCTCGCGCCGCATCGCGATCGCCGCGGGCCTCGTCCACCCGCGCGGCGTCCGCCCAGATCGCCGACCGCCGGGCCGCCGTGGGCGCGAGGTCCGCCGCGCGGCGGCGCAGCACGGATGCGCGCTCGAACGCCCGGTCGCGCTCGCAGAGCGTGGCGAGCGCGAGCATCGTGTCGCCATCATCGGGCCGATCCGCGACGATGGCCTCGAGCGCAGCCCGCGCGCCGGCACGATCCGCGAAGTGCTCGTCGAGGAGGATCGCGCGCTCGCGAGCGACCGCGGCCCGCGCATCCGCGCTCGTGAGCACGCCGGCGAGCTCGGCGAGGGTCTGCGCGAGCACGTTGTAGCGCTTCCCGGCCCGATACACGGCCGCGAGCGCGGCGCGACAGAACGGATCGGTGGCGGCCAGCTCGGCGGCGCGCGTGAGCGACTCTTCCGCCTCGACGAAGTCGCCGCGCGCGAGATCGACGATTCCGCGCGCACACCACAGCGCCGCGGCCGTCCGCGGGTCGGGCTCGCTCTTCGCCCACGCCGCGTAGGCCACGGCGAGGTCGTCGGGATCGGGGAGCGGCTCGCCCTCCGGCACGGTGATGCCCTCGCCGCCGATGCGGCCCGTCGCGGTGGCGTCGCCACGCAGGAGCCGCACCACGTGATCGCGCGTGGTCGGCAGCATCGACTCCACGGCCGCGCGCCGCCACAGCCCCGTCGCGCGCGCCCGCTCGCCGCGTTGCTCGGCGAGTGCCGCGGCCCACCGCAGGCCGAGTCCGCCGCGCGCCTCGAAGCGTGCGATCGTCGAGGCCGTCGGTGCGCGCAGCTCGAGATGATCGAGCCAGCGCTCGGCGATCGGGCTCGCGGAAGCCGCTGCGACGGCGCGCGCGAGCTCCGGCATCGCGGCCGGCGCGACGATGGCCGCGAGCTCCAGTGCGCGCCACGCATGCGCCGTCGACGCCGGCAGACACTCGCCCTCGGCGAGAGCGCGATGCGCCGCCAGCGCGCGCACGAGGTCCGGTCCGGTGCCCGGTGCCACCGCACGGCCGGTCCCGGCCGCCATCGCTGACCAGGCCGCGCGCACGAGCGCGATGCGACGGGCGGCGCCGCCGATCGTCGCGGCAGGGTCGTCCGCGAGCCGCGCCCACAGCGCCGCGGCGTCGGCTGGCTGGGCGTCGCGATCGAGCTCGCTGGCCACGGCATGGCGGGTCGCGAGCGCCTCCAGGTCGCCGGCGGGCAGCGCCGCCGCTCGAGCGGCGCGTCGCTCGAGCAGCTCGAAGCGGCGATCGTCGTCGAGCACGGTCGCGGCGTCGACCGCGATGTCGTACACGCGCAGCCAGCCGAGCGCGTGCGGCGCGGCGCTCGCAGCGGTCGCCGTCCCCGGGTCGTGGGCCAGCTTCGCCCAGCAGGTCTCCAGTGCGCCGACCGCATCATCGCCGCGATCGAGCTGGAGGGCAGCGGTCGCGGCGACCTCCTGCGGCTCGCTGTCCTCGTCGAGGTGGCGGCGCCGGAGGTCGATCACGCGCGTCCAGGCCCCGAGCGCGCCATGCGCGAGCACCGCGAGCTCGACCGCGTGAGCGCGCCACCCCGCCGGGAGCTCCGCACCCGCGGGGTCCACCAGTCGGTCGAGGATGGGGGCTGCGCGATCGGGGCGCCCGTGACGCCAGAGCCAGGCCTCTGCGAGCTCGATCGCGAGGGCGGGGCTCGCCACGGACTTGCCCTCGATGGTCTCGAGCGCGAGCGGGTCACCGGCGGCGAGCGCGGCCGCGAACCGCAGCCGCGGGGCGAGCGGATGGCCCTCGGCGAGCTCGAGGAACCGCAGCGCCTCGTCGGTCTGGTGGAGTGCGTCCCAGCTCGCGAGGGCGGTGCGAACGTTCAGCTCGGCGAGCTTCACATCCGTGCCCGTCCCGCCGACCAGGAGGGCCTCGGCTTCGCTCGCGACGAGCTCGAGCATCGCCTCGACGAGCGCCGCCGCGTCAGGCGCATCGAGGTTGCGCGTGTCCTCGTGCATCTCCGGCTCCGGACGCCAGCTCGTCGTCGCCGCGGGAGTCGCGACGTCGTTCGGCGCGATGATCTCCGTCGCCGCAGCGGTCGGCGGGAGTGGAATCGGGATCGGTGGCGGGAGCGTCGACCGTCGGGCCGGAGGGTCCGCCATGGGAGTCGCGAGCCTACCAGGCGAATCATAAATCCCGCTAATTCCCGTGGCGTCGGGTGTTACCCTCGGCCACGGATGGGCTCCACGCGGTCGCAGCGAGCCCTGTGCGCGAGCCACGATCCGCTGGTGTGTGTCGCCGTGGATGCCGCGCTCGCCGGCGCCGGCCTGGACGTCGAGCACGCGCGCGAGATCCCCGGCGACGCGCTCGTCCGCACCGGCGCCATCGCGCTGGTCGTCGTCGATCGCGCCGCGCGGCTCGCCGCGGGCGAGTCACTCGGACGACTGCGAGTGCCGGTGGTCGTGGTCGGCGACGATCTCGATGACGACGGGTTGATCGCGCTCATGCTCGACGGGCCCGTGAGCCACCTCGTCGAGGATCCGCGCGACCGCGATCTCGGGATCACGAGCGAGAAGCTGGCGAGCGGCGATGTGTTCGGCCTGGAGAAGTACGTGGCCTTCGGCGGCGCCGTGGGCGAGCGGGTGGTCACGAGCCATGCGTCGCGGCGCGATGCGCGGGACGAGGTCTGCACGTGGGCCGAGTCGGTCGGGGCCCGCCGCAGCCTCGTGTACCGGCTCGCGAGCGTCGTCGACGAGCTGCTCATGAATGCGCTCGGGGACACCGACGCCGGCGCCATGTTGCGGTGGGCGGCCGACAGTCGCACGCTCGCGATCTCTGTCTGCGATCCGCGGGGCGCCCTCTCGCAGCGCGACGTCATCACCCACGTGCGCCGGGCCCGCGACGAGCGCGGACGGCCGAATCCCGCGAGCGAGGGCGGGGCAGGGCTCGGCCTCTACCTCGTGCTCGCGAACGTGGGCTCGCTCGTCGTGAATCTCACGCCCGGTACGCGGACAGAAGTCGTGTGCTTGTTCGCGCTCGGCCGCGGGCTGCGACCCGCCGTGTCACGCGTGCGGTCGCTGCACGTGTTCGAGTCAAGCCTCACGCCCGCGTAGGGCACCGGTCCCGAGCACGAGCGCGGTCGTACCGACCAGCAGCACCGCGGGAACCGCGAGCGAGGGCGCGCGGAGCACGGCGGCGAGTCCCGGAATTCCGAGGAAGATGCCCCACCAGCCGCCGATCCACACGAGCTTCGCGCGGCGCACGGCGGAGCGCGCGATCGGCAAGGTCCCGAGCAATCGCGGCGGCTCGATCGGCGCGCGGACGAGCCGCCCCGACAGCACGACTCCGTACGCCGCGCTGCCCACGAGCACGGCGACCAGGTACGGCACCGGATCGTCCGGCGCTGCGACGGCGACGAGGACGAGCGCCAGGAAGCTCGTCGCACCGAGCGCGAACGCGAGCGGGTACCGCCGCCGTACGAGGCGCGCGTCCTTCGCGTAGACGAGGGCCCCCGCGCCCGCGAGCCGCGCCAGCCGCCGCTCGATGCCGGTGGGCGGCCGCAGCTCGAGCGTCGCCAGGCGCTGGCGGTCGAGTGCCGCGACATCCCGCAGGATCTGGCTCATGGCGCGCCCGGCGAGCCGGCGTGCAGCCACCAGCGCCATCGCGCTGCCACCGACGAGCAGCGCCGCGACGACCTCGACCCGGAGGTGCGGCACCCCGCCCGTGAGCCACGGCGCGACGAGCAGCGCGAGCACGATCACGATGGCACCGAGCCCGCCGGGAATCGCGCCGAGGATCGGCGCCGCCGAGGCTTGGCGAGCGGCACCAGCAGGAGCAACCGGACCCGCACCCCGGGCGTTCGCGGGCGCGCGCGAGCCGAGCGCGACGATCGACGCGGCGTACACCACCACGGCCGGCACCAGCGTCGCCGCCGCCACGCCCATCACGGCGGCCAGCGCCACGTGCCGGAGCACGAGCTCGACCGGTAGCGCCCGGACGAGCGGCACCGCTCCGATCGCGACCGCGAACGTGGTGCCGACGGCGCCGCGCACGCACCGCACGAGCGCCGCATCGAACAGCGGCACGCCCTCGACCGGCAGCTGCGCGAGCAACGCGGAGTCGCCTCGCCAGTACAGGTGGAACGGCACGCGCAGGAACGCGACCCCGAACGCGACCATGGCCGCGATCAGCCACGCCCGGCTCGCCAGTGCGCCCATGCTCTCGGGCGTAGGCGCCACCTCGGCCCGCCACGCCACCCACGCCGCCATCACCGCGCCGCCCGCCAGGATCGCGATCGGCGCCGCTGTCCACCACTTCGCCGCCCTTGCCCGTCGCTCGTGCAAGCGCGCCCAGCGCGCGAGGTCGCGAGAGTTCACGTCGGGCCCTCGTCGGCGATCAGCGCGACGTACAGATCCTCGACCGCGGTCGGCCCACTCGCGAGGAGCGCGCGGAGATCCGCGCCGCGTCGATCGGCGACGAGCGCGCCCTTGTCCATGACCAGGATGCGGTCGCAGAGCCGCTCGGCCACTCCGAGGAGATGGGTGGACATGAGCACCGCCGCACCGCGGTCGGCAGCCGCGCGCAGGGTCGCGCGAGCACTGCGAGATGCGTGCGGGTCGAGGCCGTTTAGTGACTCGTCCATCAGCGCGAGCTCGATCGGGCCGACGAGCGCGGCCGCCATGCCCACGCGCTGGCGCATGCCAAACGACAGCTCGCGACACGGCCGCTCCGCGATCGCGGAGAGCCCCAGGTCCGCGAGCACCGCCCGCGCTGCGACCTCGGTCGCGCCGCGGGCCTCCGCGACGAACGTGACGTGCTCGAGCACGGTGAAGAACTCGTACAAGGCGGGCGGTTGATCCGTGAATCCGACGCGCCGCCGCGCACCCGTGGGTGCGGACGCGAGGTCCTCGCCGGCCACGATGATCGAACCGGCCGAAGGGAGCAGCGCGCCCGCCATCGCGGCGAGGGTCGTGCTCTTGCCGGCGCCGTTCGGACCGAGCAGCAGCACGATCTCGCCCGCGGCGAGCTCGAACGTCAGGTCCTTCACCGCCCAGCGCTTGCCGTACGCGATCGACAGCCCTCGCACCGACGCCACGGCGTCCTTCGGTCCACCCACCTCGCTCGGGCCGCTCACGCCGCAGGCTCCCACAGGTACACGACCACGTAGGTCGCGGTCGCGGTCCCGTGCGCGGGCACCCGCACGCGCATCGAGATCTGCTGCGGGCCTTCCTTCGCCGCGGCGTGAGACGCGTACGCGATGCTCCAGCTCTCCGAGCGGTACAGGTGCTCGTGCACCACGATCTCGACGGGCGCGGGCCGGTCGTTCCGGAGCGTCACCCGGATCTCCTCGGTGACGCGGTGCCGATCCTCGTCAGGCGTGAGCTCCCGACGCTCGCGGCGACCCGTCACGCTGACGGCCGTGCCGATCTCGACGGTGTCGGTCTGCGCGACCTTCGTCGACGTATCGAAGATCCGCGACTCGCCCAGCATCACGAGCTCGCCACTCTCGCGGCGCTCGAACAGCCGCACGGGACCACCGGGTAGGCCCGCGCTGACGGTCGCGTCGCGCGGCAGCTCCAGGCTCTCGGACACGCGCGGGTGTGAAGCGGGCTGTACGCCATAGCTCGGATCGAGCTCGGGCTCGCGGCCGGGGTGGTCGAGCCCTACCCCGATCGGATCGAACACGAGCACCGAGCGCATCGATCGCGCCGTGCGCGCCGGCACGAGCTCGATGCGGGTCTCGCCAGGCGTCACGTCGACGATGCCGAGGTCGCGCGGCAGTGCGAGCGGCGTCGTACTCGTCGCGGACCCCGTGTACTCGAAGCGCAGCTGCTCGGCGGCGCGCACGGCCGCCTGTGCGAGCTGCGTGTCGACCAGCCGCACGTGGGCACCGGCGAGCGCCACGCCCGCCGTGTCGTGGATCGCGATCGCCCCGCGAAGCACCGAGCGATCGTGGGCCACGCTCGTGAGCAGCGTGTACTGCGCCACCCACTGGAGCTGCGCCGTCACGTAGCCGAGCTGCACGGCGAAGGGACCGGGGGGCCGGCCGGGCAGCGCGAGCTCGACCACTCCGCGCTCGGCGGTCGCGCGCAGACTGACGGGGGCGTCGCCGGCCGCCGCGATCACGTAGATGTCCGTCGCGGCCACATCGCGCGCGACCTGCACGCGCACGACCGGGTCGGTACCTGCGGCGAGCGTCCCCGCCACGCGCTGCCGGACCACGGCGCGGTCGCGATACAGCGTGACCCGCGTGTCGCCGGCGGTGCTCGTCGCGTTCGTCGGGCTCGTCGGGCTCGTCGGGCTCGTCGGGCTCGTCGGGCCTCCGCGACCCGTCGCGCTCCCGCCCGCGCACGCCACGAGGGCCGCCGCACATCCGACCGCGCCGAGCCACGCCACCGGCGCCCGGCCGCGCGCCTTACCAGGTGTAGCGGACACTGTACGTGACGCTCTTCGTGCCCTTGCTCGGTACGGCCATGCGGTACTCGAGCGTCTGCGGTGCGGGGTGAGCGCTCTTCGCATCCTCGGCGGTGAGCGTGTACACCGGCCAGCGCCACGCGAACTCGCGGACGATGACATCGGTCGAGCGCAGGCCCTTGTTGGAGACCTTCACCTGAACGCGCTCCGTGATGGTGCGTGCCGACTCGTCGACGTCGCACGCGATCGCGTGACGCTCGCCCGTGATCTCGGCGTTCGTGGAGATGCTGACCCGCGCCACTCCGGGTCCCGTGTGCAGTGGCTCCTCGTTCACCATGTCGAGGTGCTCTCCGGCGCGGCGGAACAGGCGCACCCGCCCCGCCGGTAGCGCGGCGATGCCGGGCACCGCGATCTCCACCGCGAGCGAGGCGGTCCCCGTGCCCGCGCTCGAGCCGTTGAACTGCGTGCAATCGGCGGCCGGGTACGACTGGAAGCTCCCCGACGGATCGGGCATCGACTCGTAGGAGACGACCGGGGTGACCTTGATCGCCGCGCGCGAGGGCACGAGCTCGACCTGCACGCTCGTGCCGTTCACGAGCCGCACCGGGCTCGCGATGGCGAAGCGCGCGCGGGCCGCGGAGGGCGCCGGGCGCGGACCCATCCGGCCCTCGCCGTTCGGGTCGCCGCCACTGCCCTCGACGAGCGTCAAGGCGGCCCGATCGAAGGTCGTGCCCGTGTCGTTGCGTACGGTCGCCCAGGCCGAGAAGTCGATCGCCTTGCCACCCTCGTCCATCACGGCGAGATAGTCCGCGGACCACGAGATGCCGGTCGCGCGGTACGCGAGATCGATCGTGTGCTTGCCGGGCTTCTTCGCGTCGAGCCGCCACGCAAACGTGGGCTCGCCGGCTGCCGCGACCGGTAGCTTGATGTCCGAGACCGCGTCGCGACGCAGCACCGACAGCTGGCGGCCGGTGCCCGTACCTGACTCGATCACGAGCGAGTCCTCGTCGGCGGAGCGGAGGATTCCGGTGACCTCGCCCTTCGCGGTGATGGCGGTGACCTGCTCGCCGAGATTGCGCACGAGCAGCGCGGTCGGCGACGTGGCCGCGGGGATGAATCGCTGCTCCGCGATGACCGCCGTCGGCTCGGTGAGGTCGCGCAGCTGCACCGATCCCGCATCGGCGGTCGAGGCGATGCCGCCCACGCGGACCTCGCCGGTCGCGCCCACGTCGACCTCGCGCTGCTCCTGCACGAGCACGCTCTCCGACGGCGGAGCGCCGCCGTAGCTGTAGCCGCCGTAGCCGGACTCCGCCGCGGCCGCTGCGCTCCAGATCGTGAGCCGGGTGCGCGCGGGCTCGCCACCGCTCGATTCGGTGGCGTGATGCACCAGCGCGACCGCACCGACGAGCAGAGGCACGGCGAACCAGCGAGCCATGGTGCGGAGCGTACAACGCCCGCCGCGCGGCCAGGTTCCATCTATGTGTATAGTTCTCCGCAGTGGTGACTGCGACCTATCCGGGGACAGTCTCGCCTCTGCGTGGACTCGATCCGTTCGGCGAGGCCGAGCGGGATGTCTGGGCGGGGCGAGAGGGGGAGCGCGACGAGATCGCGGCGATGGTCACGAAGGACGGGTTTCGCGCCGGGCTCGTGTTCGGCGAGCCAGGGGTCGGCAAGACCTCGCTCGTACGCGCCGGGTTGATCCCGGACCTGCGCGATCACGGCGTGGTCGCGCTCGCGTGCGAGGATCTGACGCAGCCCGCGGCGAGCTTCGCATCGGGGCTCTCGGCGTTCGGCATCCAGCCCACCGCGAACGAGGCACCGACCGTGTTCGTACAGCGCGCGGTGGCGAACGCGGTGGCCGGGCAACAGTTCGTGTTCGTCGTCGACGACGTGGACCTCCTCTGCGGTGACGAGCGGGTCGTCGCCGAGCTGTCCGATCTGTATCAGCGCGTGATCACGCGGGGCGGTGGCCGCGCGCGGTTCCTGTTCACGTGTGCGAGCGAGCGCCTGCACCTCCTGAACGCGCTCGAGCGCCGCACGGGCTCGCTGTTCTCCCCGTCGACGCGCTTCGAGCTGCAGCGGATCCCGGTCGCCCAGGCGAGCAAGATCTTCGATCGCATCCTCGCGTTCTCGGGCGTGGCCGCCGACCCCGCGCTCGCCGACCGCGTCGTGCAAGGCCTCAGCCGCGGCGGCGGGCCGGTGTTGCCCGCGGATCTCCAGATCGCCGGGATGGCGATGCGAGATGCGAAGGTCACCACGCCCGGTGCCCTCGACAAGGCAGGCGGTCCGACGGAGCTGGAGCAGCTCTGGCTCGAGAGTGCCTGCGCGGCGACGGGCAACCAGCGCTCGGCGATGCGGCTGTGTGCAGAGCTCGCGGTCGGCGGGTACGCGCCGCGGCCGGCAGATGCCGTGGTCAGGCGCATCAACCTCGATGGCGCGTTCGCGCGTCATGCGTTCGGCGTACTCGAGCAGCGCGGCGTGATCGTGCGCGCTGATCCCGACGGCACGAGCTGGATGCTTCGCCACGAGGTGCTCGTGCAGCGCGTGCGCGAGCTCACGGCGCCCGCGCGGGCGGCGGCGCGTCGCGCGTTCGATCTGCTCGGCTCGAAGACCACGAGCCAGGGGCGGCTCAAGCTCTCGGAGCTGCGCGCCCTGCGCACCGAGGGCATCGCGGCCGTCACTCCGGCGGAGCTCGCGGTCGTCGAGCGCTCGAAGCGCTACTACTGGTCGATCGCGGGGATCGTCGCGGCGATCCCGCTCGTGATCCTGATCGCCATCTGGTTCTCGCTGCGCGGGCGGGTCTACTTCGACCTCGCCGCGGGCGTGGGCGGTGAGCACGTCGTGGTGCGGGGCGGGCGCCCCGGCCTGTCACGGTTCTTCTGGCTGCCGGGCTCGTTCGGTCGCGAGCGGTCCGATACCGGCCTCACGCGCGCGATGGTCGCACCCGAGGCCTGGAAGAAGGCAGCCGCCCACGAGCTCGGCTCGGGCGCGGACGACTGGGATCGCATGCTCCACGGGCTGATGGCACCGCAGCTCGCCGGCCTCGTCGACTACGCGACGGGCAACGACGCCGCGCTCGAGATCATGCACAAGGCCGCCAAGGAGCCGGAGGATCTGGCGGAGCTGCTGCTCGCACTCGCGCCTGTCGCCCGCGGCGGTGCGGTCGAGACGCAGATCGTCGAGGCCGCATTCGCCACGGCGAACCAGCCTTCGCTGCAGCGCGCGGCGATCGCGGTCGCAGGCGCAGCGGCGCAGCGCCACCCGGACGCGTACGCGGAGTTCCTCGCGAAGGTCCTCGGTGCACCCGACCAGGAGCAACGTCGCATCGCGTTCGCCGTCGTGCGCCAGCTGCCCGATCACGGCCGCGTGCTGTTCGAGGCGGCGCAGTCGACCGCATCCGACCCGGCGATGCGGCGCGAGCTGCTCGCGGAGATCACGGTCGCGGCACCGGTTGCGGACATCCCGTCGGCGACCACCGCGGTCGCCGTGCTGTCGGACCCGGAGTCGGCGGCCCCGATGAAGGATCGCGCGCGAGCGGAGCTGAAGTCGGGCCTCGTGCGCGAGCCCGAGCCGACGATCACGGCGCTCGCCGGGCTGATCGCGCAGGAGCGGGCCCCCGTCGAGTCGCGCGTATTCGCGATCGAGTCGCTGCGCGGTGTGGATCCGCTCACGCCCACGCCCGCGCTCGTCGACGCAGCGCGATCGGCGTTCGGATCGCGCTCCGCGGGAGTGCGGGCGGCGGCGCTGCCGCTGTACGCGAAGCTCGATCCGGTGCGCGCGGGCGGTGACCTCGCGAACATGCTCGATGCGCCGCAGCCCGACAAGACGCTCCAGGTCGCCGCCGCGCTCGCGTGGGGCGAGGTCGCGCGCAAGGACGAGAAGGCAGCGGAGAGCGCGCTCGATCGGATGATCAAGGCCGACGACGACGACGTGCGCGCGGCCGCGGCCGAGGCGGCGGGGTGCGCGGGCAAGACCTACGTCGAGAAGCTCGTGAAGATGGCGAAGATCGACAAGTTCTCGGTGCGCATCGGCGCGGCCCGGGGCCTGGCGAATGTCGCGATCTCGTCGACGAACACGGGGACCGCGATCGGCGGGATCGCGCAGCTCTGGAAGGAGAAGGGCCGGCCGCGCCGCGAGGCCGTGAAGATCTTCGCGCTGATCGCCCGGAAGAAGCCCGCGCCCGTGGTCGAGTACCTGCGCGCCGCCGCCAAGGTCACCGACGATCCGTCGCTGCATCCGATCGCGGTCGAGGGGCTCTGCAACGCGACGCTCGCGGGCAATGCCACGGCCCGCGCGGCGCTCGGTGCGGCGTACGACGACCCCCAGGTCGAGGTGCGTCGACTCGTGATGGCGTGCGTGGCCGACGGGCCCGACCCCGCGAAGAACGGCGTCGGAATCGCGGCGAAGCTCGTCCGTGACGCGGACGGCGAGATCCGAGGCGGCGCGGCGCGCGTGCTGGCGCTCGCGGCGCTGAAGAGCGGGAAGATCTCCGACACGGTCGCAGCCGGGCTCGTCTCGCTGCTCGACGATCCGGACCGCGAGGTCCGCATGGTCGCGATCCGCGCGGTGGGCGGGCTCGGCGCGAACGCACCGAAGGCGGCGCCCGCGGCGATGGCGCGGCTCTTCGAGCGCGGCGACGAGGCCGAGAAGCTCGCGGTGCTTCGCGCGGCGCGATCCATCGGGGCCGCAGAGCTGATGGCCGTGGCGATCGCGGACTCGTCGCCGCGCGTGCGCGTCGAGGCCGTGGACGCGGCGCTGTCGTCGGGGCTGCGGGCGAGCGCGACGCTGTCGGCGGCGCTCGCGGACTCGGATCCGCAGGTGCGCAAGGCGGCGCTCGAGCGGCTGGCAGCGCAGAAGGACAAGCTCGAGCCCGCCGAGCTCGATCGCAATCTCGCGATCGCTGTCCGCGATCCGAACCCGGAGCTCTCGCAGCTCGCGCTGACCACGATCGCCCGCGTCGCGAAGGAGGATGCCGTGGTGGCGCGCCTCCATCGCGCGCTGGCGTCGCGGGTCGAGAGCGAGCGCGCCCAGGCCGCGGCGGCCGCGATCGGCCTCGTGGACCGCCAGCCGGACAAGGGCGTGCAGCTGCTCGAGCCCCTGCTCGACGACCCGTCACACGACGTGCGCGTCGCGATGCTCCCCGCGCTCGCCGCGGGCTACGCGAAGACCAACGATCCGGAGCGGCTCGCGGGCATCCTGCGCGACTCGGAGACCCACGCGATGCGCCGGCTCGTGGTGGCGGCCGCGTTCGTCACGCTCGCGCGCACGGAGGCGGGCCGGGCCGCGACGGAGTCCACGCTCGCGAAGGTCGCGAAGTCCTCCGGCGCCCCCATGGCCCGGTGGCTCGCGAAGCTCACGGGCGGCCTGGTCTCGGGCAAGGCCGACGGGATGGCGTTCCTCCAGGAGCTCGTTCCGTAGCCGTGCCATGCGGGTCGTGACGGACAGCGCGGCGGCGACGCGCATGCTCACGGGGCTCACGGTCGGCGAGCTCGGATCCTTGCTCGGGAGCCGCACGCGCGCCCTCGCGGCCGCGAAGTGGATCTACGGCGCCCGCGATTGGACGTCGAGCGTCCCCGAGCGGGTCCCGGGCGTGAGCCGCGCGGTGTGGGACCGGGTCCGGCCCGGGTGCTCGCTCCCGGATGCGCGGGTCACCCGCAGCGCCGTCGCCGCCGACGGCACGACGAAGTTGCTCGTCGCGTTCGGTGACACGAGCGTGGAGACGGTGCTCATCCCCGCGCGCGCGCGCTCGACCGTGTGCGTCTCGAGCCAGGCCGGCTGCACGCGCAGCTGCAAGTTCTGCGCGACGGCCACGCTCGGATTCGGCCGCAACCTGCGCGCGGGCGAGATCGTGGCGCAGTACCTGATCGCGCGCCCGCTCGCGACGGCGAGTGCGCCTGCGAGCAACGTCGTGTTCATGGGCATGGGCGAGCCGATGGACAACCTCGACGAGGTGCTGACCGCGGTCGAGATCCTGACGCAGACGCCCGAGCCCCAGCTCGGCCATGCGCAGGTCACCGTGTCGACCTCCGGGATCGTGCCCGGTATGAAGCGCTTCCTCGCCGAGTCCTCCGCCAGCCTCGCGCTGTCGCTCAACGCGACGACGGATGCGCAGCGCACCGCCGTCATGCCGCAGACCAAGATCTGGTCGATCGGCGAGCTCCTCGCCGTGCTGCGCGACGATCGCACCGCGCACCCGCGCCGCGTTCACTTCATCGAGTACGTGATGTTCGATGGCTTCAACGATCAGGATGCCGATGCCGCTCGCCTGGTCGAGCTGCTGGTCGGGATCCACGCGCGCGTCAATCTGATCCCGCACAACACCATCGCGGGGTCCACGCTCCGCCCCTCGCCCCGCGATCGCATCGAGCGGTTCCGCGACCAGGTCGTCGCGGCGGGCGTCCGGTGCATGGTGCGGTGGCCAAAGGGCCCCGACATCGCCGCGGCCTGCGGCCAGCTCGCGCGCGGCTGAATCGCGAGCCGCACGCGGTGGTGGCGGCGGGGGAAAGCTACCAGCGACCGTCGAAGACCCCGCGCCGTGCTCGCGGGCACGGGCACCGGCGGGCCTCGGGCGAAGGTCGGACCACGGACCACTGGTTGCAACGTGCTCGCGCATGACTGCATGCGTAGGCACTGCGCGCGCTCGAACGCTCCTGCTCCTGATGGCGGCGTCGTCGCTCGCACTCCCCGCCTGCACCGCCAGCACGCGCCACGTGGTTCCGTTGACGGCACGCCTTCCGGATGGTTCGCCCGTGCTCGTGCGCCTTCGTGATCCCGAGACCGGGGCGATCCGCGACCAGCCCGCGCGCGCAGCCTCGGTCCCAGGCATTACCTGGGTAGATCCGGAGGGCCGCCCTATCGCGGACCGCGACATCGTCTCGATCCAGGTGAAGACCGTCGATCGCCAACGCGGCGCACTCCAGGGCGTCGTGGGCGGGCTGGCGGCGGGCGCGGTGATCGGCGCGGTCATCGGAGCCTCGAAGGGCGACGATCCGCCCTGCGATTCAGACGGCTGGGACTGCTTCTTGTACGTCCAGCTCTCGAGCGGCGACAAGGCCGCGATCGGCGCGGTCGGGCTCGGCCTGATCGGGGCGGCCCTCGGCGGCGCGATCGGCGCCGTGGTCGGCCAGACGTCGGTGGACACCTACGGCGCCCCGGGCGCGCCGGGCGGGGTGCCCACGATCGCTGTAACCCCCACGGCAGACGGAGCATCAGCATCCGCGAGGTGGCAATTCTGAGGTGCTACGCTCGGTCCACGTATGGATCCTCGTACGGACCCTCCGCCCGCTTCCGATTTCTTCGAGATGTCGCTGGACCATCTCTGCATCGTCGCGTTCGATGGCCACTTCCTCCGCGTGAACCCCGCGTGGACCCGCACGCTCGGCTGGAGCCACGAGGAGCTGCTGGCGAGTCCCTCGATCGACCTCGTCCATCCCGACGATCGCGATCACACGCTCGCGGGTCGCCTGCGGCTGCACGGCGGCGCAGATCTCGGGCCGCTGAGGAACCGATACCGCCACAAGGATGGCACCTACCGCTGGTTCGAGTGGCGATCGATCGCCGAGGTCTCGCGCGGCGTGGTCTATGCGGCCGCGCGCGAGATCACCGAGCAGATGCTCGCCGAGCAGCGCCTGCGCGAGGCCAAGGAGCAGCAGGAGAAGCTTCAGCTCCAGCTGCTGGTCGCCGACCGGATGGCCTCGGTCGGGACGCTCGCCGCTGGGAGTGCCCACGAGATCAACAACCCGCTCGTCTCCGTGACGGCGAACCTCTCGATGATCCTCGAGGAGCTGAGCTCGCTCGAGACCGTGATCCCGGGTGACCGGCTCGCCGACCTGACGCGCATGGCGACCGAGGCCCGCACGGCCGCGGAGCGGATCAGGCGCATCGTGCGCGACCTCAAGACCTTCGCGCGGGCGGCGGAGGATCGCCCGTCGGCAGTCAACGTGGAGCAGGTGATCGCGCTCGCGATCAGCCTGACCGCGGCCGAGCTCGAGCAACGAGCCCGGCTCGTGACCGACTACGGCGTGACCCCGGCGATCCGCGCCGACGATGCGCGCTTCGGCCTGGTCCTGATCCACCTGCTCGTCAATGCGGCGCAGTCGATCCCGGAAGGCGCCCGCTCCACGAACGAGATCCGGATCGTGACGGGCACCGACGAGGAGGGACGTGCCGTGATCGAGGTGCGCGACACCGGCTCCGGGATCGATCCTGCGATTCTCGGACGCATCTTCGACCCGTTCTTCACGACCAGGCCGGTGGGCGGTGGGACCGGGCTCGGGCTCTCGGTCTGCCACAACGTCGTGGTCGCGATGGGCGGCCAGCTCACGGTCACGAGCGAGGTGGGTTGCGGATCCACGTTCCGGATCGTGGTGCCCGCCGCACCGCCCGCGAGCGCGACGGTCGCGGTCACGAGCCCGGACGCGCCCGCCGCCACGACCCGCGGCACCGTGCTCGTCGTGGACGACGATCCGATGGTCGGCAGCGTGCTCCTCCGCGTGCTGAAGCAGCACGACGTCACGATCACGACGCAGGCGACGCAGGCGCTCGCCTTCCTCGACGCGGGGCGCCGGTTCGACGTGATCCTGTCCGACCTCATGATGCCGGAGATGTCGGGGATGGAGCTCCACGACACGATCGCCGCGCGGTTCCCCGATGCCCTCGACCGCATGGTCTTCATCTCCGGCGGTGCCTTCACGGCCGGCGCGAGCTCGTTCCTCGACCGGGTCCCCAACATCCGGATCGAGAAGCCGTTCGATGCGAAGACGCTGCGCGCGATCGTGCAGCGGTTCATCGATCCGGAGACGCGCGCCGAACGGTGAGCCCGGGACGGGACGGCACCGCGACTGGCGCGTGGACGGTGCGCCTACGGCGCCGCTCTGACGATCCGTTGACGTTGGGCCGAAGGCCGGGTTGACCTGGCGAGCACGCGACGACGGCATCGCGCGAGAAGCGACGGCGAGGCGGGTCAGCACACGTGAAGCCCGGCGCGCGCCGGCGCGTGGAGCAGCGCGGGGAACGGCACGCGTGGAGCGGCGCGCGGGGTGCGGCGCGGGGACCTGAGCGAGGACGTGAGCGTGGAACGGCGCGAGCACCTGACCGCGGACGTGAGCGTGGACCGGCGCGCGGGTCGGTGACGGTGCGGATCTCGTCGATCACGGAGGGCGCGGGAATCTGAGCGAGGACGTGAGCGTCGACCGGCGCGTGGAGCGGCGCGGGGCGCGGCGCGGCGCGAGAACCTGAACGAGGACCAACGCGAGGACCAGCGCGAGGACCAGCGCGAGAACCGGCGCGAGAACCGGCGCGAGAACCGGCGCGAGAACCGGCGCGAGAACCGGCGCGAGAACCAGCGCGAGGACCAGCGCGAGAACCGGCGCGAGAACCGGCGCGAGAACCGGCGCGAGAACCGGCGCGAGGCGTCGGACGGATCCGCGTGGTGCCTGCTCGCGCGTGCGCTGCCACAGAGGCTCGGTAGGACGAGGCCGGGATCATCTCGTCCGGGTACCGGACAGTTGATTTTACAATTGGCGATTGACAGCTGTTTTGGCGCCCGCCGCGACCCATCGCCGATGGTGCTCGCTGGGTGGTCTGAGCCGCGTCAGGATTGCGGCTGCTGCACGATGTCGCCGGACCCGAACGCGAACACGTCGGAGGGCGGTTTGTCGCCGGAGAACGCACGAGGCGAGCTCGAAAATCACCGTGGTATCGGTGGGTATGCGAACGAGCGAGCAGGTGGCGGAGGACATGCGGGAGCTCGACCACCGCGTGAAGCGGTTCGCCGCGCGGATGGCTGGAATCCATGCAGAGGAGGCGCGGCTACTTCGTGAAGTGGAGGAATCGCGGCTGTGGCACTGGCTCGGGATGGTGAGCCTGGGCGCATACGTCGAGGCCCGGTTCGGCATCGGCGTGCACGCCGCGGCGGAGCGGCTCCGGGTCGCGCGCGCGCTCGACGAGCTGCCGCTGGTGGAGGCCGCGCTGGCTCGCGGCGAGCTCGCGTTCGGGCACGTGCGCGAGCTGACCCGCGTCGTCACGCCGGAGACCGAAGCCGAGTGGCTCGGCCATACCAGCGGGCAGACCGCTCACCAGGTGCAGCGCGCCGTGTCGGGACACGTGCGCGGGGATCGGCCCGACGATCCGCGCCGGCCCGAGACCATGAAGGAGCAGGTGTGGTTCGAGGTCACGCCTGCGCAGGCGGCGCTGCTGCGCCAGGCGCGCGCGGCTCTCGACGAGGAGCGCGGTGAGCGCCTCGACGACGGCGCGGTCGTCGAGGCGCTGTGCCGGACCTCGCTCGAGCGCCCGGAGGCGGTGGATCCGAGCGGCACCCGGCCCGCGTATCAGGTCGCGATCACCCGGTGCCCCGATTGCGAGCGCACCACGCAGAATGGCAGCGGCGTGGAGCGCGATCTGACGGCTGCCGAGGCAGACCGCGCGCGCTGCGATGCCGAGGTGCTCGTCGCCGGGGCGCGCGTGACCACGACGGTGACGCCGGCGCTCCGGCGCCGCGTGTTCGCGCGCGATCAGTACCGCTGCGTGGTGCCGGGCTGCCGGTCGGCTCGCAACCTCGACCTCCACCACGTGGTGTTCCAGTCCCATGGGGGACGCCACGACGAGTGGAACGTCTGCGTGCTGTGCTCGGCGCATCACGCGGCCTGCCATGACCGCAAGCTCACGATCGCGGGCGCCGCACCGACCCTCGCGTTCACGTTTCACCGCGAGGGATGCGAGGTCCCGGAAGACCGTGACGTCGGCGAGGGCCGCGAGAACCGCGGCGACCGCAGCGACCGCAGCGACCGCAGCGATGGCGGCGATGGCGGCGACCGCAGCGATGGCGGCGATGGCGGCGATGGCGGCGACCGTGAGCTCGGCGCCTGCGGGTGTCCCGGTTCGGCCACGCCTCTGGCACGCGGGCGCGACGTCCCCGCGGGGACGGCCGCTGGTTCATGCGCTCGGAACGAGGTCCCGCCGGTCCGGTGCTGATGCAAGTGACAACTCGCGAGTTGAGCGCGCATGGCCGCGGCCCACGACCTGGGTGCCGCGCGAGGCTCGCGAGCCCGCCACGCCACGCCACGCCACGCCACGCCACGCCACGCCACGCCACGCCACGCCACGCCACGCCACGCCACGCCACG
>JAYSYE010000300.1:0-15634 GCA_043716635.1 Deltaproteobacteria bacterium | reverse complement strand
AGCGTCCACGACGTGCTGTTCAGACCGCCATCGCAGCGCCCACCACCCGAGGACGGCGCCGATGCCGACCTCGCCGAGCGACTCGAGGTCGGCTGCTGACCCGTTGCGCGCCGAGCGGATCGCCGTCGTCGTGCACTCGAGCTGACATCGCGCTTGTCGCGAGACCGGGTGCGTGTAGGTCGCACAACGAAGCCTGCTGAGGGACTCCTAGCCGCGAGCCCGACGTTGAAGTGTCCTGACACTGACCTTGAGACGCTGGGCCGCGCGGGTCAGGTTTCCGCTCTCGGCACTGATCGCGGCATCGATCACCAGATCCATGATCTCGTCGAGCGGGCGGTTGGTCGGAACCACGATGCTGTCACCCGCGGCCCCGGAGCGCGCAGGGCGCGGGCGCATATTCGGTGGCAAGTCCACGACCCGCACGTCCTTGCCCTCGCGCAAGATACAGAGCAGCTCGACAGCATTTCGTAACTCCCGCACGTTCCCGGGCCAGTCGTAGGCCACGAGGGAGGCACGCGCTGACCGCGCAAACACCGGCGGGGTGACGTCGTGAATCGCGGAGAGTTGCGCGATGAAGCCATCGAGGAGCTGGGGAATGTCGCGACGCCGTTCGCGCAGCGGCGGGACCTCCAGGACGATGCCCTGGATCCGGTAGAAGAGATCTGGCCGGAAGCGGCCTGCTCGAACTTCCTGATCGAGGGGACGCAACGTTGCGAGGACCAACCGGACGTCTGCCTCGATCTTCTTGGTGCCCCCGACGCGCATGTAACGCCGGGTCTCGAGGAACCTGAGCATCTTCGCTTGCAGCGACAGCGGCATCTCCGCGATCTCGTCCAGGAACAATGTGCCGCCGTCTGCGACCTCGATCTTGCCGCTCGAACGCTCGTTCGCGCTGGTGTACGCACCACGCTCGTGTCCGAATAACTCGCTCTCGAATAGTGCTTCCGGAATCGCGGCGCAATTGATCGGCACGAACGGCCCGCTCCGACGCGGCGACATCTCGTGGAGACGCCTCGCCATGACCTCCTTGCCCGATCCGCTTTCCCCGGTGAACGTGACCGTGACCTCCTTCACCGCGACGGCACTCAGGAAGCGGTCGAAGGTGCGCATCACCGACGAGGTCATCACCGGTTCGAGGACGGCGGTGGGACTTCGCTGACGCTTCGGCATCGGGCGCAGCTTAGCCCGAGAAGCTCGGCGCTCGTGCCGTCTCCGCCTGGCTCCGCGTCGGCTGCGAGTACGCCAACGTGGCGGGTTGTTGCTGGTTCGCTTGTCGAGGTGCACGACATGTTGTCGTTTCCTTGGCGCTGCGCTGGGGGGGGAGGGATAACCGCATGGAACCCCTGGACGTCACGGCTGGACCGCGTCCTGCAGCCATCAGCGCTCCATGAGCTCGCAGTTGGCCTCCCGTACACCCGATGAAGACGAGGTCTTCGATGACCACCTGCCGGCCAGGATGCAGGTCAAGTCGAGTGTCCACTTCACGCCGGTTTCAGTCGCGCGACAAGCTGCGCGCTTGCTCGCGCCCCTTCCCGGGATGCGCGTGCTCGACGTGGGAGCGGGACCAGGAAAGTTCTGCATCGTCGCGGCGTTCGAGGTCCCCGGATCCACCTTCGTTGGTGTCGATCTGCGCCCCCATCTCGTGCGGGTAGCAAGGCGGCTCGCCACCCGCATGGCGGTGACGAACGTGATGTTCCTGGACGGCGATGCGTTGGAGCTCGATTGGTCCGAGTACGACGCCTTCTACCTCTACAACCCGTTCGGCGAACAGCTGGTCGGGAACGCGCTCGCCCTGGACTCGAAACTGGAGCGGCTGCCCTCCCGGTTCCGCCACTACGTGAGGGCGACCCGCGAGCGGCTCGCTCGCGCGCGGATCGGCACCCGGGTGGTGACCTATCACGGCTTCGGGGCGCCAGCGCCGCACGGCTACGAGCTCGTGAACATTCATCCGGCCGCCCCCTACCGGCTGAAGCTGTGGATCAAGACTCGCATCACTCCGAAGCTGGAACTGGCCTGATGAAGAGCACCAGTATCGATACAGTGCTGGAAGTTCGACTACGGCACGCGCCCGGGACCCTCGCGCGACTTGCCACGGCCATCGCCGAACATCGTGGGCTTCTGTGCGAGATCGAGACGCTGCGCATCGGGGATGAACACACGCTCCGCGAGATCACGGTCGAGACCCACGACCCCGCGGATATCGCCCGCGTGATCGCGGCCGTCGGACAGGTCGACGGAGCGACCGTCGTCTCGACCCGGGACCGCGTGATGGACGTGCACCAGGGCGGCAAGATCCGGATCACCAGCCGGCACGCACTCAACAACGTCCGGGACCTGCGAACCATCTATACGCCTGGCGTCGCGCAAGTCGTGCGGGCGATCCAGGCTGATCCAGGCGTCGCCTGGACGGCGACGTGGCGAGGCCGGAACGTCGCCATCGTGACCGATGGGAGTCGAGTGCTGGGACTGGGCAATGTGGGGCCATTGGCCGCACTGCCCGTGATGGAAGGCAAGGCAGTTCTCTACGACAAGTTCGCCGATCTGTCGGCTGTTCCCTTGGTCCTCGATGTCGCGTCACCCGCCGAGCTGATCGAGACGGTCGTTCGCGTGTCACCTGGGTTCGCAGCGATTCACCTCGAGGACATCCGCTCGCCCGACTGCTTCGAGATCGAACGGCAGCTCGGCGAGCGACTGCGCAAGCCGATCTTTCACGACGATCAACACGGCACGGCCACCGCGGTTCTCGCGGCCATCATGAACGCTGCGAAGAGCGCTGGTCGACCGCTCGCACGCGCGCGCGTGGGCGTGCTCGGACTCGGCGCAGCAGGAACCGCGATTGCCGCCCTCGTGAAGAGGTTCGGGGTCGACGAGGTTCTGGTCCACGATCCTGATCCACGCGCCACCGCGCGTGCGGTCGCAGTGGGGGCGCAGTCGGTGTCATTCGATGAGCTGCTTGCGGTGGCCGACATCCTCGTCGCGGTCACGGGGCGAGCTCGCCTGATTCCTGCCGAAAAGATCCGGCGTGGTCAGATCGTGCTCGCGCTGTCGAATCCAGAGCCCGAGATCGAGCCGAAGCTCGCGTTGGCGGCGGGCGCTGCGCTGGCGTCCGACGGTCGCGCAATCAACAATGCGCTCGCGTTTCCTGGGCTGATGCGCGGCGCAATCGAGTCACGCAGCCGAGTCATCAATCACGACATGATGATCGAGGCCGCTCGTGTCATCGCGACCTGGACCGAGCCTGGCGAGCTGGTCCCGTCGCCGCTCGCGCGCGAGCTTCACGACGCGGTCGCCGCCAGTGTCGTGAAGCATGCACACAAGACCGGTATGGCGAATACGGCGGCGCCATGAGCGAGCATCTGACCCGGAGGGACCGCAGGCGGGTGTGCCCCGCAGCGAACCTCGACCGGGAATTCGATGGCCTCGTCCCAGACGAGTTGCGACACCTATCGTCAATGCACTGGACGCCGGTTCGGGTGGCGGCTCGAGCGGCAGCGTTGCTCTGTGCAACGCGTGGGACCCGGGTCCTCGATATCGGCTCCGGAATCGGAAAGCTGTGCTCGATCGGAGCGCTGTCGGCACTCGGTACCTGGACGGGTGTCGAGCAGCACGCGCCGCTCGTCGCCTCTGCGATGGAGCTCGCGAGCCTACTCGGCGTCGCGTCGCGGACGCGGTTTGTCGAGGCGGATGCGTTCTCGATCGACTGGAACGAGTATGACGCGCTCTATTTGTACAATCCGTTCGAGCTGCCGCTCGTCGACGGCGGCGCGAAGCCATCGCAGGCCGTGCAGATCGCGCGGGTACAGCAGCGCCTCGAGGCGCTTCCGAGTTGCACGAGGGTCCTCACGTTCAATGGGTTCGGTGGTGTGATGCCGGCCAGCTTCGAGTTGCTCCATCACGAGCGCGTGGCGTCCGTCGGTCTCGACCTGGCGCTATGGATCCAGTCTTCGAACGGCCGCCTCGACCGAAGGTTGACCTGAATCCGAACGCGGCTGCGCTCGCGTGGTTCGCGCATGACGCTTCGTTCGTTGCTTGACCCACAGAGCGAGGTACCCATCGCCGATCATCTCAGCGTCGGTGAGACGATAGGCACCGGGCATGTCGCCGCCAAAGCCCTCGTACGTCACCACGCGGGTGCCGACCGCGAGATCGGCGAGGTGCGCCTCTGTTCTGGCGATCTGGTCCGTCAGCATGGACCAGCGAACGTCCCTTGCGAACGGCGCTTCACCGAACAGGATGGCCGCAAACGGATTGTAGAAGTAGAGGCTGTCGAATGACCTCCAGTTTACCAGCTCCATCTCGCCGGTAGTGAACGTCGTGGACCGTTCGAGGTCGAGTAGCTTCGCCGCCGCGTTCGCGACCTGGACGAGCGCCGGATCGCGCTCGACGCCGTGCCACGCGCCACCCCGAGCGACCGCACCGATGAGACAGAGCTTTCCCGGGCCGGAACCCACGTCGAGCACGCGCGCGCCCGCCTCGGGTGCGAGCCACTCCGCCGCGCGCAGCGCAACCGCGACCGGAGTCCAGTGGACCGACGAGACCCTCCGCACTGCTGCCGGATAGAGGCGATCGAACACGCGATCCGGCACGGCGGATCTCCAGCGCAATGCCGCCAGGAGGCGTGCCGGATTCATCATCCGATCATCGCCGGTCGAATCGCGTGCGACCTCGACACGATTTCCAGGTGCATCCGAGACCACGGAATCCGCGCCGCTGTCGTCGGGGGCTCGCTTGTCGTCTGAGCATCGGTCGTGCGTCATCGGACGCGCAGGTGCACGCAGCGGTCCAACGCCCGGAACGGCCGAGGAGGGTCATGGAGGACGAAACGCCGAGGGCCGGCGTTTCGCGGCGACATCCTGTCGTAGCCCACCGAGTCGGAAGCGACGAGCTTCGCGGCTTGGCGTGGCGGATGGTCCGTCGAGGCCGCTAGCCGCGACACCTCGACGCGATCGAGCGTGTCCCTCGGGTACGCGAGCTTCGATGCGCGATGAATCCAGCGACTGGCAGAGTCGAGAACATGAGTGGTCCGGCGGTACGCTCGACACCGGTGCCGCCCGGATTGCGAACCTGCACCGGGGCATCCGCAATACCCATCAGCGCGCCATCCTTGCGCAGCTTCTCGTCACGGCGATGAGCGGCGTCACGCATGTCCCGCCGGCAACGCCCGGCGAAGGCCGGGGTCCAGGCACTTCCAGCTGCGTCGCCGTATGCTGCGCTCGCGATGACTCTCCTGCAGACGCAATTCGCGGCGCTCGCTCGCTACAACCGGTGGATGAACGAGCGGCTCTATGCGCTCGCGGAGATGGTGGGCGAGGAGCAGCGGCGACGCGACCTCGGCGCGTTCTTCGGGTCCATTCACCGGACGCTCGGGCACCTGCTGCTCGCAGACCGCATCTGGCTCGGGCGGTTCGGCGCCTGGGACGCCGTCACGCCCGCCTCGCTGGCGGCGGAGCTGTGTCCCGTGTTCGCCGACCTCCGGCGCGAGCGCGGGACGACCGACGACGCGATCGACGCGTACGTCGCCGCCCTCGATGACACGCGACTCGCAGCGCCCCTCCGCTACCTCCGCGCGGGCCAGACGATCGAGGAGCCGCTGTGGTGGGTCGTCGGCCACTTCTTCAACCACCAGACGCACCACCGCGGTCAGGTCACCACGCTGTTCAAGCAGCTCGGTCACGATCCGGGCGTGACGGACCTGATCGCGATGCTGCGTGACGAGTCCGTACCGTGACCGCTGGTGATTCCGCGGAACCGACCGGTCGAACGGTGCTCTTGATCTGCGGCAGCGTGCGCGTCGGGTCGGTCAATGCCGCGGTGCTGCGCACGGCGGCAGAGTTGCTGCCGGCACCATTCGTGGGCGTGATGTATGCGGGGCTCGCCGGCCTGCCGCTGTTCAATCCCGATCTCGATCGCGATCCGCTCCCCGACGCCGTGGTCGCGCTGCGCGCGGCGATCGCCGGTGCGGCCGCGCTGTTGCTCAGCACGCCCGAGTACGCCGGGGCGATGCCGGGCGCGCTCAAGAACCTGCTCGAGTGGACCGTCGGCGGCGTCGAGATCGGCGGCAAGCCCACGGGCTGGCTCAATCCCTCGACGGGCCCCACCGGCGCGGCCGGAACGTACGAGTCGCTCGGCGTGGTGCTCCGCTACACGGACGCCGCCGTGATCCCGGAGGCGTGTGTCGCCGTGCCCGTCCCGCGGGCGCTGGTCGTGGACGAGCGCATTGCAGACGAGGCGGTACGCGAGCGCATCGCGGCGTGCGTCGGGCCGCTGATCACCGCTGCGTGCGCGGCCGTCGTCTAACTCGCCAGCGGTCAGCGGACCGTCTAGGGTCGCCGGATGCGAATCCTGCCTGTACTCGTGGTCTTGCTCGTCTCCTGCGGGGGCGATCCTCCAAATGTCGGCGGCGCGTGCACGGCCACGGCCGGCTGCGACGACGGCCTGACATGCAGCACCACGGTACCCGGTGGCTACTGCACCACCGGCTGCACCACGTCGGGCTCGACCGACCAGTGCCCGGAGGCGTCGGTGTGCGATGCGATCTCCGGCACGGCGATCACCTGCGTGAAGACCTGCTCGACCAAGGCCGACTGCCGGTCCGATCAAGACTGCAACGGCGTCAGCGGAAGCAGCATCAAGGCCTGCAAGCCGAAGTCCTGAGCAGTTCCACGCCCCTCGCGGGCGCCGGAACCACTGGACCTTACGAGCGCGCGAGCGACGCGAGCTCGGCGGCCGAGAAGAAGAACGCGATCTCCTCCTTCGCCGTCTCCGCCGCGTCCGAGCCGTGCACGGCGTTGCGCTCGATGTTCGTGGCGAACTCCTTGCGGATCGTGCCGGCGTCGGCCTTCTCCGGGTTCGTCGCGCCCATGACCTTGCGGTTCGCCGCGACGGCGTCCTCGCCCTCGAGGACCTGCACCACGACCGGACCCTCGGTCATGAACTTCACGAGGTCGCCGTAGAACGGGCGGTCCTTGTGGACGCCGTAGAAGGCCTTCGCCTGGGCGTCCGTGAGGCGCACCATCTTGGACGCGACGACGGTGAGGCCCGCGGCCTCGAGCTTCGCGGTGACCCCACCGATCTTGTTCGCCTTCACGGCGTCGGGCTTGATGATCGAGAACGTACGTTCGATTGCCATGCGGACTCGTAGCAAAAGTCCGCGCCCGTGTCGCTACCTGCTGACGACCGCGTAGATGTCGCCGTTGATGTTCGGCAGGGTGCGGAAGTCCGTCCACGCCGTCACCGCCGCGAAGCTCGTGCCCGGGCGCGAGGCCACGATGACCGGGGCAATGGCCGGGCCCGCGCCGCCATCGAGCCGCGCCTGCGACAGCGTCCACGTGGCACCGCTGTCGATCGACGACGCGGTGTACACGTGCGGCCGCTGGTTTGTCAGCTGGTTCTGGTAGCTCACCACCAGCACGCCGTTCCCGGCCGCCGCGATGACGGGCAGGGTGGTGGTGCCCGCGATCGGGGCGCCCGCCGTGGACGAGGCCCGGACCGGCGCCGCGAAGGTCGCGCCGCTGGTCGCGGAGACCGACGCGAATACCTGCGTGCCCTGGCGGCGATCCTCCCAGGCGATCGCGACGAGATCGTCGTTGGCGCCCGTCGTCAGCGGATCGACCGCGATCGACGGCGAGAACGACGACGACACCTCCATCGCCGGGTCATCGATGATGGTCTCCGCCGCCCACGAGACGCCGCCGTCCAGCGAGCGCGAGAACACCACGTCCGAGCCGCCACCCGCGACGGTCGATGCGTCCTGCCACACGAGGTAGGTCGCGCCGTCCTTCGTCGACACCATCACCGGGAAGTCACTGTCGCGCGTGTCGGCGCTGCCCGCGCCATCGATCCGGATCGGCGCGCTCTGAGCAGTCGTCGCGTTCGCCGCCGACGCCCCGAAGATGTCGCGCGTCGAGCCGAGCCGCTGCTCGCGCCACGTCCACACGACGCGGGCGCCCGCGAACACCACCTGCGGGCGACCGGCGTACCGGGTGCCCACCGCGGTGTTGATGATGCGCTCGGTGCCGAACGTCGCGCCGGTGTCGGTGGACGCGCGGCTGTGGATGTCGCGGGTGAGCGTGGTGGTGTCGAGCTCCTCCCACGCGATCACGATGTTCGCGCCGCTGATCGCGATGGAGTGATGGAACGAGTCGCCGGCCGCATCGAGGATCGCGGAGGCGGCGCCGAACGTCGAGCCGTTCGCCGACACGCTCACGCGGATGTCGCGCTCGTCGGTCGCGTTCACGGTCTGGTAGCCGATCGCGATCACGTCGTTCGCGCCGGCCTGCACCGCGATCAGCGGCTTCACCGCCGGCAGCGCGACGGCCGCGGTCACGTTGACGACGGGACCGTAGGTCACGCCACCGTCGGCGGACTTGCGGAAGTACACGTCGGTATTCGTGCCATCGAACTGGCTCCACGCCGCGTAGACATTCGTGCCGAGGGGCACGCCGCCGCGGGCGAGCACCACGTCGTACGAGTGCTGCGCGCCGCGCGTGGCCTCGCCGTCGATCACGACCTCGCCGCCCTGGGCGAGACAGCCCTCGGCCGCATCGCCCTTCGCGTCGCAGTCGGTGTCGAGGTTGTCGCCGCACAGGTCGGCCGCCGGGCGAACCTCGCCCACGCACGAACCGAGCGAGCCGAACGAGCACGTCTGCGAGCCCGACGTGCAGGTCCCGACGCCGGCCGTGCCGGCCGTGCCGCCGTAGCAGGTCGCCACGATCGGGTTGCCGGCCGCATCGCGGTTGTCGACGCGACCGTCGCAGTTGTCGTCGAGGCCATTACAGACTTCCGTGCCCGGGGTCACCTCGCCCGCGCACGCGCCGAACGTGCCGGCCGCACACGTCTGCGAGCCGGGGCGGCACGCGCCGACCCCGCTCGTGCCGGCGGTGCCCGTGTAGCAGACCTGCGTGACGCCGTTGTCCCGCACGCCATTGCAGTCGTCGTCGACGTTGTTGCAAACTTCGATCACCGGCTGCGGCGCGTTGCTGCACACGAGCGTCCCGCCCGAGCACACCGTGGTGCCGGTCGCGGTGCATGCGCCGATCGCCGGGTTCGTGGCCGCGCAGGCGGCACCCACGCCGGTCGCCAGCTCGTCCGCCGTCCCGTTGCAGTTGTTGTCCACGCCATCGCAGCGCTCGACGCCGCCATTGGTCGGGGTGCATTGGTACTCGCAGCCATTGAGCTGGTTGCCATCCACGTCGACGAAGCCAGGGAGGCACTGGGTGGCCGGGTTGAACGAGCAGGTGCCCGCCTGGCACGTCGCCGTCGCGTGCGGGAACGAGCACGCGTTGCCGCAGCGGCCGCAGTTGTTCACGTCGTTCGGCAGGTCGAAGGTCTCGTCGACGAGCCCGTTGCAGTTGTTGTCGATGACGTCGCACGTCTCGGGTCCCGTCGGGGTGCACGAGTACTCGCAGCCGTCGGCCTGCACGCCGTTGATGTCGAAGAAGCCGGGGAGGCAGTCGGTGGCCGGATTGAACGAGCAGGTGCTCGCCACGCACGAGCCCGTGGCCGAGAAGAAGTCACAGACGTGACCGCACGTGCCGCAGTTGTTCGGGTCGGCCGACTTGTTGATGCCCTCGTCGATCTGGTTGTCGCAGTCGTTGTCGAGCTCGTCGCACACCTCGGTGCCGCCGTTGCTCGTGAAGCACTGGTACTCGCAGCCGTTCGTGGTCGCGTAGGGCCCGGTGATGTCGCCGTCCGCGTCGTTGAAGCCGGGGAAGCAGCCCGTGACCACGCAGCCGCCCGTCTGGCACTGGGTGACCGCGCCGGGCTTGTTGCACTGGGTGCCGCACGCGCCGCAGTTGAGCTCGTCGCTCTGGAGGTCGATGCCTTCGTCGATCTGCCCGTCACAGTCGTCGTCGGCGTTGTTGCAGCTCTCCGGGTGGATCGCGTTGGGGTCGCAGGTCGGCTGGGCATCGATGCCACTGCCGCTGCCGTCGGTGCCGCCATCGCCGTTCGGGTCGATGCCGGCGTCGTCGATCGCGCAGTGCAGGCAGTACTCGTTCACGTTGCAGCCGGCTGCTCCGAGCGCCACCGCGAAGATGCCGGGCACGGCCATCGCGACGAGGCGCTTGCGGCGCCGCATCAGCAGCCCGCCGATCGCGACCGCCAGCAGGGCCCCGACCGACGCGTCGCCACCGGTGCCGCTCGCATCGCAGCCGCCGCCGCCACCCGTGGTCACGAACTCGCCGCTGGTGATGTCGCCGCACTGGCCGGCGTGACATCGCTGCTGGCCGGGGCAGGTGACGCCCTCGCACGGGTCGGCGATGCACATGCCCGTGAGCGGGTCACACGCCTGCGCCGACGGACACGTCACCGTCCGGCACGCGTTGTCCTGGCACTGGTGGGTGGCCGGGTTGCACACCTGATCGCCGCAATCGAACGCGCAGCCGGTGGGCACGCAGGCGCCGTCCTCGCACTGGTTCGCGACCGGGCACTGGATGCCCTCGCAGCTCGCGACGCACGCGCCGCCGCGGCAGAACTGGTCGGTCCCGCACGTGACGCCCTGACACGGGTCGCTCACGCACATGCTGTTCACGCACAGCTGGTTCGCGGCGCACTTGTTCGGGATGTACTCGCAGGTGTCGGGCACGCAGGCGGCGTCGCTGCCGCGGCAGATGGTGCCGCTCGGGCAGGTGATCGTCGGGCACACCGCCTGGCAGGTGCCGTCGCGGCAGGTCTGCGTGTTGCCCATGCTGTCCGGCTGACACGTGACGCCGAAGCACGGGTCATCGACGCAGAAGTTGCCAACGCACGTCTTGCCGCTCGGGCAGGGGAACTCGCCGGCGAGGCAGGGGCTCGCGCACGTGCCGTTCTGACAGATGCCGCCGTTGCAGAGGTCGCCGTTGTCGATCACGCCGTCGCAGTCGTCGTCGGCGCCGTTGCACGTCTCGGTGCCGCCCGAGGTGCCGCCGACGCACTGGAGCGTGCCCTGGATGCACTGCTTCGTGCCCATCGAGCACGGACCCATCCCGCCCGCACCGCAGGTGTCGCCCACGCCAGGGACCTGCTCGTCGACCGTCGCGTCGCAGTCGTTGTCGATGGCGTCGCAGACCTCTGGCGTCGGGCCGGTGCCACCGGTGCACATGAGCATGCCCATCACGCACTGGGTGGCGCCGGGGTCGCAGGCGCCGGTGCCGGTGCCGCACGGCTGCGCGTCGTCCACGACGTTGTCGTCGATGATGCCGTTGCAGTCGTCGTCGATGCCGTTGCAGCGCTCGGGCGAGGGCCCGACCTCGCCGGCGCACTGGAGGCCGCCATTCACGCACACGGTCATGCCCTTCATGCAGGCGCCCGTATCGCTCGCGCCGCACGCCGCGCCGACGCCCGTGGGTGCATTGTCGATCACGCCGTTGCAGTCGTCGTCGAGGCCGTTGCAGAGCTCGGCCGAGGGCCCGGTCTGGCCGGTGCACACGAGTCCGCCGCCCTGACAGACGAGCGTGCCCGGGTTGCACTGGCCGGTGCTGGTCCCGCACGCGCCGCCGCCGCCCGGGTTGCCGTTGTCGATGGCGCCGTCGCAGTCGTCATCGAGGCCGTTACAGAGCTCGACGTTGTTGCCCGTCGTGTCGGTGCAGCTGATCACGCCGTTCATGCACTGGAACGTGCCCTCCTTGCAGAGGTCGGCATCGGGACCGTCGCACGTGGCGCCGGTGCCCGACGGGTTGTCGTCGACCATGCCGTTGCAGTTGTTGTCCTTGAGGTCGCACGTCTCGGCGGTGGCGACGCCCGTGCCGTGGCACGTGATGGCGCCCGCGGTGCAGCGCGTGACGCCGGTCTGGCAGGTGCCCTGGAGCGGACCGTTGTCACAGGTCTGGGCGATGCCGTCGCAGTTGCACGCGGCGTTCACGCCCGTGAGGTCTGGATCGGTGTTGTCGATCAGACCGTCGCAGTCGTTGTCGAGGTTGTCGCAGATCTCCGGCTGCGGCACGCACGGCGCCGTGAGCCCGATGGTCTGGATCGCCATGTCCTCGAAGTCGTTGTCGCCGCCGCGGTACAGATCCTCGAACCCGAAGTAGAAGCGGTTCGCGACCACCTTCGACGAGTAGACGAGGTGGTGAACGAAGTCGCCGTCGTTGTTGAGATCCTTCTGCGTGTAGTAGAGGCGGCCGAGAAGGGAGAGCGCGTCGGTGCCGAGCTTGAAGTCGCCGCAGTTGTTCGCGGAGGGGTTGCCTTCGGGCGTGATGAGATAGAACCCGATGAACCCGCCGCGGTAGCGTCCAGCGCTCGCCTCCGTCGCGAAGTTCACGCTCGCGGTCGATGCCGGGGCGCTGCCGAAGTTCGGCTCGGCGTTCTGCAGGTAGAAAGCCGGGTTCCCCTTGTGGGTCGAGGCGTTCCCGGTCGTGGTCATCGGGACGCCGCAGCCGAGGATCGGGTGCAGGTTCGCCTGGATCCCGGCGGGGGTGACGACGTCATCCCCGACGTTGTAGTAACCGAAGCTGTTCTCGAATCCGGCGCCCTCGGCGATGTCGCGGAAGGTCACGCTGACCCCGACCGCCGTGTTCGGCACGAAGATCTCGGGTATCTGTGCGGCATCGACGATCGGGTCGATTGCATTTGGCGAGGGCGGTGACACCCCCTCGTACTGGTTGAAGCAGACCTGGAGATTCGCGGCGCCGCCGCCGTCACACGTCGCGACGTTGTTGAGGCGCGGTACGATCGTCCCGTCGACCTGCGTGACGGTGCCCCACGCTTGCGCGGCCACCATCATCACGACGACGCCGACCGTAACGCGGACGTAGCTCGAGCCTCGGATCCTCATCACCGGCCATCGTAGTCCGATTCGGCTACGGCGCGGTAGCTTTGCAACAACGGAAGCCGTTCGTGGATTCGATGAGATTGGCCGCACCTCGCGAGAGGCGGAAGTCACAGGTCGCGCCCTCGGCGGGCGTGTCGTATGCACCGCCGCGCAGGACCGCGATCGGCTGTCCACCTGTCGTCGTTCCGGTGATGTCATCGGTCCACTCGCGGAGATTTCCCGAGAGATCCTGCACGCCCGTACTCGCGGCACACGCGGATAGCCCGGTCGCGATCAGCAGGTCATCGTCCGCGCCACCCGGGATGCTGTCGTACGGCTCGGTGTTGCATCGCGTCGACGAGAACGTGTCGCCGTACGGGTACGCCGTCGCCGCCGCGCCCTCGCACGCGGTCTGCCACTGCGGGCTCGTGCACAGCACCTTGCCGGCGGCGCTGCATGCAACCGCGGCCGCCGTGTACGACGCGCCTCGCCACGGCACGACCCCGGGCTTCGAGCACGACCGGTTCGTGCTCACACCGGTGACGGTGCCCGTCGAGTCCGGGTGAGAGGCCTCGTACGTATCGATGTAGTAGTCGAGCGCACCGATCACCACATGCGTCATCGCATCGATGACTCGGTTCGCCCCGGTGGTGTTGTCCACGATGCCATCGCAGTTGTTGTCGAGCCCGTCACACGACTCGGCAGTCGCGGGCGCGGCATCGGGGAGCACGGTGAGATCGCACGTGGTGCCGCTGACATCCGCGGGATCGCAGATCCGTCGCCCGACGTCGCGGCATACGCCGAGCTGCCCGTTGTCGCACTGCTGGCCGAGGTCGGTGAACGTGTCGTCGGCGAGCCCGTCGCAGTCGCCGTCCTTGCCATCGCACCGCTGCTCCGCGATCACGATGCCATTCGGGACCGAGGGATCGAACTCGACGTCCGCCGAGTAGTCGCAGAACCAGCGCGTCTGGGTGCCGCGCGTCGCGCACGTCATGACCGTGCCCGCACACGGGGTCCCCGCGGTGATGCGGCACTGCCCGATCGGCGGCGGGGGCAGGTCCTCGTCGACCACGCCGTCGCAGTCGTCATCGAACCCGTTGCAGTCCTCCGCGCGCGGGGGGAACAGCGGGCACATGTACTCGCAGGTCAGCGGATCGGCATCGAGGTTGGCGAAGCCGGGCAGGCACGCCGCGAACGTGCACGCGCCGGCGGCGCAGCCGAGGACCGCGCCCGTGCCGATGCAGCGGTGATTGCAGGTGCCGCAGTTCGCCGGGTCCGTGTCCTTCATGAACGTGTTGTCGACGGTGCCATCGCAGTCATCGTCGACCTCGTTGCACGTGTCGTCCGGACCGATGGGCGTGCACGTCGCGGCGTCGATGCCCCTGCCGCCGTCGCCGGTGGGGTCCACTCCACCATCCCCGGTCGGGGTGGTGCCGGCATCGCCGGTCGGATCGCCCGCCAGGTCGAACGGCTTGAGGCTGCAGCTGGCGAGCAGCGTCACCGCGAGCACGACCCGCCACCCGAGGTGGAAGGGCAGGCGGAGGCTCACAGTGACCTCCGGCGCCGCACGACCAGGCCGACGAGCGCCAGGCCGAGCACCGCGCTCGACGCCGGGCCGCCACCGTCGCCACCGTCGCCCGTGCCACCGACCGCGCAGCCGCCGCCGCCGACCAGCACGAGATCGGGCACGTGGCCGGGGTTCGTCGGGAGACAGACCGCCGCGCCATCGCGCACGGTGCACACGTAGTCGCCCGTGCACTCCGCGAGCTTGCACGGATCGTCGATGCAGGCACCGCCGTCGCACACGTGGCCCGCGGGACACGTCACCACGATGCACGGGTCGGTCCCGCACACACCGTCGGTGCACACCTGGTTGTCCGGGCAGCGGACACCCGCGCACGCGTCCGCGACGCACGCGCCATCCGGGCCGCAGCGCGCTCCCGTGGGGCACTCCGAGTCGCTGCAGTTCGCGATGCAGGCGCCGCCGCGGCAACTGCACCCGAGCGCGCTGTCGCACTGGCCGGTGCAGTCCACGTTCGCGCACGGATCGTCGATACACATCGAGTTGCTGCACACCTGCGAGCCCGGACACCCGAGCACGTTGCAGTCGACGCACGTGCCGAAGCGGCACTGCTCCGCGGCCGCGCACGTCACGCCCGCGCACGGGTCCTGGCACATGTCGTTCACACACGTCTCGTTCGGTGCGCAGGTCGCGCACGCGCTCGGCACGCAGAACTCGCCGGCCGCCGACGGCTCGCATTTGTAGCCCTGCGGACACGAGAACTCGCCCCCCGCACACGGCAGGCGGCAGCCGCCCTCGACGCAGGAGGTCGGGGTGGGGCAGGGCGCCATGTCATCGGGCGTGCCGTCGCAGTTGTCGTCGATGCCGTTGCACTGCTCGGGACCCGGATCGACCGCGCCGACGCACACGATCGCGCCGCCGATGCACGCGTTCGTGCCGAGGCGGCACGGCGGCGTAGCGGTGGCGCCGCAGGACGTGCCGATGTTCGGATCGTCCTCCTCGAACTGGCCGTCGCAGTCGTCGTCGATGCCGTTGCAGAGGTCCACGGGGTTCGTCGGGACGCAGCCCGGCGTGCAGGTGATGCCCTCGTCGATCGCGCCATTGCAGTTGTCGTCGAGCCCGTTGCAGACCTCGGTGCCGGGCGTCGCGCCGGGGTTCGTGATCGAGCACGCCAGGCCCGAGCCGGTGCCGTTGCAGACGAGGGTGCCCGTCCCGCGGCAGGCGCCGAGCGCACCGTTGTCGCAGGCGTTGCCCTTCTGCGGGAAGTCCTCGTCGATTCTGCCGTCGCAGTCATCGTCGAGGTTGTTGCAGGTCTCGAACACGACGTTGCCCGACACGATCTGCGCGAGCGCGTTCGCCAGCGCGTTGTCGTCGCCGACGAGGAA
>JAYSYE010000299.1:0-15702 GCA_043716635.1 Deltaproteobacteria bacterium | reverse complement strand
TCAAGATGATCCACCCGAACCTCGCGGAGGACGAGCAGTTCATCGAGATGCTCGTCGACGAGGCGAAGATCGCCGTGCAGCTCACGCACGGCAACATCGCGCAGACGTTCGACCTCGGTCGCGTCGGGGACACCTACTACATCACGATGGAGTACGTGGACGGCGCGGACCTCTACAAGATCCTGCGCAAGGGGTCCGAGGAGGACTTCGAGATGCCGCTCGACGTCTGCGCGTTCATCGGCAAGGAAGTCGCGAACGCCCTCGACCACGCGCACCGCAAGCGCGACTCGTTCGGCACCGCGCTCGGCATCGTCCATCGCGACGTGTCGCCGCAGAACGTCCTCGTCTCGTACTCCGGCGAGGTGAAGCTCGTCGACTTCGGCATCGCGAAGGCGACGATGAAGGCCCGACAGACCGCCGCCGGCGTGATCAAGGGCAAGTACTACTACATGAGCCCCGAGCAGGCCTGGGGCGACAAGCTCGACTACCGCTCGGACATCTTCTCGGCGGGCATCGTGCTCTACGAGATGATCACGGGGCAGATGCTCTACCTCGAGGAGGATCTGATGAAGCTCCTCGACATGGCGCGCAAGGCCGACATCGCGTCGCCGAGCACCCTCCGCAAGGGGGTGCCGCCGCAGCTCGAGCGCATCGTGATGCACGCGCTGCAGAAGCGTCCCGAGGACCGGTACCAGAGCGCCGGCGACTTCGCGACGGACCTCGAGCGCTTCCTCCACGCGTACTCGCCGGTGTTCACGGCCGGCAAGATCGCGGCGATGATCAAGTCCGTCCTCGGCGACCCCACGGTGCCGCCGCCCGAGCGCGATGACGAGTTCTCGATGCTCGTGGAGGCCCCCGATGGAGTGCTCGCGACGCACTCGCTCGACATCGGGGACCTCATCCACGACCGCGAGGAGCTGCGCGACGAGAACAGCGTGATCTTCACGCTCGACGAGCTGAAGGCGAAGGGCGCGGGGGCCAATCGCGCGGCGGCCCCTGCCGTGAAGGCCGCTCCGAAGCCGGCGCTCGGGGCGCGGCCCGCCGCCGTGCCGGCGCTCGCGCCGATGCCGAGCCCGGCCGCGTCGCGATCGCAGAAACCGACGGCACCGCTCGCACCCGCGAGCGCGGCACCCACCGGACCCGCGCGCGCGAACCGACCGACGGGCCCGATGCCGCCCGGCAGTCGGGCTCCGGCGGGCGTGATCCCGTCGATCGTGATCCCGTCGATCGTGAAGCCGGTCGCGAAGCCGGTCGCGAAGCCGGTCGCGAGCCCGGCGGCGAAGCCGCTCGCGGTGCCGTCCGTACCGTCTGTACCGATCGCTCCCGCGGCGGCGCCACGGGTGCCGGCCGCGCCCGTCCCCGCCATCGCGAGCGCGAAGCCGGCGTCGCGCCCTCGCCTCGCCGACGAGCACACGCGCCAGGTCGCCCACGTGCCGTCCAGCGCCACGACGGAGGACAGCGGGCTGCTGGACGTCGGCCACTCCGACGCCGACAACCCCGACAGCACGGTCGTTGGCGATCCGCTGTCGCGCTCGTTCTTCGACGCGGCGGACCTCGGCGAGGACGGCGCCGACGCGACGGTCGTCACCTTCGCACCGTCGCGCCCGGGCAGCGAGCCCGCGGACTTCGCGTCGCGCGCGGCGACCACCCACGGCAGCGATCACGGCGAAGCCGCTGATACGAGCGACGAGGACCTGCCCACCGGGGTGGGCGCGGAGCCCGAACCGCGCGCGGGCTTCGACGACGGCGCCGAGCTCACGCGCGACCTCGGCGGCATGCTCGACGACGACGCGCCGACGATGGCGCGCGACCAGCCGCTGACCGCGCGCCCGCGGGCCGTGCCGCGTGCTCGCGAGCCAGCCCCCGCGGCGCTCGCCGCGAAGATCCAGACTCCGGCCGTGAGCGAGCTGCGCAAGCCGAAGGCATCGCGCCGGACCCCACCCGGCGGCGTTGCCGTCGCGCCGAACGTGCTGCAGCAGCTGGTCGCGGCCCCCGGAGGCAACGCGCCCATGCCGGTGCCGCGAACCGCGCCGCCGCGCACGCGGCCCCCTGCGACGGCTCCCTCGCTCGACGATCCGAACGTGCGGACCGGACCGCCCGGACCGCCCGGACCGAATGGGCCGTACGCGACGGACGCGCGAGCGGGGGCGCAGGACCCGCGGCAGGGACCTGGCCTCGCTCCGCAACCACTTCCGGGGTGGCAGCCCGAGCACGCCCCCGCTGGTGAGCCATCGCCGTACGCCGCACCTCCGGGCTACCCGCCTCCCGGCTATCCGCCGGCGGGCTACCCGCAGAGCTACGACCCGGGCGCGAGCGGTCCCTATCCGACGGGTGCCCCTGCGCACCCGTCGTACCCGCCCGCTGGCTCGGGCCCGTATCCCCAGCCTCGGGATCAGGCCCAACTTCAGGCTCCGTCGCACCCGGGCTCCGGGCCGTACCAGCACTATCCGCCGCAAGCCGGTTATCCGCCGCAGCCGGGCTATCCGCCGCAGCCGGGCTATCCGTCACAGCCGGGTTATCCTGCGCAACCCGGCTATCCGGCGCAACCCGGCTATCCTGCGCAACCCGGCTATCCGCCACAGGGGTACCCGGCATCGCAGGGGTACCCGCCGGGCTACGCGGCCCCTGGTGGCTACGCGCCGCCCGCCTACGGGTCCGCCCCGCTGAATCCGGCCGCGCTGTCCCCGTTCTCGCAGCAGGGGAGCCAGCCGATCTCGCTGACGGGGCAACTCCGGCTCTCCGAAGCCGACGAGCTGCCCTCGATGTACAAGCTCGGCCGCAGCCAGGGCAGGTGGGCGCTCTACATCGGCGCGGCGATCGCGGCCGTGGCGCTCGCCGCGATCGCGACGTTCGCGGTGATCCGCTCCACGCGATCGACGGCGGCGACGGTCGGCAGCGTCAGCGTCGATTCCGCGCCCGCCGGGGCCGAGATCGTGTTCGACGATGTCCGCCTCGCGGACAAGACCCCGTTCGTCATCGAGAACGTACCGGTGGGGACGAAGCACGCGATCCGGATCGAGCTGCCGATGCACACGCCCTACATCGACTCACTCACGATTCCGGCCACGGGGGCCGAGACGCCGGTCATGGCCCTCCTGAAGCCCATCACCGGCAAGCTCGTCGTGGTGAGCCGTCCGCCCGGCGCTGACGTCCTCATCGACGGTCAGCTCCGTGGACGTACACCTGCCACCTTGCTGGACATCGATATGGGCTCGGCGAAACGCCTAGAGCTCCGCCTGAAAGATCACGGTCCTTACATCCAGGAGCTCGTCTGGCCCGCGGGCGGCGAGATCCAGCTCGATGTGCCGTTGCCGAAGTGAGCTACCATTTGTCTCCATGGCGTCTCGCCCGTTGTTGTTCGTCTCGCTGATCGCGAGTTTCACGGCTGGTCTCTCGGGCGCCTGCGGCGGCGCCAAGAACGGCTCCGATAGTACCGACGCAGTCGACGCCGCGGATCCGCTGCCGCCCGATGCCTGCACGGTCGGGCTGCCGTGCTTCGTGGTCGACTGCGCGGCCAAGGGCCTCGAGCCGACGAGCATCTCCGGCACGGTCTACGCGCCGAACGGCACGTTGCCCTTGTACGGCGTGAACGTATACGTGCCGCTCTCGGATCCCGGGCCGCTCGTCGAGGGCGTGCAGTGCGGCAACTGCGCGTCGAGTCTCCCCGGTGGAGCGATCGCGGAGACCGTCACCGACGAGGCCGGTCACTTCACGTTGAAGAACGTCCCGGCGACCGATGCCGTGCCGGTGATCGTGCAGGTCGGCAAGTGGCGCCGTCAGTTCACCGTCCCGACGATCGCGGCGTGTCAGGACACGGCTGTCCCGGTCGCGTCGACGACGCTGCCGAAGACCAAGGCGGAAGGCGATATCCCGAAGATCGCGATCACCACGGGCAGTGCCGATGCCCTCGAGTGCCTCGTGCACAAGCTCGGCATCGCCGACAGCGAGTTCACGACCGATGCGGGCGATGGTCGCGTGCACCTGTTCGCGGGCAACGGCACCGATACGTTCTCGGCGGGCTTCGCGGGCGGCGCGGGTGCGCTGCCGCGGTCGCCCACGCTGTGGAGCACGAAGGAGAAGCTGTCGAACTACGACATCGCGATCTTCTCGTGCGAAGGCGACCAGCAGTCGGCGCAGTCGCCGAAGCCGCAGTCCGCGCTCCAGGCCGTGCACGACTACGCCGACGCGGGCGGTCGCATCTTCCTCTCGCACTGGCACAACATCTGGATCGGCGGCGACAAGGATGACCCGTCGCACGGGCTCCCCGACTGGAAGACGATCGGCACGTGGGACTTCGCGGCGCCGCAGGATCTCGACAACAACACCGCGACGATCGACCAGACGGTGCCGAAGGGCATGTCGTTCGCGAAGTGGATGCTGAACGTGCAGGGCTCGACGGTCGAGGGCGAAGTGCCCATCTCCGGCGCGCGCTACACCCTCGTCGATCGCGACATCGCGAAGGCCGACCGCCGCGTGCACATCCCGCAAGCGGCGCCGCACCAGAGCGTGCAGGACCTCGAGTTCTCGACGCCGCAGGCCGTTGCGCCCGAGGCGCGCTGCGGCAAGGTCGTGTTCTCCGACATGCACGTCTCGTCCGGGTCGCGATCGACGGCGAGCACGAGCACGAACCCGAATAATCTCCCGACGCCATTTCCCACGGGCTGTCAGGCCGGGGACCTCTCGCCCCAGGAGAAGGCGCTCGCGTTTCTGTTCTTCGATATCTCGTCGTGCGTCGGCGTGATTCCGTAGCGCCGCGGCGGGCACGCCCCGACTGTCGGGAGATGTGAGACTGGCTCGGCCCGCGAGGAAGCTGTATCTGGGCGCGCGGGTCACGGGTATCGTTCGGGTATGCGCGTGCTCATCACCAGCCTGGCCCTGCTAGCAGCTTGCGGCGGACACACCACCAACGGGAATGATTCCGACGATTCCGGCGACGCGACGAGGCCGGACGCGTGCGTGGGCCTCGAGTGTCAGGTCAAGGCCTGCAGCGGCGCGGGGCAGACGCCGACGACCCTCACCGGTGTGGTCTACGCGCCGAACGGGACGCTGCCGCTGTTCGGAGCGGACGTGTACATCCCGCGTGACGCGCCGGGACCGTTCACCGAGGGCGCCGAGTGCAGTCGGTGCCAGGACCTTCCGGGCTTCCCGATCGCGCAGACCAAGACGAACGAGAAGGGCGAGTTCACGCTGCAGAACGTGCCCGCCGGGGCGTCCGTCCCCGTCGTGATCTCGCTCGGCAAGTGGCGCCGCCAGATCACCGTGTCGAACGTCGCCGAGTGCGCCCCGACGGCGCTGACGGCCGAGCAGACGCGCCTGCCGAAGACCAAGGCCGAAGGCGATATCCCGAAGATCGCGATCACGACCGGCAACGCGGACTCGCTCGAGTGTCTGATCCGCAAGCTCGGCATCGACGACACCGAGATCACGAACGACCAGGGGACCGGTCGCGTGAACCTCTACAAGGGAAACGGCGTCGGCCAGTTCAAGGCCGGTTATCCCGGCGGCAGCGGGCAGAGCCTCGCCGCTGCCAAGCCGTTCTGGTCGAGCGCCGACAAGCTGAAGGCGTACGACATCGTGATCTTCTCGTGCGAGGGCAAGCAGAACCCGGACACCAAGCCGCAGGAGGCGCTGGACGCCGTCAAGGCGTACGCCGACTTCGGCGGTCGCGTGTTCCTGTCGCACTGGCACAACATCTGGGTCGAGGGCAGCACCCAGGGTGGCGGCAACCAGAAGCCCGCCGTGTGGCCCGAGATCGCGACGTGGACCAACAGCCCCACCACGTTCGGCGGCGGCGGTGATCACGACGTGATCGATCAGGCTGCGAATCCGAAGGGCGCCCAGTTCGCCGCGTGGATGACGAACGTCATGGGCTCGACCACGCCCGGCGAGATCCCGATCCAGGCCCAGACCGGCAAGCAGACCTGCGAAGCCGTGAACCCGGTGAAGGCGGAGCGCTGGACGTACTGGAAGGACAACAACACCGACTACACCCAGAACTTCCAGTTCACGACGCCCAACGAGGCCGCGGCGGACGCGCGCTGCGGCAAGGTCGTGTTCTCCGACATGCACGTCTCCGGCGGGCCCCAGGCCGGCGACTACCCCGACAGCTGTGGCGGCTCGCTGGCCCTCTCCCCGCAGGAGAAGGCGCTCGCGTTCATGTTCTTCGACATCGCGACCTGCATCTCGATCATCCCGTAGCCGCGGAAGCGAAGACGTTCGGCGCGCGTGCGGCGCCTAGGTGCGGTGGCATCCGTCGCGCCCTCAGACCGTGCTACCGCATCAGACGCGTCGCGGTCGCCGCGCGTCCTCCATGGGTGTGACCGTACCCTGGGGCCGCGATCACCCAGGTCGAACGGAGCTGAGGTCAAAGGGTGGAACCTCGTCCCTCGGCGCGACGGAGATTGCGAAGGCAAAGGCGCTCCAACACGCGTGATACGGTCGTCGAGTGAGCAGTCAAGAGATCGCGGCCAAAGCACACGTGAAGCCCGTGCCTCACAAAGCTCCGGCGACTCCGAACTTGGACGACGATCGACAGCAGTCTCACGCCGGGTCTGACCTCGACCCGGCCATGGGCGGCGGGTCGCCGGCCGACGTGTCGGCCGCGATGTCGTACATGGTCGACGAGGGCGTGTGCGAACCGGAACCCGGTCCTCCGATGCCCGCGAATCAGGACTGGAACGTCGTCAAAAACTCCGCCGGCGACCATGCAAAGCAAGATGCGCTTGGTTATGGCTGGATCGGCTCGCTTCCAGCCCACCTCCGCGAATCGATCGACACGAATTACGGCGTGGACAAGACGGCGGCCGCCGCTCGCAAGTCGCAAGAGGTGAAGAAGTCGAAGGCGAATCACGGAAAGATCCTCTCGCGTTACGAGAGGAGTCCATTCCTCCACGGTGCCTTGGGCGACACCTTTCATGAGTCCGAGGACGAGCAAGTAAAGAAGCTGGCAGAGGGCGAGCGGTCCCCGGGGACACCTGACGACAGCCTGACGACCCCGGACACGCCGACCGTGACCGCGGACCAGGGTCGTATGCGCGCGCGGAACGACTTCATGGAATGGGGCCGTGGCCTGCTCGGCACGGACGACAAGGTGCGCGAGCACTTCGAGGGTGTTCGTCAGATCCAGAATGGCCAGGACATGTACCTGGCGGCGGGAGCCGCGGACCGCTTCGACAACGCCCGCCAGCAGTTCCATGCCGAACACCCCGAGCAGTACATTCCCCTCTCGGGTTCGTCGACAGAGCTGCGCGGGCGACACGAGAAGAACGAGGGCGTCGGGATGGAAGGTCATCCTCTCGGGTTCTCGTTCGACCTCGATGCGGTCCACAACCCCGATATCCGAAGCAAGGACGGGTTCACCATGTCCTTGCTCTCGAAGTTCGGTGCCGATCCGTCCGTTCCAGGCAGCCGAGGTCGCGTGCTCATGGATACCGACATGGACGACCGGCACGAGAACGGGACCATTCAGTCTCGGGTCGAGCGCCTCGGTATGCACACGCAGTCGGGCGCGGTGGACGCGAAGGACCGGGCCACCGAGGGCAAGATCCGGCGCGAATTCGACGAGCTCGCACGGACGTCGGAGAACTTTCAGCATGCGCTCCCTGAAGAGAACAAGGCCGTTCTCGCAAAGGCGCGCGAGCTTTACTTCGACTATCTAAAAGCAGAGCAGCGGCTGAAGGCGCATCCAAATGATCAGGCCGCGCAGGATGCCGTCGCCGACGCGAGCGCATACCGCGGCCTCATGGACGATGCGCTCGGTCCCTGGAAAGAACAAATGCAACAGGAGGACGCGGCGGCGCGGATGTCCGGCGACAAGAAGACCCAATCGGAGAATGCGGGGCTCGAGAAGGGTCTTTCCGACCCCGCCAAAATATTCGGCAGCGAACCGGGAGCAACGGCGAGACTCCCCGGAGTATCCCAGCTCCTCACCGACGGGTTCATCAGAAATGATGCGCCCGAGCACGTGGGGGCAACCTTCAACGCCGACACGGCGGTGGCGCTTGCGCGACAGGGGTTCGCGCCCGGCGCGTCCTATGGCGACATGATGCACTTCGACTACATCCAGGGATTCAGTGAAGAAGTGGCTGGCGGGTGGAAGTCACCGAAGATCCACAACGCGCACGGCGCGCACGACCGACCCGAGAAGGCGGTCAAGTGACTCCCGCTACGTTTGTCGCGCTCGGATTCGTCGTTGCATGTGCATCGCCGAACGCGGAACCAGCGACGAAATCCGCGGCGACGGCGCCCCAGTTACATCCGTCCATGAACCCGATTGCGACCCCGGTCCGGCCCGAGACTCCACCGCCTGCGCAAGCACCCACGAGCGCCGCGCGCTCAGAGTGGCGAGTGGATGAACCGAAGACCGCCAACGGGGCGGCTGTCTTGAGCATCGGGCGTCCGCGATTGCGGATCGGACAGCCGACCCTCAACAACGAGATGAGCGGGACGCGATTCGTCGCTTTCGACGGCGAGGCGTTTCGGGTGTGGGATACGGTGACTGGGGTGGAGGCGGCAAGGCTGGCCTTTGCAGCGCACGAGTGGATGCACCTGTACGACCCCGTCGTCTTGTGGGTGACATCAGAGGCGAGAACGGTGATTGGCGGCTATTTCTTTGCGCCGCAGCGGTGGACCTTGCCGTATGGGATTTCACGCTCGTTCTCGACCGACCGACACGTCGTCGGCCTTTTGATGGACGCGTCGATCGTCGTGCTCAACAAGAAGGTGATCGAGCGGCGGGCCCTCGATACGAACGCGGTGATCGCCTCAGTGCCGGCACCGGCTCGGGCGTGGGACGTCTTGGCCGTGGTGAAGGTCGGGGAGGAAATTTACTGGTTCCAGCGTGACTCCTCGTCTCGATGGGACCACGCAAGCAACACAGTGGTGAGCGTTGCGAAGGCACCGCATGAATGGCGTAACGTGCGCGTTCGCGAAGGGTCGTCGCTCGCCGTGGCACGGGGTGCAAGCGGGGTTGACCGGGTGAACCTCGTCGATGGCACGGTCACGCCGCTTCCCGAGGTGACAGTGGTCCAGTGCCTGCTACCGGGCGACAGACTCGTCTACGCCGAGAAGTCAGATATTCGAACCATCGAGCTACGGACATTGACGCGCGTGAGCGAGATGCGCGCCGCGGTCACGGTCGAACAACTCGTGTGCGGCGACGACGGCTCGTTCGCATACATCGCGGGTCACGAAGTTCATATCGTCGACGCGAGCGGCACCGAACGAGCGATGTCGACCCCGGCGCGGTTTGCGGGCTGGGGGCCGCACGGCACCGTGGTGGTTGACGACCACGGGCCATCGTGGATCGACCTGGCGACAGTGACCGCCACGGCCGGCGGAACCCCCGAAGCCGCCGTCACTGTCGCGACGGACGTGGTCACGACGGCCGTGGAACCGCACACCGTGACTGTCCGCGTCGGCGGCGCGACGCGCGCCACGCTGCACGTCAGATCCCCGCCGGGCGACCCGGATCTGTACGAACGGCGCTACCTCGCGGCCGCTGCCGACGCCAGACACGCCGTCGTCGTCTGGTACCAGCCGGACCTCGAGCGGGATGGCCGGCTCGGGACTCAGAGCGACCAGGAGGAGGGCGCTCAGTACTGCGCGGAGCACGATCGCTTCGCACCCTGCGTGATGGAGTACTTCGCCGAGGTCTGGACGGTCGAGGCGAAACCGCGCCGGCTCTGGACGACGCGATTCAATCGCGCCCTCCCGACGCTCCGGCGGTGGCCGTTTCCGAAGGAGGCGACCGCGGTCGGGATCACCCACGACGGCAAGGGCGCCCTGTTTGGGTTCCGCGACGGCGACGTCATCGTCGCGGACGTCGCCACCGGCGCGATGCACACCGAGTCCCTGCACTACGCACCTATCTCCCGCATCGAGACCTCACCAGATGACACTTACGTGCTCACGCAGGATCTCGCCGACGAACAGCGCGTCTGGCCTCTCGCGTACTGGGATCGGCGAGCACCGTAGGCCATGCGATACGCGAGGGAGCCCGGCGGCGGCGGCCGTCGAATCCGGGGCGCATGAAGCGTGACGGGCCCCGTGATCTCCGCCATCGGCACGGACGACAAGACGGTCTCGGCAGTGCGGATCGTAGGCGCGGCGTCACAGACCATGGTCTCCAACGCCGCGCCAATCCGCTTGCCGATGCGCTCGAGCGTCGACCGCGACGGCGATGTCACTTGTCCTCAACAACTGGTTGCATCACCGCGATCGGGGTCACGAGCCGAGCACGTACGTCGACCCGTACTCGAGCGGCGCGAGCTTCCTCGGCTGGAAGGAGCTCGGCGGAACTCAACAGTTCGAGCGCGAACGAGGCTTCGAGCCCGTGAGCACAGCGGCGCCCGTCTTGTGGCTCACGCGCGAAGGCTGGAAGCGGGGCGGCGAGATCAGCGTGTTCGCGATTCCTCGCTGACGGGGGCGCGGGGCGCGGCGCGGGGTGACCGGCTGGCGCCGCTCGCCGCGGCCGACGCGCGCTGCGGCAAGGTCGTGTTCTCTGACATGCACGTCTCGGGTGGACCGCAGGCCGGCGACTATCCCGACATCTGTGGCGGCTCGCTGGCGCTCTCCCCGCAGGAGAAGGCGCTCGCGTTCATGTTCTTCGACATCGCGACCTGCATCTCGGTCATCCAGTAGGCGGGAGGCGGCGACCGAATGGCGCGGACGCTCGGATCGCGCACGCTGCCACGTCGGGGTGTATTTTAAACCCGTTCACGCCGCTCAATGACCTCGTCCGCGTACACGTTCATGCCGTGGCAACGGCACGCCACGCGGTGGTAAGCTGGTACTGAGGGATCCCCTCGTTCTTGCGACGTAGGTGATCGAAAACGCTCCGGAAATTTTCGCGCCTCAGATGGAATTTCGGGAGCCGCGCGTCGGTTCCACCGGCATGATGAGCCGCCGAACGATGTCGGAGTTTGTTCGAGACCCGCTGCAAGTGGCCACGACGGTCGCCGAGATCTTCGGGGATGACCTGCACGCAAGGCGGGTGTTGTCGCTCGCCAACGGCGTTGTGGGGACCATCGACGCGGCGGTGCTGTCGATCGCTACACGGCATTGCCGAGCACGAAGCCGAGCAATGCACCGTAGAGTGTAGAGGCGATCGGGTTGGCCCAGATCAGACAGGTCCCAGAGCGGCACCCGACGAAGCGATAGAACCCGAAGCCGGCGAGGGCGCCGATCAGGATCGAGAGCACGAGGCGGGCTTGCATGGCGGTGAGAGCCGGGCCGTCTCCACCACGATCAAACAAGAACACGTAAGATGCGAACCCCCTCGTGAACATGCCGATCGCAACAACTCTCCGAGCGCGCCTCGATGTGCCAGGCATGGCCGGGCTGACGAGCGCAGAGGCCTCGCAACGTTTGGCGACGGACGGGCCAAATGTCTTACCCAGCAGTCAACCGAAGAACCTGTTGCGGATCGTTGTTGGGATCATCAAGGAGCCGATGTTCCTGATGCTGATGATCGCCGGCGGGCTGTATCTCGTCCTCGGCGACCTCGGCGAGGCGTTGTTCCTCCTGGCATTCGTGTTCGTGGTCATCGGGATCACGCTGATGCAGGAACGCAAGACACAGCGTGCACTCGAATCGCTGCGTGACCTGTCCGCTCCGCGCGCGCAGGTGATCCGCGATGGGGAAGAGAGACGGATCGCCGGACGTGACGTCGTTCGTGGAGACGTGCTGGTGCTGCATGAAGGTGATCGCATCGCCGCGGATGCGTTGCTGATCCAAGGTCAGTTGGCTGTTAACGAATCACTGCTCACGGGCGAAGCCGTACCAGTGAACAAGCTGCCTGACTCGGAGGTGCGGGATCTACCGAAGCCCGGTGGCGAAGGCACCGCGGGCCTCTTCGCGAGCACGATGGTCACGCGCGGGGTCGGGTTCGCGCTGGTTCGGGCGACCGGGGCGGCAACAACGGTCGGAGGCATCGGCCAGGCTCTCGCGAAGACCGGCGAAGCCACCTCCGGCCTGCAACAGGCTTCGCGCGTCCTGGTCCGCAACCTGACGATGGTCGCGCTGGGGCTCGCTACCTTGCTCGTGCTGGTCAACAAGTGGTGGGATGGCCGCTCGCTCGTCGACAGTGTGCTGTCGGGCATCACCCTGGCCATGGCGATCTTGCCCGAGGAGATTCCGGTCATCCTGACCGTGTTCTTGGCCCTGGGCGCCTGGCGGATCTCGAAATCCAGGGTGCTCACACGACGCGTGGCTGCCGTGGAGGCGCTCGGCGCGATCACCGTCCTTGCGGTGGACAAGACGGGCACGCTCACGCAGAACCGCATGCAGGTGTCCGAGCTGGCGGTCAACGCTGCTTCGATCTCTGTCGCCGACGCTACCGAGTTGCCGGAGACGTTCCATCGGCTGGTGGAGTTCGCGATGTTGGCGACGCCGGACGATCCTTTCGATCCGATGGAGAAGGCGATCCAGACGTTTGGCCACGCGATGCTGGCCGGCACGGAACATGTCCGCAACGATCGCAACGCGGAGGTTCAGTACGAGTTGTCGCCGGATATCCTGGCGATGACGCGCGTCTTCTCCGGCGCGCGGCCGACCCTGCATCTGCTGGCCACCAAGGGTGCGCCCGAGGCCGTCGCGTCGCTTTGCCATCTAGCGGAAGACGTTCTCGCCAGCCTGAAAGTCCAGGTCGAGGCCATGGCCACGCGCGGGCTGCGGGTCCTGGGCGTCGCCCAGGGTGAGTGGGAAGCCAACGCTCCAGATGAGCGCTGGCCGAACAGCCAGCATGACTTCCAGTTCAGCTTTCTCGGCCTGGTCGCGTTCGTCGATCCGCCACGGCCAGAAGTCCCCTCGGCAATCGCCGAATGCCGGGCTGCGGGCGTGCGCGTGCTCATGCTCACCGGTGATCATCCCTCGACGGCGCGGGCGATCGCCCAGCAGGTCGGACTCTCGGATCGACCCGAGGTGATCACCGGTCCAGAGATCTCGACGTTGGACGACGCGACGCTGCGCGACCGCCTTCGCAAGGTGGATCTGTGCGCTCGCCTCCAGCCCGATCAGAAGCTCCGTCTCGTGCGTGTACTGCAGGAGGCCGGCGAGGTTGTCGCCATGACCGGAGACGGCGTCAACGATGCACCGGCGCTCAAGGCCGCTGATGTCGGGATCGCGATGGGCGAACGTGGCACGGACGTCGCGCGCGAAGCGGCTGCCCTCGTGTTGCTGGACGACAGCTTTGCGAGCATCGTCAGCACCCTCCGACAAGGACGACGCATCTACGACAATATTGGCAAGGCAACGCGCTTCGCGTTCGCGGTCCACATGCCGATCGTTGCGCTGACCCTGATTCCGGCACTCCTGCACTGGCCGGTCGTGTTGTTTCCGGTTCACATCGTCTTGCTGGAATTGCTGATCGATCCAGCATGCTCGATCGTGTTCGAGGCCGAGCCGGCCGCCGCCGACATCATGCGACGCCAACCGCGCCCGCTCACGGCCAGCCCATTCGCGTTCCGCAATATCGGCTTCGCGCTGGCGCAGGGTCTGGGCATTGCGGCCTTGCTGGTGGTCGGGCATGCATGGCTGCAGCATCGCGGTTGGGCCGAGCCGGAGTTGAGGTTGACGATCTTCGTCGCACTCGTCGTCGGATTGTTCCTGTTGATCGTGGCGAATCGCGATCTCACCCGTCCTGCCCGACGGAACCTGACAAGCGACAACCCGTGGCTGCTGCGGATGTTCGGGGGCGTGGGATTCGTGGTGGCGGCGGTGATCGCGATTCCTCCCCTGCGTCACCTCATGGGATTTTCTTCCGTCGCCGCTGCGTCGTTGTTGGCCAGCGCGGGATTGGTGATCGCCACCGGCCTCTGGTTGCAGGTTCTGCGATGGGTGAAACCTCAATCCGGTTCGTAAGGACGGCGAATTCGAGCCGCGCGGAGACATCGCGTTTGACGGTGCGGGTCGGGGGCGCCTCGTCGTATTCTTCGGATTGACGACCCCGCCGTCCGTCGTTACGTCGTAGCCATCGCCAGCGGGCGACAGCACCGAGTGCAGTGCGTCCGTGAACCGGCCAAGCGATCAGCCATCCTCGCAGGATGCAGGTCGGATCCGGCCGGCCCGAAAGAGGAAAAGCCAATGACTGCCGTTCGCGTGTTCGATTCCGTCATGTGTTGCTCGACCGCCATCTGCGGCCCGTCCGTCGATCCGGAGCTCATCCGCTTCGCGGCGGACCTCGACTGGCTGAGGACTCAGATCAATAGCCGCGGCGGGTTCCCGTCGCGCGACGAGCTGGCCGCGTGGGTGGGCTTCGGCGAGGCAACCGAGGCGGCAACGCCGGAGGCGAAGTCCGTTGGCTGCTACGGTGCGGCGAACGCCGTCGAGGCCGCGACCGCGATGTCGTGGTGTTCCTGTTCAGGGGCCGGCATGAGACCCGCGAAGGTCGTCTTGCGAGCGCAGGTCGCACGGTGACGTCCACGACGCCTCCGCTTGTCTACGCCGTCACCGGCGAGACGAAACCAGGTGGCGACGCCGCGATCTCGGCCCGCACGAGCCGAATCGCGTTCGACGGATCGGCGCAGGCCGGCGACATCCTACCCGGTCCGGCAGACCTTCTGTGCGCCGCACTGTCCGCGTGCATCCTCAAGAACGTCGAACGGTTTTCGCAGCTCCTGCCGTTTCGTTACACCGCCGCATCGATTCACGTCGAGGCCGAGCGTGAAGAGCAGCCGCCGCGGATCGTGCGGATGCGCTACGTCCTGCGTGTGGTGACCGACGAACCCGCGCATCGCGTCGAGTTGCTGCACACCAACATTCTGAAATTCGGAACGATCACCAACACCCTCAAGACGGCCTGCGAGCTCCACGGCGAGATCGTCGCCGAGTCGCCGGTCTAGGGCTCGAGAGAACCGATGACGTCGAAGAGCATCCTGTTTCTCTGCGTCGCCAACTCGGCTCGCAGCCAGATGGCAGAGGGGCTGGCCAGGAGCATGCTCGGCCCGAACGTCCGCGTGCAGAGCGCCGGCAGCAAGCCCTCCAGGGTGAACCCGTACGCGGTGGAGGTGATGCAGGAGATCGGCATCGTTCTCGGTAGCCAGCATTCGAAGTCCGTCGATACGCTCGATCCGTTGACCGTCGACACCGTGATCACGCTGTGCGCCGAGGAGGTGTGTCCATGGTTCCTCGGGCAGGCGCGCCGGCTACACTGGCCGATCGCTGACGCGGCGAGCGACGATCCGAGCATCACGCGAGACCAGTTCCTCGCCCGGTTTCGATCGGCACGTGACCAGATCCGTGGCCGGATCGAGGTGCTCGCGGCGTTGCTCGAAGTCCCTCCTGGACCGCAGCCCAGCGAGTTCCACGCGAGCGTGCGGGTCCAGAACCTGGCGAAGAGCACGCGGTTCTATGCGTGGCTTCTCGGTACCAGCCCGAAGGAGTGGACGCATCGCTACTCGACGTTCGTACATCCGACGCTGCGCATGAACTTCGTGCTCGTCGTGGCTGACGGCAAAGAGCTGCACCACGACACGCTGTATCACCTCGGAATCGAGGTCGCCGACAAGGCCGCGGTCATCCGCGCGTACCAGCTCGCGCGCGAGGCTGGCCTCGAGGTCGAAAAGCCGCCACGGACGACCTGGCGAGGCACACCGCTGCACGAGCTGTGGCTCGCGGATCCCGACGGCACGCTCGTGGAGATCTACGCGCGCCTGACCGACGACGAGCATGCGCAGAAGCCCGAGAACGCGGAGCCGACGGTCC
>JAYSYE010000298.1:0-1629 GCA_043716635.1 Deltaproteobacteria bacterium | reverse complement strand
GCACGCCGACGACAGCAAGCTCGCCAAGGAGGACGTCACCATCCAGGCCCGCGAGACCTTCCGCGGCAAGAACAAGCTCTGCTGCGGCTACCCCCTCGCCCCCGAGCTCGGCTTCGCCCTGCGCTTCTACTGGATGACGCGCGAGGACGACTACGTCGACATGGATGTCTCGGGCGTCCCTCGCTCCGGCCGCAGCAAGGACAAGGAGCAGGTCCGCCTCGACACCTGGGTCGAGCTCTACACGCGCGACGGCTACTTTTTCGGGCGCGTCCCCGAGCAGTTCGCGTGGGCGCTGCGCATGGAGGGCTCGGGCCTGATGATGGACGGCCGCGTCATCAACTACCGCGGCCCGTGCCCGTTCGGCTACGGCACCTGCTTCGAGCAGCTCGATGTCGGCGAGCACCCGTTCGGCCGCGGCGCCGGTCCGCGCCCGCTCGTCCCGTTCAAGTCCGTGGCCGTCGATCCGCGCGTCATCGCGATCGGCGAGCCGCTCTACATCCCCGAGCTCGATGGCATCGAGCTGCCCGACGGCTCGATCCACGACGGCTGCGTCCGCGCCGAGGACACCGGCGGCGGCATCAAGGGCCGCAAGATGGACTTCTTCGTCGTCACCTACGGCAACTTCCGCCTCCTGCTCGAGCAGCTGCTGAACGTCTCGTGGATCACGCCGCACATCGAGGCGCCGCGCTGCGAGTACCTCCGCGATTCCCGATAGCCGCGCGGTGGCCCGGCGCGCTCGGCGTTCCGAGCAGTCGCGCTACAGGTGCGTGACCAGGCCGCTCGTCACGATCGTGCGACCGACGTGACGCTGCTCGAGCTCCGTCAGCCCGCCGCACAGCGCGCGCCGGCTCGCCTCCGCCGGCTTCCCGCGATCCACCATCACGATCGCGCCGCCATCACGCACGGCCCCTGCCCACGCCCGCAGCGTCTGCTCCCACGCCGCGTCCTCGCCGAGCTCCACGCCGATCACCGCTGCCAGCGAGGCCGGCTCGAGCTCGTCGAGCGCGCCCACGCATCCTGGCAGCGTCCGCGCCGCGCGCGCCGACACCCCCACGGGCACCACGTCGAGACCCGCGCGCGCACCCGCCAGCGCCGCCGCCAGCCGGGCGTGCCCGATCACCGCAACGCGCCCCTGCGCATGCGCCGACCGCAGCGCCTCGCGGATCGCCATGACCGCCGGCGTGACGAACCATCCTGCGAGCACGATCCCGGCGCCTCTGTAACCTAGATTGGCAGGTGCGAGTCGGTCGCACCGCCGGCACCCGATGCGGAGCCCGCGTCATCGCCGGTCTTCGCCGGCGGCGGCCGGAACACGAGATCCATCTGCGGCCCGTGCACGCCCTTCGAGTGCGAGCCGCGGTCCTTCGGGTCCACGCCGGCCGGCGTCACCCACGGGATGTCGGGGTTCGGATAGTTCTTCGCCGCCTCGTACATGTAGCGCGACCACAGCGGCACCACCGTCACGTATGCCGCGTCGTGCATGCCGAGGGCGCGCTCCTTCTTGTCATCGCCCATCCACACGAGCGTCGTGAACCGCGGCGTGTACGCGATGAACCACGTGTCGTGCGTGCTGCTCGACGTGCCGGTCTTGCCGGCCGCGTGCATGTCCGTCGCGCGCAGCACGCTCGC
>JAYSYE010000297.1:0-5219 GCA_043716635.1 Deltaproteobacteria bacterium | reverse complement strand
GCCGGCTCGCACACCGAGCGGATCAATCCGACGGCGCCCGGCGACTACACGGTGAAGATCACCGCGACCGACGCGGCTGGCAACCAGGTGGTCGCGGCAACGGAGATCTACGTGATCGGCAAGGGCGAGGCGTTCTGGAGCGGCGACGAAGGCGCCCGCATGACCCTGATCGCGAGCAAGCCCACGTACGCGGTCGGCGACACGGCGCGGCTCGTCGCGCAGGCCAACCTCGTCGCGCCCACGGCGCTCGTCACGATCGAGCGGGACGGCATCATCGAGGCTCACGTGAAGCAGCTCGCGAGCGCGTCGGAGGGTGTGGAGCTGCCGATCGTGGCGGCGTGGGCCCCCAATGTCTTCGCGAGCGTGGCGCTCGTGTCGGGCCGCCATGGCGCGGGCGACCGGAATCGCCCGCAGTTCAAGATGGGGCTGGTCGAGCTGAAGGTCTCGGCGGCGCAGAAGGAGCTCGCGGTCGGCATCACGCTCGAGCGCGCAACCGTGCGCCCGGGCGAGCCGGTGGTGGGCACGATCCGCGTGCTGTCGAACGGCCAGCCCGTGAAGGCGGAGGTGTCGCTGTCGGCGGCCGACGAGGGGATCCTGCAGCTGATCGCGTACGAGACCCCGAACCCGATCAAGACGTTCTATGCGGCGTATGGCCTGGGCGTCGACTCGGGCACGAACTGGAATCGCGTCGCGCGGATCGCGGACCCCCAGAGCGGCGATCCCGACGAGGGCGGCGACAGCGAATCGACGCTGGCCGGCCAGCGCGTGCGGTCGAAGTTCGTGGCATCCGCGTACTGGGCGCCGATGCTGGTCACGGACGCCCGCGGCGAGATCCGGTTCCGGTTCACGGCGCCCGACAACCTGACGGCGTTTCGCCTGATGGCGGTGGCGGCGGACGCGGGCGATCGCTTCGGGGCGGGCGAGCTCCGGCTGACGGTGAACAAGCCGCTGATGGCGGCGCCCGCGCTGCCGCAGTTCCTGCGCACGGGCGACGCGGCGTCGGTCGGGGTGGTGCTGCACAACCACACGGACCGCGCGGGCACGGCGACGGTGACGGCCACGGCGAACGGCGCGACGCTCGCGGGCTCGACCACGCAGACGGTCACGCTGCCGGCGAATGGCGAGGCGCGCGTGCGGTTCGCGGCGACGACGTCGGGCAACGCGGCCGCGACGTTCGAGTTCGGCGCGACGATGAATGGCGAGCAGGATCGGGTGGCCGTGACGGTGCCGATCGATCGGCCGCGCATCATCGACCACCGCTTGCTCGTGGAGAAGAAGCTCGCACCGGGCGAGCCATGGACGGGCTCGCTCGCGCTCTCGGCCGACGTGCTGCGCGCGGAGAGCACGCTGACGGTGAGCGTCGACCAGACCGGGGTCGGCGACCTGGCGCCGGGGCTGCGCGCGCTCGTCGAGTATCCGTATGGCTGCCTCGAGCAGACGATGTCCCGGTTCATCCCGCTCGTGGCGGCCAAGGACCTCGCGAAGACGCTCGAGGATCCGACCCTGCAGGGTACGCAGGCGAACCAGTTCATCCGCGCCGGCGTGCAGAAGGTGATCCGCCACCAGCAGGGCGACGGCATGTTCTCGCTGTGGCCGCAGTCGCAGACGTATCCGCACCTCACCGCATACGCGCTGTGGGGCCTCACGGTGGCGGAGCAGGCGGGCGAAACGGTACCGCCCGAGGTGTTCGCGAACGGCATCAATGCGCTCGAGACGTGGGTCGCGAGCAAGGCGTCGCTCGCCCCCGATGGCGACGGGGCGACCGCCGCGATGGCGGCGTACGTGATGGCGCTGCGTGGCAAGCCGGATGTCGCGCTGATGGCGCGGCTCTACGGCGTGCGGGCGGGGATGCCGAAGTGGGGGCAGGCGTTCCTGCTCCGCGCGATGGTGAAGGCCAAGAGCGATCCGACGATGGTGGCGGCACTCGAGACGCTGCTGGTGGCGGACCTCGTGGTGACCGGCGATCGCGCGGTGGTCAAGGAGGGTCTGAACAAGGAGCAGTACGTCGACTACATGGACTCCGACGTGCGGGCGACCGCGATGACGCTCGCGGCGCTGCTCGAGGCGGACCCGAAGTCGGCGCTGGTCGACCCGCTCGCGGCGGGCCTCAAGAGCCAGCGGCTCGCGAGTGGGTCGTGGCAGTCGACGCAGGAGAATCTGTGGTCGCTGGTCGCGCTGTCGGCGTATGCGCGGCGCAGCCCGGGCGGTACGACCACGCTCGCGGTGACGGTCGGAGGCAAGACCACGAAGCGGACGATCACGGGCGCGCAGGTGGCGACGCAGACGTTCGCGGTCGGCGACGCGGGAGCAGGTGCGATCGGCATCAGCGTCGATAGCCCGGCGAATATCACGGCGCGCGTGAAGGAGAGCCGGGTGGACGCTGGCGCAGCGGTGGCGAACGGCTTCGCCATCGAGCGGCGTTACGTGAACGCGGCCGGCATCGAGCAGGCGGCGTTCGCGGCGGGCGACGTGGTCACGGTCAAGCTGACGGTCGTGGTCGCCGCGGCCCAGAAGTGGGTCGCGCTGGTCGATCCGCTACCCGCCGGGCTCGAGGTGATGAACAGCAAGCTCGCCGCAGGCGGCGTGCGCACGAAGGCGACGCCGGGCGCGGACGCTGGCGCCGACGGGGACGGGGGCGCCTACGAGTACTGGCGCGGGCTGCAGTGGGTGCACCAGGACGTCCGCGACGATCGCGTCGAGTGGTTTGCTGATTCGATCGAGGCGGGCACGTACGAGATGAACTATCAGGCGCGCGCGACGATCGACGGCACGTTCGCGACGATGCCGGCGACCATCGAGGCGATGTACGAGCCGACGATCCGTGGTCGCACGACGCGCGGCACGCTGCGCGTGACGAAGTAGTGACCGCGGGCGGATGGATCAAGGATTCACGAAGTCGCGCCAGGCCGCGGAGCGACCGCGTCTCCGCTCACAGCCTACCAGCTGGCGGCGTCGATGAGGATCACGACGGCGAGCGAGAGCAGCGGCAAGTCCGGTTACCCTCCTGGGGCCATGTTGCGAGCCGAGCAGCGCGTGATCCTCGATCGGATCACAGCGGACGAGCGAGCCCTCGCGGCCGAGCTCGCGCGACCGCTCTGGTTCGTGGGGACCCAGGCGGACGGCAGCGGTTACGAGTCCGTGCCTGACGCGCGGGGGCGCACCGTGGTCGTGTGGTGCGACGAGGTTCCGCTGCGGCTGCACCAGCCCCGGTTCTCGATCGGGCCGGACGCCGGTCAGGTCCGGCCGCTCGCGCCGCTCGCGGTGGTGCGCGGCCTCGTGGGGCGTCCGGACTTGGAGTGGGTGAAGTTCCTGCTGTTCCGGCGCAGCCTGTGGGTGCAGGTGACGCGGCTGGTGCCGGCGCGCACCCGGGCGCTGCCGGCGGAGTTGCTCGTGCCGACGCTCGACGTGATGCCGTTCCAGCGCGATCTCGTCGCCGCCGATGCGCCGGTCGACGATCCCGAGCCGCCCCGGCCACCCGCGCCCGACTGGGTGTGCGGATGCGGCGCCACGAACTCCGGGGCGGTCTCGATCTGCGAGGCATGCCACGAGCGGTGAGCCCGGCGCGCGGGCCAGGACGAAGGAGTATTCTCGACGAATGGCGAAGCGGGCAGCGTCCTCCACCGACGCGATCGTGAAGGCGCTGCGCGCGTACGGGCTCGCGCTGCCGGGCGCGCACCCGAAGAGCCCATGGCCCGATCACGAGGACCTGGCCGTGAACGACAAGACGTTCGCGTCCCTCGGCGTCGAGGGCCAGCCGTTCCACCTCGGCTGCAAGCTGCCGCAGTCGGGCGCGATCGCGCTGATGCTGCCGTGGGCAACGCCGATCGGCTACGGCCTCGGCAAGAGCGGCTGGGTCAGCGCTGCCCCGCCGGCCGGCACGCCTCTCGATGTCGCGATGTTCGAGGCCCGGAGCCTCGAGAGCTACCGCGCGCAGGCCCCGAAGAAGCTGCTGAAGCAGCTCGCGGGGTGAACCGGTGGCCGTGCACGGGTATCACCTCGGATGTCCCGGGTGGGCACTGAAGGCGTGGGTCGGGAAGCTGTTTCCGGCGGGCACGCGCAGCGCCGAGTTTCTCGAACGGTACGCGGAGGTGTTCAACACCGTCGAGGGCAACACGACGTTCTACGCGCTGCCGCCGGCAGAGACGGTGGTGCGGTGGCGGGCCTCGGTGCCCGTGGGGTTCCGGTTCTGCTTCAAGTTCCCGCGCGCGGTGACGCACGAGGGACCGCTGCGCGCGGACTGCCCGGCGATCGGGGACTTCCTCCGCTGCATCGCGCCGCTCGCGGACCGGATCGGCACGCTGTTCCTGCAACTACCACCGCACGTCGGACCGGCCGAGGTGCCCGCGCTCGATGCGCTGCTCGCGAGCCTGTCGCGCGACTTCACGTACGCTGTCGAGCCGAGGCACCCGGCGTTCTTCGATGGCGGCGCCGCCGAGCACGACCTGGACGCGCTGCTCGCGGCGCGGGGCGTCGACCGCGTGATCATGGATACGCGAGGCATCCAGTCGAGCACGAGCCTCCGCTTCGCCGAGGTGCGCGGGCGCAAGCCGAGCTTGCCCGTCGTGATGCGCGCGACGGCGTCGCAGCCGCTCGTCCGCTTCGTGCCGCACGAGGACTGGGCCGCCTCGCTGCCGTTCGTGGCGGCGTGGCCCGCACAGGTCGCGCGCTGGATCGGCGCGGGCAAGCGGCCCTACGTCTTCATGCACTCGCCCGACGACGTCGACGCGCCCGAGAATGCCTACCGGTTCCACGCGCTCGTCCGCGAGCACGCCGATGTCGGGGAGCTCCCGCCGTGGCCCGGGACGCCGCGGCAACGCGAGCTGTTCTAGTGGGTGAACGGCCGGCCCGGACGCGACGACGGCGGTCGGGGGTCGCGACGGGTTGCCCGCCATGAGTCGCGACGACTCCACCGCGCTCGCGTGGATCGCCGCCGCGATGGGCGCGCGCGCCGCGCGGCGCCGCGAGCGCATCCAGTCGCTGTGGGGCGGGATGGGCGAGCTGTACCGGGTCGAGCTCGACGGCGCGGCGGTGCGGACCGCGATCGTGAAGTGGGCGCGGCCCCCCGTGGCGCACGCGGGCGCACGCGCAAGCGGAGCGGCCGAGGCGTCGTCGCGCCGCAAGCGCCGATCGTTCGACGTCGAGGCTGCCTTCTATCGCGAGGTGGCACCGCGCTGCGACGACACGTGTCGCGTCCCGAACCTCGTCGCCAGCCGCGGCAG
>JAYSYE010000296.1:0-15732 GCA_043716635.1 Deltaproteobacteria bacterium | reverse complement strand
AGATCATCTTCGACCCGCAGAACGACGGCACGAAGATCCTGTCGCGCGCCGATGACCCGGTGATGCTGAAGTTCGATGCGACAGGTGGCATCCGCGAGATCGCGGTGCCGCCGGGCTCTGGAGTGATCCTGACGGAAGCCCGGGCGAAGGCGCTCGCGACCCAGGTCCAGGCGTTCCGCCCCGTGTTCCCCGAGGGGATGCCGCTCGACGTGGAGTGGGTGCTCGAAGGCGAAGGCATCTGGATCGTCCAGGCCCGCCCCTTCGTGGGCGACTGAGCGGAGCGCCGTGGGTTGCGCGGGACGGCCGACTCGGCGAGAGTCGCCGCGTGCTGTTCCGTCTCGCTCTCGTCACCGTGCTCGTGGGTGTGGTTGCCGGCTGTGACCTGCGGCCTCCTCCGAAGGGGGGCCCGGGCTCGGGCGGCATGGTCGACCCCAGCACCGAGGGTTCGGCCGCCGGCTCGGCCGTGCCGTCGATGCAGGTCACGCCGGTGGGCGCCCCGGTCGGGACGACCGATGGCGGGATTGCCGTCGTTCCCGTCGTCCCGGCGGTGACGCTCGATGCAGCGGTTCCGGTCGTCGATGCGGCGCCGGTCGTGCTCCCCGTCAGCGCCGAGTGCTCTGCAGTCTGCACCAAGATCGCCGGCGTCATGATCGACCAGACGACCGATCCGATGCAGAAGGCCGCGCTCGAGCAGGATCGGCTGAAGCTCGTCCGTCGCATGGCGGAGGCCTGCACTCGCGACCAGTGGACCGATGCGCAGATGAAGTGCTTCATGAGCGCGAAGACGCCCGAGGCCCTGCAGGCGTGCTCGGCCGGCCTCAAGGCCCCGTAGGTTCCGGTCTCAGCCGGCGGTGCCGCGCGCGCGATCGCCGAGCGCGCGACAGATCGCGGCGGCGAGCCCGGGCACGTCGTCGACGAGCTCCTCGAAGTCCTGACGCTCGAGGCGCAGGATGCGCGTGGCGGTGGCCGCGCGCAGATCGGCCGCGAGGGCACGCGGAGCCACCGGTGCAAGCTCGTCGACGCACTCGCCCGGGCCGAGGCGCCGGTCGCCGAGCACGAGCTCGCCGGCCTCCACCACCACGAGCGCGTCGAGCACGTCGCCCGCGCCGAGCACGAGCTCGTTCGCACCGACCGCCCGCGTGCGCGTGCGCTCCGCGAGGTCGCCGAGCTGGCGAGTCGTCAGCGCCGAGAGCAGTGGCACACGCCCGAGCAGGATCAGCGATTCGACACGGCTGGGCATATCAGGTTCTCCATCGAGGTGGGGACGATCGACCGCGCTGGTCACGCGGCGCAGCAACGAGAGCGCAGTGGTGGCGAGCGCCTCGCTGGCGGCCGCCGTCGCGATCGCGCCACGATGCTCGCCTCGCCCCGCCGCCCCGAGCGCGTGCACCGCGAGGGCGCGCGAGAGCCGGTCGCGACCCCCGAGCTCGAGCCGCAGCACCTCGCCACGGGTCGGCACCGCGTGGCCGGCACGGGCGTGCAGCGCCGCGCGATCCGCGGCTGCGAGGACGTCGACCGTGTCGACGAGCCGGACGACGAGCGCACGCGGCAATGCGGTCTCGACCACCGCGAGCGTGCGCGCGCGCTCGTGCGCATCGTGCGCGTGACTCCAGGCCGCAGCCGCGCGCGCGATCGCCGGCGACCGCTGGCGCGCCGCCACGAGGAGCAGGACGGTGTGGGCGATCTCGCGGAGCCGCTCCTCGAGCCGACGCACGAGCAAGGCGTCCGCCCCGCCGTCGGGCACCGCCCCTCCCGACCCCGCCCTGCCCGGGCCGGATGGATGCGCCGACATGCCCGCGATCGCGGCATGCGTGCGGTCGAGCTCTTCGAGCTCCGCCTCGACGAGCCGATCGAGCGTGGCCTTGGTGATCGGCAGCGCGGCGAGTAGCGCGGCCGACCGGTCGCGAGCGCGGCGGCGCCCCCACGCAGCCGTCTCGACGAGCTCGCCTGCCGCGGTCGCGCCCAGCGCCGTCAGCGCCACCTCGGCGGCTCCGCGCACGGCATCGTCGGGCTCGCCGAGCGCGCCGGTGAAGCGGCGCAGGTCGTCGGGCTCGATCACGTCGGCACCCAGCAGCAACGCCGCGAGCAGGGCGATCGCCGCCGCAGCCTCGGAGGCATCGGCCGCGCCCGTGAGCGCGCCCGCGTGATCGAGGTGACCGCGCGCGAGCTCGACCAGCTCGGCTCGCAGGAGCGCGAGCTCCGCGCTGCGCTCGCCACGCTGCCACTCCACGAGCCGAGCGAGGCTCGTCGAGGCCGCAAACCGGCCCGCCAGATCGCCGCGGCCACGGCGCAGTGCGCGCACGAGCACCCGCGCGGTCGCGAGCGCGGGCTCGGTGCGCCGCTCGACGCGGGCGCGGGCGAGCTCGACGGTCAGCTCGTCGACGGCGACGCGGGCGAGCGCTGCGCCGTCGCGCACCGCATCGGCCAGCAGCTCCAGACGCTCGGGATGGGCCGCGTCCCACCCGGCGGCCCGCAGTCGCTCGACGGCGATGGTCGCGGCGAGCTGCACCGCTGGCGAGGAGTGCACGAGCCACGGCGACAGCACCGCCGCGTCGACGCCGCCGGCGAGCCCGACCGCGCGCACGGCCAGCTCGCACAGCACGTCGGGCCCGGGGGCCGGCTGCGTCCCGAGGCTCCCGAGCGCCGCTGCGAGCGCCGGACCGTGCTCGCGGGCGGGCTCGTCGAGCACGGTGGCGAGCGCGCTCCAGACGGCACGGTCGCCACCGTCATCGCGCCGCGCGACGGTGGCCGCCCGCGCGAGCGGTGTCACCGCGTCCGCCCGCCCCGCATCGTGGAGCCGCACTAGCACCTCGGCGGCGCGCGCGCGGTCGGGACCGTGGAGCTCGCGCGCGAGCACCTCGAGCGTCCGCGCATCGACCGCCTCCGCGGCATCGGTGGCATCGCGCTCGACCTCCGCGACGGCGAGCGCCGGCAGCGTGCGCGAGAGTCGGGCGGCCGCGAGCAGCCAGCCGAGGGCTGCGACCAGCGTCGCGACGGCGATCGCGGCCGGCATCCCGCCGACTACCGCCGCGAGGAGGCCCCCGGCGATCGCGCCCACGCGCTTCGCCGTGCCGTCGAGGAACCCCGCGACCCGGCCGCGCACGCTGACGGGGAGCAGGGTCTGCGCGAGCTTCTCCGCGGGCGTCTCGATCCCACCGTCCATCACCCGGGCCTGCAGCTGCATCGCGATCGCGACCGCGAGCAGGGGCGCGATCACCAGCCCCGCCCCCGCCGCGATCGCGACGAGCGGCGCGAGCAGCAGCGCGTGGCCCGGCCCGAGGCGGGCGAGCACCCGCGGCGCAAGCACGAGTTGCACGCCCAGCGTGAGCCCCTGCCCCACTCCCCGCACCGCGCCCAGCACGGCCGCGAAGTGCGCCGCGGCCGCCTCGTCGGTGACGCCCGGCCCGGCCGGGTGACCGCTGCGCGCGACCGCGACTCCGAGCGCGAAGTACGACAGCGCGCCGAACATACCCGCGGCGGCGACGACAACCGCGAGCTGACGCGCCAGCGGATGCATGCGCGCGGCGCGCGCGCCCTCGCGCCACGATCGCACGATCATGGCCCCGGTGACGCGGGTGGCGGTGGCGAGCCGCCGCGTGGCCGCGATCCGTGCGGTGACCGCGCTCGCGAGCGCGAGGAGCGCGGCGGCGCCGACCAGCACACCGCGTGCGCCGAGCAGAGCCGCCATCGGGATCACGAGGAGCGAGCCGATCACCGCCCCGGCGCCGCCCGTCGCCGCGAGCAGCGGCAGCATCCGCCGGCTGCGGCGCGCATCGAGGCGCTCGCCGATCACGACCCAGAACGACAGGTCGGTCGCTGCGGCGAGCTGCTTGCCGCCGACGAGGGTCGCGATCGCCGCGAGGCGCGGCATGACCGCCGACAGCAGCGCCAGCGCGACCAGCGCGATCGCGGACACCGCGGCGAGCCCGGCGAGGACGCGACGCCGCTCCATGCGGTCCGAGAGCCCGCCGACGACGGCGAGCACCACCGCGAGCAGGGCGCTCGAACCCGCGACCGCGGTCCCGAGATGCGCGGGCCCGACCTCGGCGAGGAACATCGCGTCCGCCGCAGCGGCACTCATCGCCGCCCCCGCGCTCGCGAGCGCGAACACACCGCCCGCGGCGATCATCAGGGCTCGCTCCTCGTCGCGTCGGGGGAGCGCACCCGAAATCTGCGCGACCGCCACGGGTCGATAGCAACACGGCGCGCGGGCGCGTGTCATGCTGATGGCGATGAAGCGGGCTGTCCTGGGAGGCGTGATCGCGGCGCTGGGCGTGGCCGGTGTGGTGGCGAGCCGTCGCGCGAGCGCCGATGCGCCGGCGGTCGCGCCGACCCTTCACGAGCTGCTCCACGTGAGCGGCACCGATCTCGACATGCCGCTGGTGGGTGGGGACGCGGTCGGCTCCGGTGGCGCACCGGGAGGCCGCCAGCCCGCGGCGTTCGCGGCCGGCGACAAGGTGCTACCCAAGCCCGCCGTTGACGCGCCCGGCGCGGGGGCCAGGCCCGACGCGGAGCCGGTGCTCGGCGCCGGCGGGTTCGGCGCCGACCGCACCACGAAGATGGGCGCCGATCCCAACACCGGCACGGACCCGAAGCTCCACTACGCCAGCGTCTTCAACCCCGACGTCCTCCCGTTCAAGCGGATGAGCGCGCTCGACCTCGCGACCGAGGACTTCGTGCTCGTCGTCGCGACGCCCGCGCCGGTCGACGTGCCCGTCGGGGGGGCCACGGACAAGTCGCGCGACCGCTTCTGGGGCTCGATGCTCGTCCAGCTCGAGCCCGGTGTGCCCGTCGCGCTGCCGAGCGTCGCGCCCGACATGCGCATCCTGTCGTACGAGACGAAGCCCGCGATCGCGCTCGCGTTCAGCAAGGACGGCGCCGACAACTTCTTCGTGCGGACGGCCGCGAAGACCGCGAAGGGCACGTACCGCCTCGTGTTCCTCGCCGATGCGAACGCGGGATACTTCGCCCCTGCCCTGCCGATACGCGCGCGCTACACGCCGCGCCTGGTCGCGAGCGCGACGCCTCCCGCGCTGCTGCATCCGTTGCCGGCCGCGGTGAAGCGCGAGGCGATGATCACGCTGCACCGGATCGGCATCGACTCCGACATGTCGCTGCCGGTCGCGTTCAACAAGCTCGTCGGCTACTTCCGCGAGTTTCACGAGGGCACGCTGCCCCCGACGTCCGGGAACCTCTATCGCGATCTCTGCGACTCGCAGCTCGGCGTGTGTCGCCATCGCGCGTTCGCGTTCGCGATCACGGCGATCGCGCTCGGCGTCCCTGCGCGGTACGTGCAGAACGAGGCCCACGCGTTCGCCGAGGTGTGGATGCCCGAGAGTGGGTGGATGCGCATCGACCTCGGCGGCGCCGCCCTGCAGATGGACGTGACCGGCGCCGACGGCAAGACGCTTCACCGACCGCGCTCGGAGGATCCGTTCGAGAAGCCGAAGGCCTACGCGAACAACTACACGCAGCTGAACGGCGACGTGAAGGGACTCACGACGCAGCAGCTCGCCGACAAGCGTAAGTCGCTCGACGACTCGCCACCGAGCGGCTCTTACGACTCGGTCGGCCTCGGCGGCGGCACCGCAGGGAACGGCAGCGGCGGCGCGGCCGGAGCGAACGGCAAGCTGGACTTCAACCGGGCGAGCGGCACGACGCCGCCCCCGGATCAGATCAAGCCGGATCCGGGCCTACCCACCGTGACCCCGGATCCGAAGAAGCGCGACGTCCAGCTCGAGGTCACGCTGGCCGCGGAGTCCGCCTATCGCGGCGATCTCGTGCACGTGGAGGGCAGCGCGCTCTCGGGTGGCAAGCCGCTCCCGGATCACGTGATCGACGTGTTCGTGGCGCCGGCGGGCGGCGGCGGCGAGCACTCGGTCGCGATCGGCCGCGCGGTCACCGGTCCGGACGGCGTGTTCCGTCAGGACTTCAGCGTACCCGCCGGGCTCGCGCTCCAGACCTACGAGATCTATCTGTCGGCGAGCGGCGATCCGCGCTTCAACGGCGCCGTCAGCCACTGACGTCAGCCACGGGCGGCAGCCACGCCGACTCACACGCTCTGTGGCCCCCGCCTACGGGCGCTGATACTCGAGCATCGTCATCTCGATGTCCCCGAGCTCCGTGGTCGCGGACAGTCGCAGCGGGACGCGGTCGCCATCATCAGAGAGCCAGACGCGGAATGTGCGCGTGGGCTTGTCGGACTCGAGCGTGAGGTCGCGGCGCGCGCGATACGAGAGCCCGTCCATCACCACCGCGCGGCGATTGCCGAGCGCGGTCCCGATGCTCGCCTCGCCGCCGTACGTCATGTCGACGCGCCACAGCCGGCGGCCGCCGACGACGTACACGGTGCGCCGCGTCCCCGTCGGCGCCTTCCATCCGCGCATCGCCGCCATCGCACCATGCGCATCGAACAGCTCGGCGGTCCCGAACGCGACCTCGTAGTCGTGCGCGGCACCGTCGTCGCGCTGGAACGACACCTTCGCGTGCGTGCCCGTGAACGTGGACTGCGAGGTCACCTTCTTGCCGTCCATGTGGACCTCGGTCGACACCGCGAGCGGGTGGCCGGTCGCGACATCGATCGTCGAGGTCGACTCGTCGGAGATCGCCTTCACGAACGCGGCCACGCCGGCCGTCGCCGCGCGCGAGCTGACCACGACCGCCTCGCGGCCATCGACGACCCCGAGCTCGCCGACGGCAAGCTCGGCCTCGCCGACCAGCACGCCGGCGAGCTTCACCTCGAACGTCATCGACTCGCCGGGGAACAGCCCGAGCTCGTGGCCGGCGACCACGGGCGTGATCACGGCCGCGGTCACGGGCTGCGCGTCCATGGGCAGCGCGGTGGCCCCGCAGGCCGCCAGCCCGCCGGTGATCCCGAGCCCCACGAGCCCTGCGAGCCTGGCGAGCACGACCGCTTCGAGTGCCCGCATCCACTAGGGTTGTCCGACTTCGGGGCTCCCCGCAAGGCCAGACTCGTCGGCGCAACCCGGGTACGCTGTGCGCGTGACAGCGACCACGCGGATCGGCATCACTATCGGCGACCCCGCCGGCATCGGCCCCGAGATCACGGCCGCCACGCTCGCGCAGCTCTCGGCGTCCGAGCGCGCGAGCGTCGTGGTGTACGGGGATCGGGCCCCCCTCGAGCGCGGCGCCCGCGCGATGGGCGTCACGCTGCCTGCAGACCTCGACGTGCGCGGCGACGGCGTGGGCGACGCCGCTCGCGCGGGCGCACCGGACGAGCACAGCGGTGCCGCGCAGGTGGGCTACCTCGAGGCCGCCGTGGCTGCGGCCGCGCGCGGCGAGCTCGCCGGGCTTGTCACGGCGCCCATCTCCAAGACGTGGGCGCGGCGCGCGGGCTTCGCGTTCCCGGGCCACACCGAGCTGCTCGCAGCGCGCCTCGGCGCCCCGCACGTCGTGATGCTGTTCGCCGGCCCCCGGCTGAAGGTCGCGCTCGCGACGATCCACGTTCCGCTGGCCGCGGTCTCGGCCACGCTCACCACGGCGTCCCTGCGCGGCACGCTCGAGCTGCTCGTCGCGTCGCTCGTTCGCGATTTCGGGATCGCCGCGCCCCGCGTCGGGGTGCTCGGGCTGAACCCGCACGCCGGCGAGGGCGGGCTCCTCGGCACCGAGGACCGCGACGTGATCGCGCCGGCGCTGACCCCGCTGCCCCCGGCGGCCCTCGCGGGCCCACTCGTGCCCGATGCCGTGTTCCGCGACGCCCTCGCCGGCCGCTACGATGCGGTCGTCGCGATGTATCACGACCAGGGGTTGATCCCGGTCAAGCTCGTCGACTTCGACGAGGCGGTGAACGTCACGCTCGGGTTGCCGATCGTGCGCACGTCCCCCGATCACGGCACGGCGTACGACATCGCCGGCACGGGCCGGGCCCGCGCGACCTCGATGCGAAGCGCGTTCGACCTCGCCCGCGCGATGCTCAGCCGGCGCTGAGCGCGAGCGCGAGCTTCTGCTGGTGCGCGACCCGCGCGAACTCCGCGAGCGCGAGCCAGGTCGGCCGGAAGTGACCGAGCATCGTGTAGCCGTTCTCGTCCTCGTCCTGCGAGACCGGGTCGTTCTTCGACAGCTTCCGCCCCTTGTCGATCTTCGGCAGGATCAGCGGCGGGACCTCGCCCGACACGAGCGGCAGCCCGATCGCGAGAGCCGCGCTCTTCAGAGATGCGATCAGCGCGCCCGTCGACCACAGGCTCCGCGACGGGACCCCGGGAGCATCCACGCGCTCGGGGAAGTCGCCTGGCACGAAGATCCGCTCGGTCGCGAGCGAGAAGTCGCGAAACGGGCCCGCCGCCGCGCCGCGCGCACGGACGATCATCCGCGCGAGGGGCTGCAGCGCAGGGCTCAGCACGTCGAGCTTCGTGCGTGCGGCGGCGCGAAGCTGGTTGTACTTCGCCTCGCCGGCTTCGGCGTCCCACGGCTCGTCGTACGTGGGGAGCTCGGAGGACGCGAGTGCAGCCTTCACGGCGGCGAGGTAACGCTCGGCGTCATCGGGTGAATAGGCGGCACGGATGCCGAGAAAGAGACCGACGGACATGAGACCTCAGTAGAGCGCGCGGAGTGCGTCCGCGTCGGAGATGATCACCTTACGGCCTTCGGTCTGGATGAACCGACGCCGCTTGAACTGCGAGAGTGTGAGCGAGACTGTTTCACGCGTCGAGCCGATGAGGTTCGCGAGCTCCTGGTGCGTGATCTTGAGGGCGACGAGGGTGCCGCGCGCGTCGTCGACGCCGTACTCCGCGCCCAGCTTGACGAGCAACTCGGCGAGCTTGCTCGAGACATCGCGGAACACGAGCGCCTCGACCTTGTTCTCGAGCTCGCGCCGGCGGACGATCAGCAGCCGGGTCATCGCGAGACCGAGCGCGGGATGGCTGTGGATCAGCTCCTCGAAATGCGCGCGATCCACCTCCGAGAGCAGCGCGTTCTCGACGGCCTCGGCCATCTCGGTGCGCGGACCACCGTCGAGCAGACACGAGTCGCCGAACAGCTCGCCCGGCCCGTGATACGCGAGCGTGAGCGACTTGCCGTCGCGCGTGACCTTGCTGACCTTGATCCGGCCGCCGTGGACGAAGAACAGCGACCGGCCGGGGTCGCCGGGGAGGTAGATGACATCGCGCCGCCGCGCCTCGCGCAGCTCCACGCGCTCCGCCATCCGCGCGATCGCGTCGGGCCCCAGGTCAGCGAGCAACGGCACCTTGCGCAGGTACCAGAGGACTCGCTTCGGGTCGGGCACGGTTCAAGTGTAGCAGAGCATCCAATCCGGTACCCGCATGTAGGCGATCTCACCTAAATAATGCGCCGGTGGGGCACGCTGGTGAGCCCGAGGACGAGCCCCGCGGTCGCGACGCCCACGGCGCTGGCGAGCGCGAGTCGCGGGTACGAGTCGAGGATCCGCGCGAGGGGGGCGCCCTCCTCGCGCGCGAGCAGGATCGCGGCGGTGTTGTTGATCAGGTGCGCGAGCATGGTCGGCACCGCGGAGCGGACGCGAATCGCGATCGCCGCGTACAGGAAGCCGAGGAGGAGGGTCGGCGCGAGCTGCGCGAGGTTCATGTGATACGCGGCAAACAGCAGCGCGGAGAGGCCGGCCGCGACCGGCCACCGGAGGCGCGATGCCAGCCCACGCGCGAGCACGCCGCGGAACACGACCTCCTCGCAGACGGCGGGGAGCAGCGCGACCGCGACGAGCGTCCATCCCAGGGCGGGCTCGGTCGCGAGCGACTGGAGCGCGCCCGCGCCGGTCTGGGTCCACGGCCAGGCGTGCGCGAGCGCGACGGCGACGCGGAGGTTCAGGTACCAGGCGGTCGCGCCGAGGAGCAGCGCGCCCACGACCGCTCGCCCCGGCGGTCGGCCGAACCCGAGGCGCGTCGTCGCCCCGTCCGGGTGCATCGCGCGGACGGCGAGCGCGGTCGTCGCGAGCATCGCGAGCTGGCCGATCGCGAGTGCCGGGACGAGCGACGCACCCGCGACGATCGCGATCGATCCGACGAGCAGCGCGGTCGCGATCGCGGCGACGGCGAGGGCGACGCCGCCGAGGGCCCCGACGGTGGGACGCGCAGTCGCATGGTACAAGTTCGGGGTGCGTGGTTCGCTCGGCGTCGTCATCGGCGTCGTCATTGGCCTGAGCGTCGGGGCCGCGGGAATGTATCTCGCGCTGCGCCGGCCGTGGGACCACGGGATGGCGGCGTCCACGTCCGCCGTCGAGACGATCGCGGTCGCCCCGGGCGACGCCGGGGTGCCGGCCAAGCCGCAGCGCAAGCACAAGCATGGCCCGCGACCTCGCTCCGGCGATGACACCACCAGCGCCACCACCGCGACCGCCGATGACGACGGTCCCGACGAGCCCGCTGCCGCCGCGCTCACGGACGCTGATCGCCGGCTCGAGTGGCGAGGCGATGCCGTGGCGCTCCCGCCGCAGAAGCTGGACATGGCCGCGGGGGACACGCGCCGTCTCGACGACAACGAGATCGACACCACGGTTGCCACTCAGGCCGGCGGCGTGCGGGACTGCGTCGTGCAGGGCGCCACCGGCACGGACCTCCGCTCGACCATCTCGATCAAGATGATCGTCGACGGAACCGGTCGCGTCGCCAAGAGCCGCGTGCGTGCCCCGCACTACCTGTTCGAGCACGGGCTCCTCGCGTGCACCCAGCGCGCGCTCGCGAAGCTCCACTTCCCGGCCGCCGGGCTCCCGACCCAGGTCGACTTCCCGGTCAGCCTGAATTGACGAGTGGCGAGGCGACCCCAGGGCTTACCCGTGCTGACCCGCCTCGCCGTCGCATCTCACGGGATGCCGTCGTTGCGTGCTCGTGGGGTACGCCCGGTATCGGGCTCCCGCGCGCCTCGGCCTCGCGCGAGATGCTCGGCGATCCGGGATCATCTCAGCCGAGCCCTGGGGTTAATCGTCCCAGCCGTCGGAGGCGCGCTTGGCGCGCGCGCCCGACGGTGTGCTGTCGGAATCGGGATCGGTGGGGTCGAGCTCGGCCCTCGGGGGGACCGCCACCGCGTCGGGCGCCGGAGCGGGCACGGCCGGCAGCGGTGCGGTGACACGATGCGGTGGCGTGGGCGGCGGGCGCACGACCGACGGGATCGCTGGTGGTCGTGACAGGTGCGGCAGCGAGGCCGGCAACCGCGGCATCGCCGGCATCGACCGAATCGTTCCGCCGGGGCCCGTGGGGGCGATCGGCACTCCGACCGGCGGCGGCGCAGCGCGGGCGGGCCGGAACGCGGCGCTCGGGATGGGCATGGTGCGCGTGACCGTCGGCGCGTCGACCATCGGCGCTCCCGGGAGCGGCGCGCTCGCTGGTGGCGCGTTCGAGGTCGTCGTATTCGCGAACGGCGGGGACGACGCGCGCGGTACGGTCGGCGCATCGTGGGTCGGTGCGGGCGGCAGGTTCGGGCCGGGACCGGAGCGCGCCGACACCGTCGACAGGCCGGACATCGGCGTGGCCCGGCGCGGCACCACATTCGCGCCCGGTCGGGACGGTGCGAACGCCGGGGCGGAGGGTCGGGTCGGCGGGGCGGGCTCCGTGCCCTCCATGCCTGGCGGAGGCCGGCTCGGCGGCCGTGCGCGCGCCGCCACGCCGGGCTCGGTCTGCGCACGCCTCGGCAACGGGGGCGGGCTCGTCGGCGTGCGCCGCGGCTCCGGCGCGGCGATCGGGATCCCCGTCGACGGCGTGAGCTCGCGGTCCTCGGCGGTCACGGGAACTCCCGACGACGGGGTGGCGGCCGAGCCGGCAACCTCCGCGTCGAGCTGACCGGAATCGGTGCGAGGGCGCCGTTCGCTCACCGTCGGAGCATCGATGAAGCGGGGCGGCGGCGGCCCGGGAGGCCCGACCGCTGCGACCGGCGGCGGCGGCTCCGCGACCTCGGACGAGGTGTGAGGGCGCTCCTCGCGCGATGGCGCCTGCGCGACGATGACCCCGCGCGACTCGAGGAGCTGCGCGAGCGCCTCCTGCAGCACCTCGCCGAGCTCGGTGTCGTCGGCGCAGAGCTCGCGCCAGTCATCCGCCCGGAACCCGAGGACGCGCGCCGCCTTGACGACGGTCGCCTGCCCGTCGCGGTCGGGCACGGCGCCGATGCCCGCGAGTGACTCGGGGTACAGACACGCGCCGGGCCGGACCGGCGCGTGGTCGAGCTCCAGCTCCCCCTCGAGGAGGATCCACGCGACGCGGTCCCCCATCGAGTGCGGCGGGACGCGCTCGCCGACCGCGAGCTCCCGCGGCATCGCGATCCGGAGCGCGCGCAACCGCCCCTGCGGCGACATCCGCCGGCCCCAGAGCGGCGAGCTCGCGATCACCTCGCTCTCGCGCTTCAGCTGCGCGGCGGGCTGGGGCTGCTCCCCTGCCTCGAGCACCCGGACCACGACGGCGGTCGCGTTGTCGGCACCGCCGCGGGCGAGCGCAAGCTCGACGAGCTTCTGGGCGGCGCGTGCCGGGCTCGCCTGCGTCGTGAGCACGGTGCCGACCTCGGACTCGGGCACGTACTCGCTGATGCCATCGCTGCAGAGCAGAAACCTGTCGCCATCGGCGAGCGGCACCGCGAACGTGGTGATCTTGCTCTCCTGACCGATGCCCAGCGCGTTGGTCAGCATGCTGCGGAATCGCGCGCCCTCGCCGGTCACGTCGACCTCGATGCCGGCCGCGAGCAGGCGCGCGAGCAGGGTGTGGTCCTCCGTGAGCTGCATCGCGATGCCGTCGCGCACGAGGTATGCGCGCGAATCGCCGGCCTGCGCGAAGATGAGCTCGCTGCCGACGACGAGCGCGCCCACGAGCGTCGTCCCCATGCCCGACTTCGCCTGGTCCGCGGTCCCCGCCGCCACGATCGCCTCGTGCGCCTTGGCAGCACCGGCTCGCACGCGCGCGAGCAGCTCTTGCCGAGCCTCCGGGGACCCACGCTCGGTCCACATGTCCACGAGCTGCTGCGTCTCCTGGCTCGCCCAGGCGGCGCGGATCGTGAGGATGGCCATCTCGCTCGCGACCTCGCCCGCCGCGTGCCCGCCCATGCCGTCGCACACGATGAAGATGCCCTTGTCGGCATCGAAGCAGTGCGAGTCCTCGTTGTGCTCGCGCACCTTTCCGACGTGCGTTGCCGCAGCGCCAACGATCGAGGCACGCCCACCCACTACTCAGGAACTTTACCGTGCAATCGCGCCGCAGCGCCACCGACACCCGCGTCCGCCGTCCGCCGTCCGCCGCGGGCCCCCTCCGCCCGGCCCTGCTCGCGTCAGCCCCTCAGCTTGTAGCCGACGTTGCGAACCGTCTCGACGAGCGAGCCGGCATCGCCGAGCTTGCTGCGCACGCGCCGTACGTGGATGTCGACCGTGCGCGTGCCGCCCGCGTACCGATAGCCCCAGGCCCGCTCGAGCAGCGCCTCGCGCGTGAAGACCCGGCCTCGGTTTTGCGCGAGGAACCTGAGTAGCTCGAACTCCTGATGCGTCAGCTCGAGGCGCCGCCCGCCGAGCCGCGCCTCGTACCCGGGCACGTCGATCACCAGGTCGTCGATCTTCAGCACCTCGTCGCTCCCGAAGGTCGCGGTCCGCCAGTCGAGCTGCCGCACGCGCGCGTACAGCTCAGCGGGCACGATCGGCATCAGGACGAAATCATCGAAGCCGACCGAAAAATCGAGCGCCGGGAGTCGGGCGACGGTCACTGCCAGCAAGATCGGCACCTCCGCGAGCGGCCCGTCGTCGCGCAGGCGCTTGATGCTGCGGTGGGCCCGCGGGATGTCGTCACCCGCCTCGATCACGATGACCGTGGGCGGCCGCTCGCCCGCAGCGACCGCCTCCAGCCCGCCCAGATCGAAGCGCACGAGCGTGATCCGGCACCCGAGATCGCCGAGGATCGCCGGGACCGAACCCGGGTCACTCGCGACGTCGGGTTCCGCACAGATCACGACGATACGCACCCCGCAGTGATCCCGCGCGGCGCGTCATCATTCAAGGGCGAGGCCGACCTACCCAATCACGGGGCGCAGAACACGCGCCGCCGCTGTTGCCTCGCCCCACGTCTATGTAAGAATTGGGGCCGGATGGAAGAGTTCCACTGCTCCTTCTGCGGAAAGCAGCGGCGCGAGGTGAGGAAGCTCATCAGCGGCCCGCGTGTCTTCATCTGTGACCAGTGCGTGACTCTGTGCAACGACATCCTCGCGAAGGAGGAGGCGTCGGAGCGGCCGAAGTATCCGCCGCCACGCGCGGTCGTGGACGAGCTCGACCGGTACGTGGTCGGTCAGGCCGAGGCCAAGCGCGCGCTCGCCGTCGCGGTCTACAACCACTACAAGCGCATCGGGCTCCGCGGCAAGGCGAGCGACGTCGAGCTGCAGAAGGGCAATATTTTGCTCATCGGGCCCACGGGGTCGGGCAAGACGCTACTCGCCCAGACGCTCGCGAAGAAGCTCGACGTGCCGTTCGCGATCGCCGATGCGACCACGCTGACGGAGGCCGGCTACGTCGGCGAGGACGTCGAGAGCGTGGTGAAGGCGCTGTTCCGCGCCGCCGGCGGCGATGTCGAGAAGACCGCGCGCGGAATCATCTGCATCGACGAGATCGACAAGATCGCGCGCAAGGGCGGCAGCCCGTCCCCGACGCGTGACGTCTCCGGCGAGGGCGTGCAGCAGGCGCTGCTCAAGATCCTCGAGGGCAAGACGGCGACGATCACTCCGGACGGCGCGCGGAACCGTCCGCAGCAGGAGCTGATCCAGATCGACACGACGGACATCCTGTTCATCTGCTGCGGCGCGTTCAACGGGCTCGAGGACATCGTTCGCCGCCGCACGGGACAGCGCGGGCTCGGCTTCGGCGCCTCGGTCTCGACGGCCGAGGACGACAAGGACGCGCTCCGGCGCGAGGCCCGCACCGACGACCTCGTGAAGTTCGGCATGATCCCCGAGTTCATGGGGCGCCTGCCGGTGCTCGTGTCGTGCGACCAGCTCGACGTCGACGCGCTGACCGAGGTGCTCTGGAAGCCGCGTAACGCGCTGGCGAAGCAGTACCAGCGGCTGTTCGAGCTCGAGGGCGTCAAGCTCGTGTTCCGGCCCGACGCGCTCAAGGCGATTGCCGAGGAGGCCTCGCGGCGCAACTCCGGCGCCCGCGGCCTCCGCGCGATCCTCGAAGAGGTGATGCTCGACGTGATGTACGAGATCCCGTCGCTCACCGGCGTGAAGGAGTGCGTCGTGACGAAGGATGTGGTCGTCAACCGCGCCCGCCCCGAGCTCGTCCTCGAGAACAAAGCCGCGGGCTGAGCCCTACCGATTCGCGACTGCGACCGGTGCTCCGGCACGCTCTCGCGCCGCGGCGACGAGCCGGCGTACGTTCACCAGCAAGTAACTCGTGACGGCCATCGCGACCAAGGCGCCTATGACGGCGCCGATCGGCGCCTCGTACGCGACGACGGTCGCAACGAACACGCCTTGGACGAGGGACAAGATAAATCCGGCGAGCAACACGCGCTGCACCCAGAGCGCGCCCAGCGGTAACACCGCCTTCAGGCGGATTCCCGCGACGACGTAGCCGACGGCGACCGCGACGCTCGCTACGAGCAGCGCCACCAGGACCGCCACGCTGCCCGCCGGAATGCCGTAGTCCGTGAGGACGCGCGCGGTCGAGAGGTCGGCGAGCGAGTGAACCACCCCGATGACGCCGGCGAGCAACAGGTACGCACGCAGCGACCCCTCGGTTTCACGCATTCCCATGGTGCGGCCGAGTATGCCCCAACCGGCGGTATACTTGCG
>JAYSYE010000295.1:0-1635 GCA_043716635.1 Deltaproteobacteria bacterium | reverse complement strand
CATCGCAGCGACCATCGCGAAGCATGGCGAGCCGGATCGCGCGCGCATCGAGCGCGGCGTGCGTCAGGCGGCCGCGATGTGGCGCGCGAGCGATGGTGACCTCGAGGCGTTCTGCGTCGCGCAGTTCCTGCCCGAGGGCCCGGCGCTCGAGATCCTGTTCACGCGGCTGCAGTCGATCATGGAGCAGATCCGCGGTCACGTGCTCGAGCTCGGGCGCTCCGCGCGCTGGGACACCGAGGTCGACACCGGCCCGATGCAACCGGTCGACTCGCTGCTCGCGGGGTACGACAGCGGCGCGCATGTCACCGACGATCTGTTCGAGACGAAGGTCGCGTTCGCGGCGCTGCTGAACTTCCCGCTCACGACGCTCGACCAGCGCATCGCCTCGGGCCGCACGTTCTCGCGACGGCAGTGGGCCGAGGCGCGACTCACCGGCCGGTTCGACACGCGCGTGCCGAGCCAGCTCGCCCAGGCCGCGACCATGGCCGAGGTCACGGCCGACGCGTACATCGCGGGCTACAACCTGTGGATGCACCACGTGCTCGCGGCGGACGGCAAGCGCCTGTTCCCGAGCGGCAAGCGGCTCATCAGCCACTGGAACCTGCGCGACGAGCTGAAGGCGAACTACGCCGATGCGGACGGGCCGCAGAAGCAGCGGGCGATCGTGGCCGTGATGCAGCGCATCGTCACGCAGACGATCCCCGCCGCGGTGATCGACAACCCGAAGCTCGACTGGAACCCGGTGACGAACGCGGTCACGGTCACGCCCGCTGCCGAGCTCGAGCCGGACGCCCCGGCCGCTGCCCCGGGGATCGCGCCCACGGGCGACGCCGGTGCCGACGGCAACCGAGAGGCCGACCGCCGGGCGCAGCTCGTGCTCGCGCACTTCAAGGCCGCCCAGGCGATCGACAAGGTGTCGCCGATCGCGCCGACGCTCGTCGCGCGGGCCTTCGACGCGGCGGAGATGCCCGAGGATCGCGTTCGCGCGATGCTCGTCGAGATCCTGGAGTCGCCGCTCGCCACCCAGGCGGCGGCGGAGATCCAGGCCAAGCTCGGCCGCGCGCTCGAGCCGCAAGACCTCTGGTACGAGTTCGGCGCCACGAAGACGGCCGAGTCCGAGCTCGACGCGGTGACGCGCAAGAAGTATCCGACGGCAGCCGCGTTCGCGACCGACATCCCGCGCATCCTGCGCGACCTTGGCTTCACGCCCGCGCGTGCGAAGTACGTCGCGGCGCACATCGCCGTCGATCCCTCGCGCGGCGCGGGGCACGCCATGGGCGCGGAGCGGCGCGGCGACAAGGCTCACCTGCGCACGCGCGTCGAGGCGCATGGCATGGACTACAAGGGCTACAACATCGCCGTCCACGAGCTCGGCCACAATGTCGAACAGACGTTCTCGCTCTACGACATCGACTACACGCTCGTCGCGGGCGTCCCCAACACCGCGTTCACCGAGGCGCTCGCGTTCCTGTTCCAGGCGCGCGACCGGATCCTGCTCGGCCGCCCGAACGCCGGTGCCGAGGCAAACCGCCAGCGCGTGCTCGACACGTTCTGGAACACGCGCGAGATCGCGGGGTCCGCACTCGTGGAGCTCGACGTCTGGAAGTGGCTGTACGCGCACCCCACCGCGACGGC
>JAYSYE010000294.1:0-1638 GCA_043716635.1 Deltaproteobacteria bacterium | reverse complement strand
CGGAGCGCAGCGAGATCGACGAGTACATGCCGACGAGCTGGCCCCCGGTCTCGCCGAGCACGCCGGTGCCCGTATCGATCGTGTGGATCTGCCACGTGTCCCCCTGCTTGATCGCGAACTTCAGCGACGCCGTGTCGCGATCGAAGTACGAGACCATCGGCGAGCCATCCGCGGCCACCGCGATGCTCGTGTACATGCCGACGTCCTCGCCGACCTCCGCGACACCGTGGCGGAACGGCGAGCCGGGCTTCGTGATGGGGCCATCGGGGACGCCGTCGACCCACTCCCACGCGGTGTCGGGAATGCGACCGGGCGCCGTGACCTTCGCGACCACGAGGTCGCCGTAGGACTCGGCATAGGCGGACACCCAGATCGTGCCATCGGGGGCGACCGCGACGTCCGAGTACGGGCCGATGCGGCCCGCGGTCAGATCCGCCTGGCAGCTGCACATGTGATCGAGGCAGAGCCCGATCTGTCCGGCGGGGCAGGCCGCGCAGTCTTCGACGGTCTCGCACGAGGGCTGGTCCGCGGCGTGGTTGCCGCAGCTGCACGCGGGGAACGTCGAGACGGCGAGGGCCAGGCCTGCCCACCGCATCGCTCCGGCGAGCGCGCGGCGACGGCGCCGGCCACGCCCGCCCAGCACGAACGCACCTCCGACGAGGAGAACGAGCACGAGCCCGCCTGGCGTCGGTCCGCGCGTCGAGTCACAGGCGCACCCGGCAGGACCCGCCTGGCCGTGGAACGGCACCTTGAACGGAGCGACGAGCGCCATCGCGGTGTTGCCCTTCGCGTCGCGGGCGTAGACGACGAGCTCGCCGTCCACGAGGTACTGCTCGGCGTCCGTGCGCGCCAGCGTCGCGCTGCTGCCGGCGGTCCACGGGGACATCTCGTCGGTGCCCGGGGTGCCGAACGCGTACTCGACGTGCGCTCCGCCCACGACGTCGAAGATCGGGACGCGGAATGACGTGTCGTCGGCCACGAGGTTCGCCACGAAGATCGTCGGCGGGACGGAGTCGATCACGACGTCCTCCTGCGAGACCGCCGACGTGGTCCGGTAGTCGCCGATCACGCGCGACTGGAGGCCGATGGTGTAGTTGCCCTGCCACGCGAACGCGGGGTCGCGGACCACGAACGAGCCCGCGGTGGGGGCCGCGAACGCGTGCCACATGCCGCCGTTCAGGTTGTAGCTCCACTCGAGCGGCTGTCCCGTGGGCGTGGCGCGGTCGACCGCGAACACGACCTCGGGCATCGCGCCGCCGGCCACTCCGTCGAGCGAGTCGCGGATGTGCTGCGCGTCGGGCACCACCACGCGCGCGAGATGCGCGACGGCGGTGCTCGTGGGGGTCGCCGGGCGAGCCGTGCTCGCGAGCTGCTGGTCCATCGCCTGGACGGCCGTCGCCGCGAACGGATCGGTCGCCGCGAGCTGACGCATCATCTGCCCGGCGCCGAGCCGCCCGTACAGCGCGAGGAAGTCGTCCTGCGCCGTGGTCACCTTGTGGATGGACAGGTCCTGCAGCGAGAACCCCGCGAACGCGGGCACGGTGATCGGGGGGAGGTTCCCGAGCAGGGGCGTGACGAGATCGAACACCGTGGGGATCCGCTGCTCGAGCTCGGCGGGCGTCTCCTTCACGAACTGCG
>JAYSYE010000293.1:0-1643 GCA_043716635.1 Deltaproteobacteria bacterium | reverse complement strand
CCCACGCCGGCGTCGCCGCGCTCGGCCTGTCGGCCACGTCGATCGCGATGGCGGCCGAGGCGCTCACCGTCGCCCATGGCGAGCTCGAGGCGCTCGCGGTCGCTGACCAGCGCGCGATCGCCCAGCTCCGCACGGCGAGCGCGGCCACCCTGCTGGTCGAGGTGCCGCTACAGCGCGACGACGTCCACGACGTCAGCCGCCTCGTCGCGCTCGAACCGTGGCTGCTGGCCTGATCGGGCTCGCGGTCCACACCTCGCCTGGAAGCGTGCCCGCCATGGTCGCGGGGGCGCCGGTCACGACCACCACGCCGCTGCCGCGACGCTCGACCCAGGTGAGCGTGCCGTCGACGGCGAACCATGTCGTGCGCAGGTCGGATCGCGCGATCGCAGCGCCCCCCAGCGTGTGATCGAACCCGCGGACGAGCGCCTCCGCAGCCTCGATCGCGTCGGCCTCGCTGTCCCACTCGCTGCGCTCGATGCCGATGGCGGTCTCGGCGCGGGTGTCGGCGGTGAGCGTGAAGGTCACCGCGCGATCGCCGCCCCAGCCGGCGGCCGCCTGCGCCGCGGCTGCCGGATCGACGCCGTGGGCCCGCAGGAACACGTCGAATCCGAGCTCGCCCCAGACGGTCGAATGGGCGCGCCGGTACTCGGTCGGCGGCAGGCTCGGGAGCGGGGCGATGGCGAGCGGAATCGGCACGTCGTCGGCCTGGTAGTGTTCGGGGTGGATGATCTGCTCCGTCGAGCGTGGCGGGCGCTTGAACGCCGCGTCGACCGCGGCCCACGGCTGGCGCCGCCGCAGCGCAGCCACGAACGAGAACCCCGCGCGGTACGGGAACACGAGTGATTCGCGCACGGCGAGCGGCGCCCGGTCGAGCGCGTCGCTGCCGGTCCCCGTCGCACCCGCGGCACCCGCAGGCCCCACGCTCGGGGTGTCCATCGACCTGGCGATGCTCTCCGTGATCTCCACGTTCGACCACGGCGCAGCGGCGCCTTTGCGCGCCAGCACCACCTCGTACATGAGGACGACGCCATCCCCCTCGACGAGCGCGCGCCGGGCGAGCTCCGCGTCGCCCTCGTCGTCGGCGACCTTCTGGAAGGCATCGAGGCCGAACGACTGATCCTGCAGCGCGTGGTCGATCTCGTGGGCGAGCACGATCTCCGCCCACTGCGGATCGTCGCCGGCGCTCTCCGACACCGTCAGCCGCTTCGTATCGGGATCGTAGTAGCCCGCGATCTGCTCGGTCAGCAGCTCGACGAGCATCGCCTCGTAGTCCGTCCCGAGCGGGAGCAGGCCCCACCGCTGCAGCGCGAGGCTCTCCGCGCCGGTCTGCGCGTGGGTCTTCTCCTCGGCCGCCAGCGCGAGCAAGCGGCGCTTCAGCTCCGCGCGGTCGACCACATCGTTCGGGATCGCCCGCTTCACGGGCAGGCCGCGGATCTTCGAGACCTCCTTCGCGACCGCCTTCGTACGGGCGAGCAGGGCGGTCAGGGTCGAGTCATCCGCGCGCGCGACCGCTGGAGCCCGCAAGCCCGCGAGTGCCACGGTGATGGCCAGGACGCGCGAGAGCTGCCTCATCGGGCAGGATCGTTACATGTCGCGCTGCGCCGCGCTACGGTCCCGCCGCGATGTGGTCCGAGCTCGAGCGT
>JAYSYE010000292.1:0-15892 GCA_043716635.1 Deltaproteobacteria bacterium | reverse complement strand
TTCATCCGGGTTCATCCGGGTTCATCCGGGTTCATCCGGGTTCATCCGGGTTCATCCGGGTTCATCCGGGTTCATCCGGGTTCATCCGGGTTCGCCGTGGTCCGCCGGGTCCGCCGTGGTCCGCCGGGGTGACATGCGGTTCGACCTCTCGGCGCAGGTGGCCAGGCGTTCCGGGCACGAGGCGCCGTGAGCCACCAACAGATGTGACGAATCATCAGAGCGTCGCGCCACCGGTGCTCTGGCGTCAGGCGCGCGTGGCCGCGTGCACGAACGGCTGGGCGGCCTCGAGCTGCGCGGCGACCCGGAGCAGGAGATCCTCGCGGCCGTAGGCGCCCACGAGCTGGACGCCGATCGGCAGCCCGCCCCCGTTGCGATACAGCGGCACCGAGCACGCGGGCTGGCCGGTGGCGTTGAACGGGGCGGTGAACGGCGCGAACTCGGCCGCCTTGAAGATGCCGCCGAGCGGATCGTCGGGCGGCGATCCGAACGTGCCGAGCAGCGGCGGAGGCGTCGTCACGGTCGGCGTCAGCCACACGTCGTAGTCGGCCCACGTCGCGGCGATGGTGCGGCTCGCGCGGTGGATCCAGCGCCACGCCTCCGCGTACTTCGAGCCCGGCACCAAGCGGCCCAGCTCGCCGATCGCGAACGTGAGCGTCTCCACCTCGTGGGGCTCGATCGCGCGCCCGAGGTGATGCGCGGCCTCGTCGAGCTCCATCGTGACGCCGACCGCCCACAGCGTGAGGAAGCGCGGCACCCACTCGGGGTCCTGCAGCGCGGCGATCTCGTGGGGCTCGACATGATGACCGAGTGCGCGCAGCAGCGCGGCCGCGTGCTCGACCGCGGCGACACAGTCCGCGTGCGATTCGACCAGCGTGCCATCGGGGCCGAGATAGCGCGTCGCGTAACCGATTCGCAGCGGGGGCACGGGCTCGGCGAGCGCGCCGAGATAGGAGGCCACGTGCACGGGCGCGGTGTACGGATCGCCGGGGAGGGGGCCGGCGAGCACGTCGAGGATCGCCGCGGAGTCGCGCACGCTGCGGGTCACGACATGCTCGTTGACGAGCCCGCCGTTGACGTCCCCGAGATGGGGCGCGAACGAGATCCGCCCGCGGCTCGGCTTGAGCCCGAACAGGCCGCAGCAGCTCGCGGGGATCCGGATCGATCCACCGCCATCGTTCGCGTGCGCGACGGGGACCATGCCGCTCGCCACGGCGCACGCCGAGCCGCCGCTCGACCCGCCCGTGGTGCGGGTGAGGTCGTGCGGGTTCCTGGTGGGTGGCCACGCGGGGGGCTCGGCGGACGGGAGGATGCCGAGCTCGGACGTGTTGGTCTTGCCGACGACGATGAAGCCGGCGCGGCGCAGGGCCGCGACCAGGTGGCTGTCCTCGGCGAAGCGGAAGCCTGCCTGCTTCAGGGGCAGCATACCCTGCGCGTGCGGCGTGCCCGCGACCGTCGCGACGAGATCCTTGATGACGATCGGGACGCCCGCGAACGGTCCGGTGACCGGACGGTCGGCGGCGGCGCGCGCGCTTTCGTAGAGCGGGACGATCACGGCACCGAGCTCGGCATTGCTCCGCTCGATGCGCGCGATCGCGGCATCCACCAGCTCGCGGGGCGTGGCCTGGCCGGTGCGGACCAGCTCCGCCGAGGCGGTGGCATCGAGAGTCTCGAGGTGCTCGACGTTCATTCGCTGGGACTGTACGAGCGAGCCAGGAGGAGATGTAGTGTGCGAGCCATGGAAACCCAGCTGCAGGGCAAGCTCGCGCTCGTCACGGGTGGCGGGCGCGGCATCGGTGAGGCCATCGCGCGGATGCTCGCGGCCAGCGGCGCGCGCGTCGTCGTGTGCGGACGCACCGAGCCCGACGTGATGGCCGTCGCGCGCGCGATCGGGGGCGTCGGCAAGGTGGTCGATCTGCTCGATCGCGCAGCGACCCTCGCGATGCTGGCGGGACTCGAGCGCGTCGACATCCTCGTGAACAACGCGGGCGCGGCCGAGAGCGCGCCGCTCGAGAAGACCACGGACGCGCTGTGGGACCGCATCATGGAGCTCGATGCCACGGCGCCGTTTCGCGTCACGCGCGCGCTCGTGCCGGGGATGATCGCCGCCGGCTGGGGGCGCGTGATCAACATCGCATCGAACGCCGGCGTCTCGGGCTACGGCTACTCGGCGGCGTACTGCGCCGCGAAGCACGCGATGGTCGGCTTCACGCGCGCGCTCGCCGTCGATCTGGCGCGCACGGGCGTGACGATCAACGCGCTGTGTCCCGGCTGGGTCGACACGCGCATGGTCGAGGAGGCGGTCGCGCGGATCGCGGCGAAGACCGGCCGCACGGAGGCCGAGGCGAAACAGGGCCTCGCCGCGATGAGTCCGCAGCGCCGGATGATCACGCCCGACGAGGTGGCGCACGCGGCCGTGATGCTGTGCGCGGATCACGCGCGGGGAATCCACGGGCAGACGATCGTGATCGACGGCGGCGCGGTGCTGAAGTGAGCGCGCCCGAGGTGGTGGTCCCGGCGTGGCCGGCGCCCCGCGGCTACGCGAACGGCCGGATCGGCGCCGGCCACGCGCTGCACGTGGGTGGGCAGATCGGCTGGGACACGAGCCGGCAGTTTCCGGAGGGCGGGCTCGTCCCGCAGTTCGCGCAGACGCTCGAGAACATCCTCGAGATCGTGCAGGCGGCGGGCGGGACCGCCGTCGACATCGCGACGATGACGGTGTTCGTCACCGACATCGAGGCGTACCGGGCCGCGCAGCGGGAGCTCGGCGCGGTCTGGCGCGAGCGCATGGGCAAGCACTTCCCGGCGATGGCGCTCATCGCCGTCGCGGCCCTCGTCGAGCCGGCGGCCGTCGTGGAGATCCAGTCGGTCGCGTACATCGGCGCAGGCCACGGGCCCGCCCAGGAGCCGGGCTAGCATGATCGAATCGAAGTCGTTTCACTCCGAGCTCTCGCGCGAGGGCGTGGCCACGTTGACGCTCGATCGCGAGGCGCGGCTCAATGCCCTCACGTTCGAGGTGTACGAGGAGCTGGCCGGCGCGTTCGAGACGCTCGATCGGCACGCGGACGTGCGCGCCGTCGTGATCACCGGCCGCGGCAAGGGGTTCTGCTCGGGCGGCGATCAGGACGACATCATCAAGCACCTGCTCGGACGCGACACGCCGGCACTGCTCGCGTTCACGCGCGCGACGGGGCGACTCATCGAGGGCATGCGCGCGTGCAAGCGCCCCATCATCGCCGCCGTCAACGGCGTCGCCGTGGGCGCGGGCGCCGTGATCGCCTGCGCGTCGGATCTTCGCATCGCAGCGGCGACGGCGACGTTCGGCTTCATCTTCCCGCAGGTGGGGCTGTGCGGCGCGGACATGGGCATCACGTACCTGCTGCCGCGCATCGTGGGGCTCGGCCACGCCTCGGAGCTGCTGTTCTTCGGCGAGCGCATCTCGGCGGAGCGGGCCCTCGCGATCGGCCTCGTGAACCGGGTGGTGGCGGACGGCGCGGCGGCCCTCGCGACGGGGCACGAGTGGGCGACCCGGCTCGCCCGCGGGCCCGCGTTCGCGCACGCGATGACCAAGCAGATGCTCGAGAGCGAGCACACCATGGCGCTCGGCGAGGCGATCGAGGCGGAGGCGCAGGCGCAGGCGCTGTGCATGCAGCATCCGGACTTCGCGGAGGCCCACGCCGCGTTCAAGGCGAAGCGGCCCCCGGCATTCGTGGGCGCGGGCTCGACGGACACGACCCGATGAGACTGTCGAGCGACGATCTGCCGATGTTCTTTGCTGCGCACCACGGCGCGCTCGCCGAGCAGCTGCGCGCGGCCGCTCCCACATTCGAGGCGCTCGAGCTGCCCGAGGCGCACGCCGACGAGGGTAGCCGCGATCGCGGGGCCGCCGACGCGCTCGCCCGTGCGCGCTTGTTCGAGCTGGTCGTGCCCGAGTCGCGCGTCATCGATACGCGGGCCCTGTGCCTCGCGCGCGAGATGCTCGGGTACGCGTCCGCCCGCGCGGACTCCATCTTCGCCGTGCAGGGCCTCGGCACCTACGCCGTCGCGAGCGCGGGCACGGACGAGCAGCGGCTGGAGCTCCGGGCGTTTCGGCGGGGCGCTGCGATCGCGGCCTTCGCTCTCACCGAGCCCGAGGCTGGCAGCGACGTCGCGGCAATCGCGACGCGCGCGGAGCGCACGAGCACCGGCTACAAGCTCACGGGCGAGAAGCTCTTCATCTCGAACCTCGGCATCGCGGATCACGCGCTGGTGGTGGCCTCCGAGGATCTGGCGCGCGGCACGGCGGGCCTGTCCGCGTTCTGGGTCCCGCTCGATGCGCCGGGGGTGGTCGTGAAGCCCATGCGCGCGATGGCCGCGCATCCGATCGGGGCCCTCTCGCTCCACGGGGCCGCGGTCCCGGCCGCCGCGCGCGTCGGGGAGACCGGGCAGGGCATGAAGCTCGCGCTCCAGACCCTCGATGCGTTTCGCGTCTCGGTGGGCGCGGCTGCCGTGGGGATGGCGCGGCGGGCGATGGACGAGGCGATCGCCTTCGTCACGCACCGCCGACAGTTCGGCAAGGCGCTCGCCGATCAGCCGCTCGTGCAGGCCCACCTCGCCGACATGGCGGTGGATCTCGATGCGGCGCGGCTGCTCGTGCTGCGCGCGGCGTACCTCAAGGATACGACCTCCGCACGCGTGACCACCGAGGTGTCGATCGCCAAGCTCGGCGCGACGGAGGCCGCTTCGCGCGTGATCGACCGCGCCGTGCAGCTGTTCGGTGGCCGCGGCGTGATGGCGGGCGCGATCGTCGAGCACCTCTACCGCGCGGTCCGCCCGCTGCGCATCTACGAGGGCACGAGCGAGATCCAGCGGACGATCATCGGCCGCGCGCTCGTGAAAGGAGCCGCCGGCTCGTGATCCCCACGTTCGCCGACGATCTGAACCTCCCGGACTACTTCCTGTTCGATCGGCTTCGCGAGGGCAAGGGGGCCGTGGTGGCGGTGCGCTACGGCGATCGCGAGTACACGTACGCCGACGTCGCCGCGCGCTCGCGTGCCGTGGCCCGCTGGCTCGTCGCGCACGGGCTGCGCCCCGGCGAGCGGGTGTACATCGCGCTGCCCGACACGCCCGCGTTCGTGTGGGCACTGTTCGGCACGCTCGCCGCGGGTGGGGTCGTCGCGATGGGGAACCCGCACGCGCCGATCGAGGACCTCGCGTACGTCACGAGCTACACGCGGGCGCCCGTGGTCGTCACCACGCCCCTCGTCGCGGCCGGGCTCGCGGCTCGCCTCGCCACGCTCGCCGACGTGATGCACCTCTTGGTCTCCCCCGACGCGCCGACGGGCGATGACGTCGAGGTCGACTGCGAGCTGCCGACGCAGACGGCGATCGCGCGCACCCTCCACCACGCGGTGGGCGAGGGCATGACGCTCGAGACGCCGCTGCCCGCGCTGCGTCGCGACGAGCCTGCGATCTGGCTGTTCACCGCTGGCTCGACGGGCAAGTCGAAGGCGGCGATGCACTCCCACCGCGACTTCGCGTTCAACACCGAGGTGTTCGCGAAGGGCACCGTCGGCTACCGCGCGGGCGACGTCTGCGTGAGCGTGCCCCGCCTGTTCTTCGGCTACGCGACGGGGACGAACCTCTGGTTTCCGTTCGCGGTCGGCGCGACCGTGGGCCTGTTCAGCGAGCGTCCGACGGCGGACAGCGTCGCGGCTGCGATCGCGCGGTACCAGCCGACGATCGTCACGAACGTCCCGACGATGCTCGGCAAGCTGCTCGACCTCGATGACGAGCGGCGCGGACGCGGCGAGCCCGGGCTCGATCTGGCGTGCGTACGATTTCACCTGTCGGCCGGCGAAGCCTTGCCGGAGGCCCTGATGCGGCGCTTCACCGCGCGCTTCGGCGCCGAGATCTACGACGGCATCGGCAGCGCGGAGATGTTCCACATCTACTGTTCGAATCGGCCCGGCGACATCGTGCCGGGCTCGCTCGGGCGCGTCGTCGAGGGGTACGAGCTGCGCGTGCTGCCCGAGGATGCGGTCGGTGCCGGCGCGGAGCCCGTCCCCGTCGGCGAGATCGGGGTGCTCTGGGTGAAGGGCGACAGCGTCGCGCACGGATACTTCGGCGATCGCGACAAGAGCTGGCAGACGTTCCACGGCCACTGGTGCCGCACGGGCGACCTGTTCCGGATCGATGCGCGCGGCTACCTGTGGTTCTCGGGGCGCTCCGATGATCTCTTCAAGGTCGGCGGCATCTTCGTGGCGCCGCGCGAGGTGGAGGACTGCTTGCTCGAGCACGCCGCGGTCTCGGCCGTGGCCGTGATCCCCGCCGAGGACGCAGGCCTCACCAAGCCCAAGGCCGTCGTGGAGCTGCGCCCGGATGCAGTGGCGCGGATCGCGACGGCGGCCGGCCGCAGCGAGCTCGAGGCGGAGCTCAAGGCTCACGTGCAGGGCCGGCTCTCGAAGCACAAGTATCCGCGCTGGGTCGTGTTCGTCGACGAGCTTCCGAAGAACGATCGTGGCAAAGTCGACAAGAAGCGGCTGCGTCTCGAGCCCTGAACCAGGTCCGTCATGACTCGCGAAAAGTTTATCGCTCGGCACACCACCGCGACGCTGCAGCGGTTGATCGAGGGCCCGCGTGCCGTGGTCGCGCTCGTCCCGATCGGCTCGACGGAGCCGCATGGGCCCCACCTGGGACTCGGCACGGACGTCGTGATCTCGGCGGCCGCGTGTGTCCGCGCGTGCGAGGTGCTCGATCGCCGCGGCCCGCTGGTCGCCGTGGTCGCGCCGGCCGTGAGCTACGGTGTCACCGACTGCGCGACCGGATTCACGGGTGCGGTCTCGATCCCCGCGCCCGTGCTGACGGCGTACGTGGGCGCCATCGTCGATGGCTTGCTCGCACAGGGAGTAAAGCACGTCTGTCTCGTGAACAACCACCTCGAGCCGGCGCACGACGAGGCGATCCGGATGGTGCTGACGGAGCGCCCCGGCTTCGACAAGAAGCTCAGCATCGCGTGCCCGCTGACGAAGAAGTGGGCGCGCACCCTGTCTGCCGAGTTCAAGAGCGGCGCGTGTCACGCGGGCCGCTACGAGACCTCGATCGTCATGGCCGCTGCCCCCGAGCTCCTCGACGAGGCGATCCGCACGCAGCTGAGGCCGGTGCCCGTCTCGCTCTCCGAGAAGCTCACGGCCGGCGTGACCACGTTCTCCGCGATGGGCATGGAGCTCGCCTACGCGGGCGACCCGGCCTCGGCCTCGGTGGAGGAGGGCCACAGCCTGATCACGAAGCTCGCGGACATGGTGGTCGGCGAGATCCGGACGGCGTTCGGCTTGCCCACGTGACTCGCGGATGCGCGAGCGCGGCCACGCATCCCGTCTCGAGCGTGCGGAAGAGCATGACGTCATGCGCGCACGTGACGATGACCACGCCCACGTTCGCGAGCCGGGAGTCGCTCGTCGTGCACTCGGCCGCGACCGGGGGCCACGCGATGGTGGTGCCCACCGCCGTGAACACGTCGGGTGGTGCAGGCTGCTTGGCCAGGGCTTCCGCGGTGGAGGCGCAGGCCGCGGCCGGGACCGAGGCCACCGCAGCATCGGCGACGACCGCCACCGCGCTGCCGCTACCTTGCGAGAGCCCGGTCGGACCCGGGGGCGGCTCGGCAGCCTTCGTCTTGCAACCGCCGCCTGCCAGAGCTCCGATCGCGAAGAGCATCACGAGCGCGATCGCCGAAATCCGTGCCGTGGTGCGTGCGCGCAGGTCGCGCCCACCGTACTACGCCGCGGTCTCCGCTACTTGACGCCGTGCTTGCCTTTGACCTGCTCGAGCACCTTGCCGTACTCGACATCCCACGCCGCCGAACCCTCTTCGAGGTTCTTGATGCGGTCGCGCACTTCCTGATCGATCGCCTCGTCGACCTGCATGTGCTTCTTGCAGATCTCCTTGATCTTCTTGCGGAGCGGCACGTCCTCCGCGAACACTTCCTCGATGTGCTTCGACGCCATGAAGGCCTCGAGCATCTGGTTCGCGATCCAGGACAGACCCTCCTCGCCGAGGCCGAACTCCTTTTGATCCGCGAGCTGCCGCTTCGTGCGGCCCAGGTGGCTGTAGGGTAGTCCCCGGATCTCGAGGATGTCCTTCGCGCGCTCGGTCAGCTCCTTGTCGACGCGAATGTACTCCTTGAGGACCGAGGCTGCGTCCAGGGCGGCCTCGTTGGCGTCGCTCACCTCGATGTCACCCGCCGTCGTGAGCGTCGTGATGATCTCGGAGGCAATCGAGTCGACCTTGCCTGGATACAGTCTCATTCTGCGCGCACTCTAGGGTCCGGACCGCCCTCATGCAAGGTTCGGCGCAGACTCTCTCGACGAGACCACGCAAGCTCGTGGTGGCCGGGCTCGTCGTCGGTAGCGACGGTCGAGTGCTCATCACGCAGCGTCGCGCCGATCAGCCGCTGCCGCTCCAGTGGGAGTTCCCGGGCGGCAAGGTCGAGCCCGGCGAATCACCCGTCACCGCACTCGCGCGCGAGCTGCGGGAGGAGCTGGGAATCGTCGCGATCGTCGGGCGCATCTGGGAGGTGCTGTTCCATCCGTACCCCGACTTCGACCTCGTGCTGCTGGTGTACGTGTGCCGGCTCGCGCCGGGCGAGGTCCCCCGCGCCGTGGAGGTCGCGGACCTCGCGTGGGTCGAGACGACCGCGCTGCCAGGGAGCTGGGACATCCTCCCCGCGGACCGCCCGCTGGTGGCCCGGCTGGTCGCAGAGGGTTCGCCAGATTGACCCCCCGCGTTGGCGGTGCCTACAATTCAGCCAATGGAAGGCCGCGCCAAGGTCACGAAGGAAGTTCTCTGCGAGGAGGCGCGGTTCATTCTCGCGAACGTCATGGCGGAGGCGCGCTACGGCCGCCAGAACCGCTACGACGATATTCGCCGCGTGTGTGAAGGCGCCGTCTCGATCCCGTTCCAGGAGTACATCGGCTTCCTCGAGAAGTCGGGCTACCTCCGGCACGACCGCACGAACGAGAGCCTCGAGGTCTCGGCGGAGGGCGAAACCGTGGTGAACGGCGGCAACCTGCCGGACTTCACCGAGCGCGCGGTCTCTCACTTCAAGAAGCTGCGGCAGAGCCGTGCCATGGCTGCCGTGTCACCGCAGTCCGCGCTGCAGGGCACGCAGTCGGGAGTCGGATCGCCACCAGGCGGCTCGGCGCCGTCGATGCCCGCGGGGTCGGCGCCCGCGGCGCGCACGGAGAGCTCGGTGGCCTCGTCCCTGCCTGGCGTCGATACCCGGTCGCCGCGCAAGGACGTGAAGATCACGTCCGGGGGTTCGGGCTCGGGCTCGTCAGGATCGGCAGGGGCGCGGTCGGCGGTGATCGCGGGCGAGATCCAGTCCGCGAGCGAGGACGCGCGGTACGAGAAGCTCGCCGCGATCGGCTCGGGCGGCATGGGCACCGTGTATCGCGCACGCCAGGTCGCGCTTCATCGCGAGGTCGCGCTCAAGGAAATTCGCGACCTGTTCGGCTTCTTCAGCGAGGACCAGCGCAACGAGATCGTGCGCCGCTTCACGGACGTGGTCCGGGCCTGGGGCAGCCTCGCGCATCCGAATATCCTGCCGATTCACGACGTGAACCTCTACGGCGAGTTTCCCAGCCTCGTCACCGAGCTCGCGCCGCACGGGTCGGCGCGACGGCTCATCACCGACGCGGAGGAGATTCCGGTCGAGCTCTCGTTCAAGTACCTGCTGCAGACCCTGCACGCGCTGAGGGCGGCGCACGCGCAGCGCGTGTTCCACCGCGGGCTCAAGCCCGAGCAACTGCTGATCGATGGCTACGGCAACGTGAAGGTCAGCGACTTTGGCTTCACGAAGATCGTCGAGCGGGATCACGCGGTGATCCGGCAGATCTACGTCGGGATGGGCAACGTGGCGTATCTCGCGCCCGAGCTCTACAACGATCCGACGCAGTCCGGGCCGCAGGGCGATATCTACGCGCTCGGCATCATCTTCTACGAGCTGCTGACGCGGAAGCTGCCGGGGCGCCGGTCGCCCATGCCCTCGCAGGTCAACGCGACCCTGCCCACGGGCATCGACGACATCTTCGACAAGATGACGCGCGACTCGCGCGCGGAGCGCTACGCGACGGTCGACGATATTCTCGAAGACATCGATCGGCTCGACGGCATCGACGTGCTCCTCGACCGCCACAGCCAGGTGCTCGCGAGCGACAACCCGCTCGCGGCGGTGAAGTTCAAGCTCGGCGCCGAGGAGCCGATGGTCGGGACGCCGGTCGAGGGCGCCAGCGACGACGACGACAAGGACGACAAGAAGGGGCCATCGCACCGCCCGTACTCGTTCCAGCAGCGCCGCCACAAGAAGCTGTGACCGCGCGCCCGGAGTGATCTCCGCCTGCGGGAGATCACGCATCGCTCGACGAGCGCTCGCGCGATTCGCGTAGTGTGAGCGCGTGATCGACGCTGCCGTGGGAGTTCGAATCGAGGCGTGGAAGCGGTCGTTGCTGGACGCGAGCGCGCGCTCGGGCCCGCCCGCCGTCGGCGAGGTCGTGCTGGCCGCGCACGGCGCCGCCGCGATCGCCGAGCTCGCGAGCGCGCTCGTCCCCGGCCGCGTGCTGACGCTCGAGCCAGCCGCCGAGACCACGCGCGTCTCGCTGCTCGCGAGCGTCGAGCCCGAGGTCGCCACGCCGGCGGAGCTGGCACGGGTCGCGACGCTCGCGGCCGAGCCCGAGTTGACCCGCACCACCGCCGCGCTGCACCGCGTGGCAATGGTCGAGCGTCGCGATCGCGGCGAGCATCTGGCGTGGGTGCTGCTCGGCGCGCTGCAGTGGACACCGATCACGGCCGCGCCCCAGGCTGCGCGGCGCGACCCGGTGTGGCTCGTGCCCGTCGCGCTCGCGCGCGTGGAGGGTGGCGGCTGGACCGTGCAGGCCGTGCGCGGCCTCGTGCCGGTCGTGAACCCCGTGCTGGCGGCCGCGCTGCAGGCCGACGACGGCCTCGCGCTGGTGCTGGACGATGCCACGCCGACGCTCGCGACCGTCCTCGAGTCGGCGCGCCGCATCGCCGCGGGTCACGAGGGGTGGTCCCTCGACGAGTCCGCGACGCTGGGCCTGTACTCCGTCGAGGGCGCGCTGCTGGCGCGCGCGATCGAGCGCGTGGAGGCCGCGCTCGCGGAGGCGACGGAGGAGGGCGACGATGCGCGCGTGGGCGCCGCGATCGCTCCGGTCGTCGCCCCGGTCGTCGCTCCGGTCGTCGCGCAGCTCGTGGCCGGTGGCACGAGCCCGTTCGCGCAGTCCTCCGCGCTCGCGGCGGCGGCAGTCACCTCGACGGCGGGTACGCTGGCGAGTGACCTGCTCGCGCCGCTCGACGCGGATGCGAGCCAGCTCCGGGTCATCGCGGCGGCCGCGGAAGGGGCGAGCTTCGTCGTCAGCGCGCCGCCGGGCACCGGGGCCTCGCAGACGATCGCCAATCTCGCGGTGCACGCCGCGGCCCAGGGCCGGTCCGTGCTGATCGCGAGCGATCGGCTGGCCGCGCTCGCGACCGTGCGGGAGCGACTCGCGAGCATCGGACTCGGTGATCTCGCGCTCGACCTCGCCAACGACGATGCCGAGGCAGCGCCCATCCTCGCGCAGGTCGCGCGCGTGACGGAGCGGGCCTTCCGGCCGGGCTCGAGCCCGACGGGCACGGACACGCGGCTCGGTACGCTCCGCGAGGAGCTCGACAATCACGCGGCAGCGCTCCATCGCGTGGGGCTGTTCGGCCGCAGCGTGCACGCCGTGCTCGGACGGCTCGTCGAGCTCCGCGCTGCGCCGGCGGCGGACCTCGCGGATCGCGATTCGCTCGTCCTCGATGCGACCACGTACGACCGCCGGACGACCGCCGTCGCGGCGCTGGCGATCACGGCGCTCCCCGTCGAGCCCGTGAGCACGCACGCGTGGCGGGCCGCCACGTTGACGAGCTGGCCGGCGGCTGCGGATGCGACCGCACGCGACGCGCTCGCCGAGGCAGCGGCGGCCGGCGACGAGCTCGCGGGCGCGTACCGGGAGCTCCTCGCACTCGTACCGGGGCTGTCGGGGCATACGCGGGAGCAGCTGATCGCGCTCGGCGCGCTCGCGACCGTCGCGAGCCGGTCGCCACGCCCCGGTGCCGAGCTCCTCACGCAGCTTCGCGCGGTGCGCGATGGCGACCTCGACGAGCAGATCGCGCTCGTGCGCGCCCGGGGCGCAGGGGAGCTGGAGGTGCCGCGCGATCCACTCGCGTACATGCAGCTGGCCACGCGGCACGCGACGCTCGCGGCCGAGGTGGACTCGCTGTTCGCCGCGCGAGATCCGGGCGTGGGACCGGTCGGTGGTGCGGAGGCCGGCGGCGGCGAGTCCAGTGGTGCCGAGCTTGCCGCGGACGAGACGCGCGGGCGAGCCGCGAGCCTCGACGCCGGCCTCGACGCAGCCGAGCTGTGGGGGCAGCTGAAGAAGTGGATGTCCAGCGTGGGACCGGTGCGCTACGTCGCGCTCCGTGGAGCCCGCGCGGCGATCCGCGCCCACGCCCGACCCGGCGCGCTCGACACCGACGAGGCCATGGTCGTCGCGCTCGAGACCGTGATCGCCGAGCGCGCCACGCGCGCGGCGCTGGTGGCTGCGTCGGAGCCGGCGAAACGCTGGTTCGGATCGCTCTGGGGCGATCCGCTCGCGGCGGCGACGTTCGATCACACAGCCGTCGAAGCGGCCATCCAGTGGACCGCCGAGCTGCGCACCGCGTTCGACGCCGTGCACGTCGCGTTCGGTGACCCGGGGCGTGCCGCGGCGTGGCGCGCGCTCGTCGCTCAGGTCGCGGCGGGCCCGGCAGGCACGGAGGGCGTCAGCGAGCCAGCCGCCTCGTCGGCGGTGTTCGTGCGGCTCGCGCAGGCAGTCGCGCGCTGGCAACCAGCGCTTGCCGCGCTCGCGCGGGCGACCGGGATCGCGGAGGCCGAGCTCGGCGCAGGCTCCGATCACCTGGTGGCGCTGCGCGAGCAGATCGACACCCTCCGGGTCGCGCTGCCGTCCCTCGGTGACTGGGTCGCGTACTTCGTGGCCCGGCAGGCGGCCCGCGTGGCCGGCGTGGAGCTCGCGGTGATGGCGCTCGAGCGCGGTGACCTCGGTGCCGACGAGCTGGTGCTCGCTTGGGAGCGCGCCACGCTGCTGGCGTGGTTCGAGGCCGAGCTCGATCGAGTCCCCGTGCTCGCGAGCTTTCACGGCTCCCACCATCACGCCCAGGTCGCCGCGTTCGCCGATCTCGATCGCGCGGCCCTGGCGTTCGTGCGCAGCCGGACGCTCGCGCGCATCGGCGAGCTGATGCCCCGCCGGGCGCCACCGTCGATCGTGCCGGCCGAGCTGGGCACGCTGACCCCGCTCGAGACGGAGCTCGCGCTGGTCGGGCGGTACGCCGCGCGGTTGACGCGCGAGTCGCGTGCGCATCGCATGCCCACGCCCGTCACGCCGGCCGGGCCGGCCGGGCCGGCCGGGCCCACGCGTCGGGCCGGCCGGACCACGCTCTCGCCCTCGCGACCCGGCGACGGCTCGTCCGACCTCCGCGCCGCGAGCGATGGCCACGAGCTGGGAACCGTCGATGCGGTGCTCGCCGCGCTGCCGACGGTGCTCGCGGCGGCCACGCCGTGCTGGCTCGTGACGCCGCGATCCGCCGCGCGCCTGTTCGCGACCACGGCGCCGCGCTTCGACATCGTGGTGATCGATGGCGCGCAGCGGATGACCGTAGCGGAGACCCTGGGGTTGCTCGCGCTCGGGCGCTCCGCCGTGATCATCGGCGACGTGCAGCAGCCGGGCACGCCGCACGGGACGAGCTTGCTCGCCGCCGCGCTGGAAGCCCGCCTCCCCGAGCTCTCGCTGGCGGTCCACTATCGCAGCCGCCACGAGGACCTGTTCACGGTCGCGAACGCACGCTGGTACGGCGACCGCGTGCAGGTGTTGCCTGCGGCGCACCCTGCCACCGATCTCGGCATCCAGTGGCGGCGCGTGGAGCGCGGTGATCGCGCCGCAGCCACGCAGTCCCCCGGCGTCGCGCCGGACCCGGGCGCCGGTCATGCCGAGGCTGTCGCGGTGGTGTCGGAGGTGCTCGCGCGGCTCCGCGATCCGGGCCAGCGGACCCGATCGCTGGCCGTGCTCACCTTCAGCGACGCGCAGCAGCGACGGGTGTCGGAGCTACTCGACGCGGCGCGCGCGGCCGACCCGCAGCTCGCCGGTCAGGGTGAAGGAGTGGCCACCGCGACCGAGCCTCTGCTCGTCGAGCACGTCGACCGGGCGCACGGGCTGGAGCGTGACGTGGTGGTGCTCGCGCTCGGCGAGCCAGGCCAGCTCGGCGAGTCGCGGCTCGCGCTCGCGACCACCCGCGCGCGCGAGCAGCTCGTGATCGTGTCGAGCTTCGCGCCGGACGAGCTCGCGGCGGATGCATCGGCCGCCCTGCAGGTGGTCGCGGCCCTGGCCACCTACGCCCGCGGTTCCGCGACCGGTGCCCGGCCCGCCGAGCCGGCGTCCCCGGCGAGCCCGATCATCGCCGCGATCGCACAGGCGCTCGGCGAGCGGGGCTGGCAGGTGCGACATCGCGTTGGCAGCGGCGCGTACCAGATCGACCTCGCAGTGGCGGACCCCAGTGACCCGGAGCGCTACGTGCTCGCGATCGAGCACGACGGTGCCGCGTACGCGAGTGCACCGGCGGCGCGCGATCGCGATCGGTTGCGCGGTCAGCTGCTCGCGGCGCTCGGGTGGCGGTTGCATCGCATCTGGTCACTCGACTGGTGGCTCGATCCCGAGCGCGAGATCCAGCGCGCGCACGGCGCGATCGTCACGGCGATCGCGGCAAGTCGCCAGCGCCGCGCTCCGGCAGCCGCCGCGCCGCGCGCGCCCGTCCCGCGGGGCTCGACCCCCGTGGTGCGAATTCCGCCCAAGCAGCCAGCGGCCGTCGACGGGCCGGCGCTCGCCGGCGCACCCCGCGATCGTACTCCTCCGGACCTCGCGGCCGCAGGCTCGGGCCCGACCGCGACCCTCGGCCGGCCGGTGGCTGCGGCCTCGGGGACCACGGGACGGAACGCCGCACCCGACCTCGCGGCCGCGCTCGATAGCGGCGCGGCGGCCGTGGCGAGATCAGCGGTCCACGACTCCGCGCCGACGCTCGCCGCGGGCAGCGCGCCCATCCGGCTGTCGCGCGGTGCGATCGCCATCGGGCCCTACCTGGTCGCGGCGATCCCCGCTGGACGGCGCGCGCCCGACGACATGTTCGCGCCGCGACACCTCGCGGAGCTCGGCAAGGTGGTCGAGCAGGTGCTCGCCGCCGAGGCGCCCATGCACGTCGATCTGCTCGCTCGTCGCGTCGGTGCGTACTTCGGCATCGGGCGCGTCACGCAGCGCGTGGCGGATCAGGTGAAGGTCGCCCTCGCGGGACGCGGCCGCTGGGGCGACGAGGCCGAGATCGTGTGGCGCATGGACCAGGATCCCGCGGGCGTGCCGGGCGTGCGCGTGGCGGGGCAGGGCCCAGCGTCGACCCGCGGCATCGACGAGGTTCCACTCGCCGAGCTTGCAGCGGCCGCGCGGCTCGTCGTCGAGCGGGCGCCGGGTATCGGCACGAAGGATCTCGTGCGCGACGCCGCGCGGCTGCTCGGCATCGCGCGCCTGACCGAGCAGGTGACCTCGCGCATCGCGCGCGGGATCCGGCTCGCCGAGACGCGCACGCTCATCGAGATCGACGGGGCGGGCAAGGCGAGGATGCCCTCGTGACTGGCGTCGGCGGACGTCGCGGCGCGCGAAGCGCTGACGCGAGACGTGCCGTGGCCTCTCATGATTCGTCACATCGCTCGATGGCTCACGGCACCACGTGCCCCGGAACGCCCGGCCAGCTGCACCGAAGTGTCGAATTGCATGTCACCCGGATGAAC
>JAYSYE010000291.1:0-15913 GCA_043716635.1 Deltaproteobacteria bacterium | reverse complement strand
CGCTCGTCCACGCCCTCCTCGCCCGTGCGGCCCGCGGCTCGCGCGCTCCGTTCGGGATCACCGACGAGGCGATGCGAGCGCTATGCAGGCGCGACTGGCCGGGCAACGTCCGCGAGCTCGCGAACGTGATCGAGCGGGCGTGTGCGTTGACGGAGCACGCATCCATCGTGCTCGAGGACGTGTCCGAGCCCGTGATCCGCCGTCCCGACCACGACTCGATGCTTGCAGACGCGGCCTCGCGGCAGCTCTCGCTCGAGGAGGTCGAGCTGGCTTACATCCGGCAGATCATCGCGAAGGTCGGCGGCAACATGGCGCACGCCGCGCGGGTCCTCCGCATCGATCGCCGCACCCTGTACCGGAAGCTCGAGCCTACGAGTACGCGATGATCGCGATGATCCCCGCCGTCACCATCACGAGGACGACCACGACGATGGTCCAGCGCGGGCTCGAGCGGATCCGGTAGTCAGCCAGGTCGATCGGCATCCGGATCGCCCCGCCGGCGTCGATGCCGACCGCGCGGTCGCCGACGCCGGTCTGCCACTCGAGCCGGGGTTCGGTGACGGGCGGATCGGCGCCCGGATGAGCCCCCGCTCCGTCGCCGGTCTCGCCGAGCGGCAGCGGCGCCGCCACCGGCAACGGCATCGGCAGCGAGGTCGGAGCCGGCGCTGGCGCTGGCAGCGTCATGCGGACCGGCGGGGTCAGCGGAGGCGGCATCGGGGTCAGGGTCGCCTCGTGCGTCCACTCGGACACCCGCATGGCCGCCGGTGTGGGCGTCCGCCTCGCCGCAGGCATCGTCGCGGTCGGCATCGTGAGCGTCGTCGTCGTGAGCGTCGTCGTCGTCGGCATCGTGAGCGTGTCCGTCGGCATCGTGAGCGTGTTCGTCGGCATCGTGAGCGTCGGCATCGTGAGCGTCGTCGGCATCGGCGTCGTCGTCGCTGCCGGCGGCCTCGGTGTCGGCCGCAGGAGCTCGCCGGGGATGATCTCGATCTGCGGCTCGAGCAGCGTCGTCTTCTCGTCGTCGGAGCTGGTACGGCCCCGGTGATCGCCGGTCTCGACCTCCACGCTGATCTCCGTCCGCTCCGACGGCGACGCCATCGCCCACGGCTCGCGCTTCTCGCCGAAGAGCTGCGACATGAAGCGGCCCATCGCCGTCGAGGTCCCCGTCAGCTTCGCCCGCACGGTGAACGCGTCCAGCGCCTCCACCAGCTCCTGCGCCGTCTGGAACCGCGACTTCGGATCGGTGGCCATGGCCGTCAGCACGATCGCCTCGAGCTCGCGCGGGTACCCGGGCACCGCGACCGAGGGCGGCAACACGTCGCCCGCCACGATGCGCTTCATCGTCTCGAAGTCATCGTTGCCCTTGAACGCGCGCCGCAGCGTCGACAGCTCGTAGAGCACGATGCCCAGGGCGAAGATATCGCTGCGCCGGTCGAGCGACTTGCCCTTGCACTGCTCGGGCGACATGTAGCCGTACTTGCCCTTGATCGTCCCGAGCACGGTCTTCGTCGCGCGCTCCTCGGCCTTGGCGATGCCGAAATCGAGGACCTTCACGCTGCCGTCGAAACCGACCATGATGTTCGCGGGCGAGACGTCGCGGTGGACGATGTTGAGCGGCTGGCCGGTCTTGCCCCGCCGCTCGTGGGCGTGGTGTAGCCCTGCCGCCGCCCCGCTCACGACCATCACCCCCAGCTCGAGCGGGATGGTCCAGCCCCGCCGCAGCGTGGTCTCGAGGATCGCGCGCGCGTTCTCGCCATGCACGTACTCCATCGCCATGAAGTACGCGCCGTCGGCCTGGTCGACCTCGAACACCTGCGCGATATTGTGGTGGTTCAGGGTCGCGGCGAGCTTCGCCTCGTCGAGAAACATCGTCACGAACCGCTCGTCGGACGCGCGCTCCTCCAGGATGGTCTTCAGCACGACGTGGCGCTCGAACGACCCGAGCCCCGATTGCCGGGCGAGATAGATCTGCGCCATGCCGCCCGTCGCCAGATGCGACAGCACCTCGTAGCGACCGATGCGCGTGGGCGCCGCATGCGTCGTCTGCTCGGGAGCCACCGGGGCCAGGATCGGCCGCGGGTCCCAGCGTGTCAATTGCTACGCAGGGTCCGAATCGCGGCGATGGCGCCGAGCGCCGCCGCCACGAAGTAGAGCACCGCACCGCGATCCAGCGCGGCGCCCTGCATCCCTGGCCACAGCGCGATGAATCCGATCCCCGACGCCGCGGCGCACACCATGCCCACCAGCGTGCTCTTGGCGACGAGCTTGGGCCTGCGGCCCGCGGCGGTGGCACCGCCGAGAAACAGCAGCAGCAGCATCGCGAGCAGCCCCGCGGCCCAGGTCGCGGTCGCGAACCGCTCGAAGCGCGCCGACCCGCCCACCCACGCAAACCCGATCTTGGAGCAGCTGCCGCTGAAGCACCGCTGGCTGCCCAGCGGGCCCACGCTCACGGCGCTGTCGGCGAAGCTCCACCAGCGCCCGCCGTACACGCTGATCGCGAATCCGAGCCCGCTCGCGAGCGCGATCACGACGTTGGACCAGCGGGATACTCGTGGGCTCATCGCGGTGATAGTGCGAACGGTTCCCACATGCGCGCAAGCCCGGAACCGAGTTTCACCGAAGGCCGGCGCGGCTCACGTCCAAATCGTCCCTGCCTACATTGACCCGCCGCGTTGGAGGCCCCACTTATGTAGTCCGCTGGCGGTCGACGCCCGGCGATCACGGGGGACTTATCGCAATGAATACCCGCGCATCCATCATCGCTCTCGTCGCTTGCACGGCGGCTGGCACCGCCCTCACCGCCGAGCGCAGCGCGCAGGCGGCACCCGACGTGCTGATCCTGCCGAGCCTCGCGGCTTCGGTGGCGCAGATCCCGATGATGGCGCGGCTGGCGGACCTCCTGGACGGGTGCCATCTGGAGGTGCCCCAGGTCGTTGCGGACGAGCTCGGCCAGTGGCGTGAGGGTCTCCAGATGCGGCTCGATACGGCGCTCCAGGGCCTTTCCGAGCGCCTCCTGGCGTTCACGGCGCAGACCGCCCCGAACCTCCGCCCGATCACCACCGAGCCGATCGCGTCCTCGCACTTCTCCGAGGAGTCGTCCGGCTACGGCTGGCGCAACGATCCGATCAATCACCACCCGAAGTTCCACGGTGGCACCGACTTCCGCGGCCACCTGGGCACTCCCGTGCTCGCGGCGGGCGCAGGCACTGTCGCGTTCGCGGGGCAGATGAACGGCTACGGCAATCTCGTGATCGTCGATCACGGCAATGGCCTCTCCACTCGCTACGGTCACCTCCGACGCATCGTGACGACCAAGGGCGCCACCCTCGCCGCCGGTACCGAGGTCGGCGAGCTCGGTCGGACCGGTCGCGCAACCGGTCCGCATCTTCACTTCGAGGTGCGCCTCGGTGGGCGCCCCGTCGATCCCATCGCAGCGCTCTCCGTGGCCCAGCTGCAGCGCGAGTCGTCGGTCCGTGGGGATCTGGCGGCGCAGGCGCTGGCGCCCGATCTCCAGCGTCAGCTCGCGTCGAGCATCGATCCGCCGAAGTCTGGCGCCCACGCAACCGGCCAGCGCAGCGGCGTGAGCCCCGCGTCGGCTCGCTCGACCGAGTCGCGGCCCGACCGCGCGGGTCACGTCAAGCGCGTCAAGCCGTTGAGCTGATCGTCCGCCGGGACTAAGGTCCCCGCGAATGTCGATGTCGTCGACGGCGACCGCGCCTGCATCGCCGCGCATCCGTCGCTACGTGGAGTGGATGAAGCGACGCGCGCTGGCGATCATCGCCGCGCACGTCGTCGTGCTCGTGGGCGCGATCTACCTGATCGCATTTCACCTCCCGCTCTACGCGGACTTTTCGTATCTCCTCCCCCAGGACGCGCCGGCCGTGCGCGACCTGCGGCGGCTCGAGGCGCGCGTCGCCGGCGGCGACCTCGTGCTCGTGATCGTGCAGGCACCGACCGCGGAGCTGCGCGCGGCCACGGTCACGGACCTCGTGCACCGCGCGGCCGCCCTCGACGGGACGCTGGTCGAGGCGGTCGAGTCCGACGACGCGGAGATCCGCGACTTCCTCCGCGCCCGCCGCCACCTGTTCGTGCCGTACGCCGATCTCGTGAAGGCGCGCGAAGCCCTCGCCGCGCGCATCCACACCGCGAAGCTGAAGGCGAACCCGCTGTACATCGAGCTCGACGATGCCGCCACGCCGGAGGCGGCCGCGGCGACGGAGCGCGAGCGCAAGTCGCTCGACGATCTGCGGGCGAAGCGCAACGAAGCGGAGGCGCGCCTCGCGAAGTCGGGCAACGTCAGCGCCGACGGGCTGTCCGCGCTGGTCACCGTGCGCGCGCCGTTCCGCGCGACCGCCGCGGGCCGCGGCAAGGCGCTGATCCACGCGCTCGTCGGGATCCGGACGCTGGTGCTCGCGGCTCATCCGACCGCGCACGTCGGGTTCACGGGCGGCATCGTCACGTCCGTCGCGGAGCACGAGTCCATCTCGCAGGGCATGCTCGTGTCGGGCGTCCTGACGACGCTCCTCGTCTCGCTCGTGCTCCTGCTCTACTTCCGGAGCGCGACCTTGCTCGTCGTACTCGTCGGAACGCTCGGTGCGGCCACCGCGATCGCCTTTGGCTTCGCGGCGCTCACGGTCGGGCACCTCAACGCGGCGACCGCGTTCCTGGGGGCCATCATCGCGGGCAACGGCATCAACTACGGCATCCTCCTCATCGCGCGCTACCTCGAGGAGCGTCGCCGCAGCGTGGATGTCACGATCGAGGACGCGCTCGCGATCGGCATCCAGCACACGCTGCGCCCGACAGCCGTTGCCTCGCTCGGCGCGGCGATCGCGTATGGCTCGCTGGCCGCGACGAGCTTCAAGGGCTTCGCGGACTTCGCGGTGATCGGCGCGGTCGGCATGATCGTGTGCTGGGCCGCGACGTACCTGCTGCTGCCGGCCGTCCTGCTGCGGTTCGGTCGCCAGGCGCGCATGTTCAACGGCGATCCCGCGATCGGAAAGTTCCTCGTCCGCTACGTCGGGTTCCGGCACTCCGGGCGGGTCGCGGTGATCGCGGCGATCGCGACCGTGATCGGGATCGGCATCGTCGCGCACTACATCGCGGACGATCCGTTCGAGTACGACATCAACCATCTGCGCTCGAAGAGTGCCGATGCGCTCGAGGCCCGGCGCTGGCTCGAGATCTCCGACCGGACCTTCGGCCGCGGCATCTCGGGCCGGACGTACATCGCCGCCGACCGGCCGGAGCAGGTGCCGATGATCGTGGCCGCGCTGCAAGCGCGCGACGCCAAGGTCCCGGCGGAGCTCCAGACGATCGGCGTCGTGACCTCGGTGCTCGACGTGGTCCCCGACCGCCAGGCCGAGAAGCTCGTCGTGCTCGGCGAGATCCGGACGCTTCTCGACGACAGTGCGCTCGATGCCCTCGAGGCGCACGACCGCGCGGAGCTGCGCGAGCTCCGCCCCCCCGATGGTCTGAAGGCGTTCACCGCCGCGGACCTTCCAGCCTCCGTGCGCGGCAAGCTTACCGAGAGGGACGGGCGGATCGGCTACATGGTCTCTGTCCGGCCGTCGGACCACCTGAACGAGTGGGATGGCCGAGACCTGATTCGCTTCGCGACGGCGGTGCGGCAGCTCCAGCTGCCCGACGGCGAGGCCATCACCACGTCCGGCTCGAGCGTGATCTTCGCCGACATCGTCGAGTCGATCGCGGACGATGGTCCGCGCGTCACGGCGATCGCAGCGATCGGCCTCATCCTCATGGTGCTGGTGCTCGTCGGGCCGAATCGCCGCGCCTTCGCGGTGCTCGCGGCGACGGTCGGCGGCTCGCTCGGCATGGTCGCGACCTGCGCGGTCCTCGACCTGCGCGTCAACTTCCTCGACTTCGTCGCCCTCCCGATCACGCTCGGCCTCGGGATCGACTACGCGATCAACATCGCTCACCGCCACGACAGCGGCGACGGCGGGATCGCCGATCCGATCGTGACGTTGCGCACGAGCGGGAGCGCGGTGGCTGTATGTTCGTTGACCACCATCATCGGCTACGGGTCGTTGCTGGCGAGCGAGAACCTCGCGATCCGAGGGTTTGGCGTCGCGTCGCTGATCGGCGAAGTGGCCTGCGTGATGGCCGCTTTGATCCTCGTGCCGGCGCTGCTCGGGCTACACTTCCGGCAATGGCGTGCAGCACGCTCCAACAGACGATCGTGACGGCGGGCATGGCGGCGGGCATGGCCGCGGCCGGCTGCGGGTTCGGCGCACCGCAAGCGCTCGGCGGCGACGGCGGCCAGGTCGACGCGCGTCCCGGCACCGACGGGGCCACCATCGATAGCAGCGGCGGCGGCGACGGCGGCACCGATAGCGCGGTCGCGTGTATCGGGGCGCCTCTCCAGATCTGCGGCGACACGGCCGTCGCGAGCCTCACGCTCGGCACGCTCACCCGAATCGACACCGACACCGATGTGCGCTGCAACGCGGCGTTCACGGCCACGATGATGCGCGGCGTCACGCGCACCCAGGTCGACGCGTGCATCATCGCGGCGCAGGCCATCACGATCAGCGCGGGCGTCGGCGCGATCGGCTCGCGGCCGCTGGTGCTCGTCGCGACGACGGGGCGGCTGGACGTCGCGGCGACCGGATTCGTCACCGTCTCCAGCTCGGTGGTGCCGATCACGAACGCGGTGATCCCGGGTGCGGGGGCGAACCAGCCGGGATGCCCGGGCGGCGCTGCTGTCGGCGACGGCGGTGGTCTCGGCGGCAACTTCGGCGCGCGCGGCGGTAACGGCGCTGGCGGCGGTGGCGGCGGCGGCGGCAGCGGCGGCAGTGCCACCACCTACGAGATCGCGGCCACGCTGCGGGGCGGATGCCAGGGCCGCACCGGTGGCGGCACCCACGGCGGCGCAGGCGGCGCGAGCGGGGGCGCGGTCGCGCTCGTTGGAAGTGCGCTCACGATCGAAGGTCAGGTGTCCGCCAACGGCACCGGCGGGCTCGGCGGCACCGCCAGCTTGACGTCGCCCGGCGGGGGTGGCGGCGGCGGCGGCTCGGGCGGCATGATCATCCTCGAAGGCACCACGGTGTCAGTGGCCGGTGCGGTGATGGCACAGGGCGGCGGCGGCGGCGAGGGGAGCCAGAATCAGAGCGGCGGCGATGGAGCCGCGCCCATCTCGGCGGGCTTCGCGGCACCGGGCGGCTCCAACGGGGACGCCGACGGCGGCAACGGCGGCGACGGTGGCGTCAACGGTGGTGCGCAGAATGGTTTCGGGGGAGGCAACACCAGCAGCTTCTCCGGCGGAGGCGGGGGGGGCGGCGGCAGCGCGGGCTACGTCGTGCTCGGCAACCCGACGACGGCGACCCTGGCTTCGACGATCCATCCGCCGGCCGCCCCGCTGCCGTAGGCCGGGCGGGCGCTACGCGATCCGCTTGCCGTCCGCCGACCAGCGATAGAAGCCCTCGCCGCTCTTCTTGCCGAGCCGTCCCGCCGCGACGTGGTCGCGCAGGATCTGCGGCGGTGTGAACGCGGCCCCGATCGCGCCCGTCAGGTACTCCGCGATGCCGAGCCGCACGTCGAGGCCGACCAGATCGGTCAGCTCGAGCGGTCCCATCGGATGCCCGTACCCGAGCTTCATCGCCGTGTCGATGTCCGCGGCCGAGGCCACGCCCTGCTCGAGCATCCGCATCGCCTCGAGCCCGATCACGAGGCCGAGTCGCGACGACGCGAAGCCAGGGCTATCCGTCACCGTGATCGCGGTCTTGCCGAGTCGCTCCACGAACGCGACCGCGAGCGCGACCGCATCGGCATCCGCGCCTGGATGCCGCACGACCTCGACGAGCTTCATCACGTGCACGGGGTTGAAGAAGTGCATGCCGACGAGCCGCCCCGGCCGCGACAGCCCCTGGGCGATCTGCGCCACCGGCAGGGACGAGGTGTTCGTCGCGAGCAGCGCTCCCGCGGGTGCCGCGCGATCGACCACCGCGAATACCTCGCGCTTCAGCTCCACTCGCTCGGGCACCGCCTCGATCACGAGATCCGCATCGCGACAGGCCGTCGCGAGATCGCGCTCCGCCGTGATGCGCCCGAGCGCCGCGTCACGGTCGGCCGGGCTGATTTTGCCGAGCTCGACCCCCTTCGCCAGGGTCTTCGCGATCTTCGCGATGCCCGCGGCGGCGACGCCATCGATCGCGTCGTACAGCGCGACGCGGACCCCGGCGGCCGCGCTGACCTGGGCGATGCCATGTCCCATGGTCCCCGCCCCGATCACCGTGAGAGTGCGAATTGCGTCGGCGGTCACGCGCGGAAGGTCCATCAAATCGATCCCGCGAGCAACGTCGATGCATCGACATCCGCGTGGCGATGCTAGGGTCCGGCCCATGCGTCGGTACGTCGCCCTCCTCGCGGTGCTGGCTGGTTGCAGCTTCGGTGCGCCGGCGAGCCAGAGCACCGACGGCAGCGCGATCGACGCGCGCGCCACCACCGACTCCGAAGGCTCGCCGCTCGACGGGGCCAGCCACCCCGATGGCGCGTCCGACCCGGCCGCGGACGCCACGGTCGCGGATGCATTCGTCGCGGTGCCGGATGCGCCACAGTGCTTCGGCAGCGGGTTCGGAATGCTGTGCCTGACCAACCCTCCGAGTGGCACCCGCACGCTGACGACCGCCGTGTTCGACACCGACGGGCCCGACTGCACGGAGCTGGTGACCTCGGGAGGCGCGTCGGTCTGCGTGATCGCGGCGGTGGACGTCACCGTCCCCCTCGGCGCGGTGTTCCGTGCGATCGGCAGTCGACCGCTCGCGATCGTCGCGTCGCACGATCTCGTGGTCACTGGCGTCGTGACGGTGTCGAGTCTCCACGGGCAGATCAAGCCCGGCGCGGGCTCGGGCATCGGCGCCTGCGCGCTCGGCGCCGGCCCCGAGCAGGACGACGGCGGTGCGGGCGGCGGTGCGGGCGGCAGCTTCGGCGGCGTCGGCGGCAGCGGCGGCGACGGCGACAAGAACTTCAGCGCGGGCCTGAACTTCGACGGCCTCGGCGCGCGCGGGGCGGCGGCCGCGGACGCCCCGACCAGCATCCGCGGCGGCTGCCCGGGCACCGCGGGCGGACGCGGCTACGGCGACGCCACCACCATCGGAGCACCGGGTGCCGGCGGCGGCGGGATGTATCTCGTGGCCGGCAACCAGATCACGCTGTCGGGCGGCCTCTACGCCGCCGGGCGCGGGGGCGACGGCTCGGCGGCCGAAGCCGGCGGCAGCGGCGGTGGCTCCGGTGGCCTCGTCGGCCTCGATGCCCCCACCATCACCGTGGGCGCGACGGCGATTCTCGATGCGAACGGCGGCGCGGGTGGTGAGGGCGCGACGAACGACAGTCACATCTGCGCGGCGGGCAGCGACGGCAGCGGGTCGAGCACGCCGGCGCTCGGTGGTCGCGCGCCGAGCAACGATGGCAACAACGATGGCGGCAACGGCGGGGTGGGCACGGCGGGGGCCCTGCGCAGCGGCGGCCGCGGGTTCGACGACGATGGAGGTGCGGGCGGCGGCGGTGGCAGCGCCGGCGTGATCTACGCGAAGGGTGCGGTCTCGGGCAGCGCGGCGCTGGTCACACCGCCCGCGACCGTCGTACCGTAGAGCCCGATGCCGACCGCGATCGATATCGATCGCCTCCAGCGCGATCTCGAGGTCATCGTCGGACCGCGTCGGGTCTCGGTGCGCGCGCTCGATCTCGCGACCTACGCGCGCGACATGTGGCCGCGGCAGCTCATCGCGTATCGGGAGGGCGTGCCCCCGGCCCATCGCCCGCACGCGATCGTGTGGCCCGAGCACGTGCGCGAGGTCGTGGCGATCGTGAAGCTCGCCCGCGGCCTCGGGCTGCCGATCATCCCGTACGGCGGTGGCTCCGGCGTGTGCGGCGGCACGATCCCGCTGCACGGCGGCATCACCATCGACACGAAGCGCATGCAGGTGCTGCGCGGGGTGCGCGGCGACGAGCTGGTCTGCGACGTGGAGGCGGGGCTCAACGGCGAGCGCTTCGAGCGCGAGCTGGCGCGCCGCGGGTACACGTTCGGGCACTTTCCGTCGTCGATCTACTGCTCCACCGTCGGCGGCTGGCTCGCGACGCGGGCCGCCGGTCAGCTCTCCACGAAGTACGGCAAGGTCGAGGACCGCGTCGTCGGACTCACGGTCGTCACGGGGCGCGGCGAGATCGTCGAGACCGACGGTCCCACGCGCGCGCTGCGCGGGCCAAACTGGACGCAGCTGCTCCTCGGCAGCGAGGGCACGCTCGGTCTCATCACGTCGGCGCGCCTGCGCGTGTCGCCGGCGCCGCAGCTGCGCGTGTTCCGCGGCTTCGAGGTCGACAACGTCGCGCAGGGGCTCGAGGCGATCCGCAGGATCCTCCAGAAGGGACTGCGCCCGGCGGTGATCCGGCTCTACGACGAGCTCGACACGCTGATGAATTCGATGAGCTCGCACCCCGCCAGCAGCGGGCACGAGGCCCCGCCCGCGACGAGCGGCCCCGACCGTACGCCTGGCGTGACCGCGCTCCCTCACCCGCCCGTGGCGACCGGCGCCCTGCCCGCGTGGCCCGGGCCGCCCGCCGCCGAGGCCGACGGCTTCGTCCAGCGCCTCGTCGCCTTCGCGAAGGGCAAGCACCTCAAGCGCGACGCGATGCACGCGGCGCTCGGCAAGTCCTCGTTCGTGAACAAGCTCGTCGGCACCGTCGCGGAGAAGGTCGCCCGCCGCGGCTGCCGCATGGTGATCGGCCTCGAGGGAGCGCGCATCCGCACCGAGGTCGAGGCGGCCGCGACGTTCCACGAGCTCGAGACGGCGGGTGCGCGCGACCGCGGCGAGGATCCCGGCTGGGCGTGGGTGCTGCACCGCTACGCCGTCTCGTACCGGATGTCGCCCGTGTTCCGCGATGGCGCGTTCGTCGACACCATGGAGGTCGCGGCGAGCTGGGATCGGATGCTCGACCTCTATCACGCGGTGCGCACCGCGATCGGCAGGCACGCCGTCGTGATGGCGCACTTCTCCCATGCGTATGCCGATGGGTGCTCGATCTACTTCACGTTCGCGGGCACCGCCGACGATGCGGCCGCCGCCGAGCGCGTGTACGATTCGATCTGGCGCGACGGGCTCGAGGCCACCACCCGGGTCGGCGGCACGATCAGCCACCACCACGGAGTGGGGCTCCTGAAGGCGCCGTACATGGCGGGCGAGCACGGCGAGGCGATGCAGATCTTCGAGGCCGCCAAGACGAGCTTCGATCCGGACGGCATCTTCAACCCCGGCAAGATGGGGTTGCGCGACCGCCACGGTGGTTCGAACGGTCCGCGAGGTGCGCGATGACCACGGTGCCGCCACCGCCCGGCGAGCTCGGCGCGGAGCTCGCGCGCGCGGTCGGCGAGGCGCACGTCGAGACGCTCGGGGCAAGGCGCTGGAGGGTGACCCCAAGCTCCGCGGCGGAGGTGGCCGAGATCATCGAGCGTGCGGCGGCGCGGCGCGCGGCGGTCCATCCGGTCGGTGCGGGTGCGCTCAACGCGACGGGCGAGCGGCCACCCGCGGCCGGTGCGCACCTCGTCACCGAGGATCGCACGCGCGAGCAGGTGTTGATCTCGACACGCCGGCTCGACCAGGTGCTGCAGCTCGACGAGCAATCCCTGCTGGTGCACGCGCAGGTCGGGCTGACCGGCCTCGAGCTCGAGCGCATCCTCGCGCCGCGCGGACTCTCGATCGGCGACTACCCGCCGGTCGTGCTGACGTCGTCGCTCGGCGGGATCCTCGCGGTGCGCACACCCGGCAAGTCGAGCGCGCGTCACGGCTTCTTCGAGGATGCCGTTGCCGGCGTCTCCGCCGTGCTCGCGAACGGGCGCACGGTCCACACGCGGGTCGCGCCGCGCCGGTCGACGGGCCCCGACCTCCTGCGCGCGCTCTGCGGCAGTGAGGGCACGATCGGGTTTCTCACGTCAGCGGTGCTGCGGATCCATCAGCGGCCGGAGGCGCGGCTCGTCGCGGCGTACGTGCTGCCATCGATCGACGCGGCCGTGAACGCCGTGTATCTCGCGCTCCGCGAGGAGGCCGCGCCCTCGGGTCTGCGCATCTACGACCGGGCGGAGACGGCCGTGCACTTCGACGGGCTCGCGATCCCCGCCGGACACGCGCTGCTGTGTGCGGCGACGGCGGGCCCGACGGATCTGGCGGCGTGCGATCGCGACCTCATCACGAGCGCCGTACTCGCGGAGGGCGGTCGCGTCACCGACGCCGCGCTCGCCGACCTCTGGTGGCGCCGGCTGCACGCGGGTGAGCCCACGCCCGGCGCGCCCCCGTCGCTGCAGGTGATGGCCACGCGCTCGAAGCTGCGCGCCGTCTACCACGCGATTGCCGGGATCGCGCTCCCGCCCGACGCGACGATCGATCGGCCCGCGGACAAGCTACGCGCGACGATGCGCGCCCACATCTCGCGCTTCGATGCCGACGGGGCCATCCTGTTCGTCACGCTCGAGGGCTTGCCGACGGCGGCGGGCGCCGACGCGATCGCCGACGCCGAGCGCGCGGCCGCACGAGCGGGCGGCTGGTTACTCGGCGCCCGCGCCGACAAGCTCGACGCGTACTTCCGGTCATTGCGCGACACGCTCGACCCGCACGGGATCCTCAATCCTGGCGTGCTCGAATAGCCCACGCGATCTCGTGCGATGCTGCGCACCATGCAACACCGCCTCGCGCTCCTGCTCGCCCTGTCGGCCTCCGTGCTCACCACCGCCGCCTGCGGCAAAAAGACCGACAAGACCGGCGCTGCGGCGGGCTCGTCGGCCACCGCGACCGGTGGGACCCCCGCTGCGGGCGCCCCCGCGACGCCCCCGAAGGCCGCTGCCGCGGTCGGTGACAAGAAGCTCCCGGGGCTCGGCATCACCGCGCAGCTCCCCGCCGACGCCACCGTCGACGAGCAGAAGATGGACGCGGGCGGCATCCAGGCGACGATCAGCTACGGCGAGATGTCGAACTTCTTCATCGAGAACGTGGGCGACATGTCCGATAGCTACGACGCCACGCTGAAGCACGCCGAGGCGAAGGAGTTCAAGGTCCAGGAGAAGGCCGCCGACAACACGACGTGGAAGCTCCACTACCTGTTCGCCGACATGATGGAGCCGACCAAGATGGTGAATGGCGTCGCCGTCCGCACCAAGATCGGAGACAAGCTGTACGACTGCGGATCGCGCGGGCTGACCGACGCGCAGGCCGCGGAGCTGCTGAAGATCTGCACGACCCTCAAGTGAATCGGCAGTCAGCGGGCGTGAGCGACCTCGTAAGTACCTGAATTCTCGATCGCTGCTGGCGACCGGAGGCGCCGGAGCGCGACTATTCCTGTGCCACTGCACCTCCGGCCTGGTATCCTCCGGCCTCCGCTAGGGATTCCCGTGACCGTGCTCGTTCGAGCGTCGGTCTGGCTGTGACAGCTTGTCCCAGTGCTCGGCTTCATCCCACGGATATCTGGAGACCCTACAGGTGGTCTCCGCATTGCTTTAGGAGCGCCACGTGACCAACGAATTCCGGATTGGCGAAAAAGCCGTCTACCCCGCCCATGGCGTGGCGGAGGTGATCGGGATCGAGAAGAAGGAAATCAACACCACCGTGTGCTCCTTCTACGTGCTGAAGGTCATCGCGACCGGCATGCAGATCCTCGTGCCCCGCGAGAAGGCCGACCAGGTGGGTCTGCGCCCGGTGGCGACGTCGTCGGAGATCGAGGAAGTATTCGACATCCTTCGCGAGAAGGACGTTCATATCGACAAGCAGACATGGAACCGCCGCTACCGCGGGTTCATGGAGAAGATCAAGACGGGCTCGCTGTTCGACGTCGCCGAGGTCTATCGCGACCTGTACCGCCTGAAGTCGAGCAAGGTGCTCTCGTTCGGCGAGCGCAAGATGCTCGACAGCGCCAAGCAGCTCATCGTCAAGGAGATGGCCGTCGCGAAGAAGTGGGAAGAGGCGAAGGTCGAGGCCGAGCTGGAGAAGGCCTGCGCCTGAGCGTTCGCCTGCGCGGATCCAGGACTTCCGGCTCGTCTCCGAGCTGCCTGTTCGCAGTCTGATCGAGGCTCCCCGAGATGGGAGCCTTGATTCGTTTTCGGGGAGTGTGCTACCGCGCCTCACGAAGATGCAGGTTCACATCGCGCGGGCTGACCTCTGGACCCTCCCGGTCGACGCTATCGTCAACCCTTCGAACTCGTTAGGAATCATGGGTGGTGGCATCGGCGGATCGCTGCGCAAGCAGGGTGGCGACATCATCCAGCAGCAGGCGATGCAATCCGCGCCGATCGCCGTCGGGGCCGCGCTCGTGACCACGGCGGGTCAGCTCCCGGCGAAGAACGTCATCCACGTGCCGACGATGGAGGAGCCGGGCATGAAGATCGGCGCCGAGAACGTTCGCCGGGCCGCGCGCGCGGCGCTGATCGCGGCGGACCGGAACCACTTCAAGGTGATCGCGATGCCCGGCATCGGGACCGATCTCGGCGAGGTCCCCTGCGACGAAGCCGCGCGCGCGATCGTCGAGGAGATCCGGGCCCATCGGCGTCCGAACCCCGAGACGATTTACCTCGTTGACCAGAACCAGGAGATGGTGGACGCGCTCGAGGAAGCGCTGCGCAACGCGCAGGCGAATCTTTAATTAACCCAGCGCGTTGACCGTTCGAGGCAGGCCCCTATACTCGGCTTGCTTTGCAGCTAGATGCATACATGCCAGCCGGGCTGGCCATCGCGCTCGCCCTCGGATTCTGCGGCGTTCTCATGGCGCTCGCGGTGTTCATCGGGCCGAAGGCCACGAACCCCGACAAGATGAAGCCGTTCGAGTGCGGCTCGGAGCCGATCGGCACACCGCGTGGCCGCTACTCCGTGAAGTTCTACCAGGTGGCCATTCTCTTCCTGGTGTTCGATATCGAGGCCGCGTTCATGTACCCGTGGGCCGTCCTATACCGGCAGCTGTCCACGAACCCGCTCGGCGGCGTCAGCGTCTTCGGCTTCGTCGAGATGTTGATGTTCGTCGCGACCCTCCTCGTGGGCCTCGCCTACGTGTGGAGAAAGAAGGCGATCGGATGGGAGTAGAGCTCACGACCACGCGCCTCGAGGACGCCGCCAAGTGGGCGAAGCAGTCCATCGTCGAGCGCGCCTCCAACTGGGGCCGCAAGTTTTCGCTGTTCAGCTACCCGTTCGTCACGGCGTGCTGCGGCATGGAATTCATGTCCGTCGCCGGGCCGAAGTACGACATCGCGCGCTTCGGCGCCGAGTTCCCGCGCTTCTCGCCGCGCCAGAGCGACCTGCTCATGGTGGTCGGGACGATCACCGAGAAGCAGGGTCCGGCCCTCAAGCGGGTGTTCGACCAGATGGCGGAGCCCAAGTGGGTTCTCGCCTTTGGCGTCTGCGCCTCGACGGGCGGCTTCTACCAGAACTACTCGGCGATGCCGGGTTGCGACCAGGTCATCCCCGTGGACGTCTACATCCCCGGCTGCCCGCCGCGTCCCGAGGCGCTGCTGCACGCAATTATGACCTTGCAATCGCAGATCGACGACCAGAAGCTCAACCGTGTGCGCTGGTACGGCAAAACCGAGGCCAAGGATTTCCCGGTGCCAACATTCGGCAAGCAGGGGTTGGAAATCGAAGGTCGGCTGATCGATCCAGTCGGTGGGCTGCCATTGATCAGCCCGTACAACTCGCCGCTGGCTGGTGAGCAGCGCAGTGGCCGCATCGAGCACCCCGAACTGGCCCGCTTCTTCCCGATTATGGATGATACGGTCGAACTGGAAGGGCCGAATAAGGCTGTCGGCATCGCGCCCGAGATAGCGATTGACGACCTTAGGAAGCGCAAGCCGGAGGTGACTAGTGCCTAGCATGAGCGCCGAGGAGCTGAAAGAGCGCCTCACTCGTGATCTGCCGGGCGCGCTGGCACC
>JAYSYE010000030.1:0-2493 GCA_043716635.1 Deltaproteobacteria bacterium | reverse complement strand
CCAGCTCGGAGAAGATGCTCACGCGCGACCACAAGGCCGACCTGATCTACGAGGCGCTCTCCGAGGGCGCGACCGCCGCGGATGCTGCCGTGATCGCCAGCTCGCTCGCCGCGACGATGAAGGAGTCCGAGCGGACGGGCGTGAAGCTGTCGGCGGAGATGCCGGCGCTCGTCGCGAGCCTCGCAGACCAGCTCCCCGCGGATCCCAAGGCCGTCGGCGATACGTTCGAGCGCCAGTCGCATGACACCGACGGCTCGCGGCCGCATGCACCGACGCCGGGCAGCGACCACTCGAACGAGTCGTAGTCCGCGGCAGGGACGCCGCGTCAGGGCCGCGTCGGCACGACGAGCAGGCGGGCGCCGTGCGCGGGTAGCCGGAGGGCAACGCGGCCCCCCGACACCGTCAGCACTCCATCGAAGGGGTCGCGCAGCGTCTCGGTCTCGGCCTCGACCACCAGCTCGACCATGACGGGCTCGGCCTCGTCGTTGGTCACGATGACGACGCGCACGTCGCCGCGCGCATTGGCATAGGCGACGCTGCGCGCGGACGGAGCGCCCTCGAGGCGCCACGCCGGATCGGCGGGCCCAGCGAGCTCGGCCAGGTCGGCCGCCAGCGCGGCGAGCCCCGCATCGCTCTCGAGCGCATCCGCCTGCAGCTTGCCGGTCCGGCGCGGACCCGCCGTCGCGAGTGGGCGATCGAGCTCGTCGCGCGCGGGCTTGCCCGGTCCGACGATCACGGTGCACGTCGCCGCCGCGAGCTCGGCCCACAGCGCGCGGTCCACGCGCTCGAGCGTCGGGCAGATCACGACGCGGTAAGCCGAGAGCTCGGCGGCGGAGGCGCCCTCGTCGACGATCGCGTACGCGATGTGCGCGCGGTCGAGCGCTGCGATCACCGTCGCGCGCCACCGCCGCGCGAGCACGGCCCCCGCATCGGTTCCCAGTTCGGTCGCGCCGCCCGGCCCGAGTCCGAGCGCCTCGCTGGCCAGCGGCGTGATCGGATCGAGCAGACAGGTCGCGAGGCCGAAGCGCTCGTCGGCGCGCGTGGCCACGAGCGCCACGGGCCGGGCGGATCGCAGCGCCGGCCATTCGACCTCCGCGAGCGCGGTCACGAGCGGCGCGATCCAGGCCGCGTGCGGCTCGAGGACGCCCTCCGCGGACACGGCCGCGCCGTAGAAGCGCTCGCGCTCGACCGCCATGAACAGGTTGAAGCCGCGCACGCCGCCCGCCAGCAGCCGCACGAGCTGATCGCGCTCGCGCGTCGGATCGCCGGCGCCACGGTTCCAGGCGGACAGCGGCGGAAACCACGGTGCGTAGCCGACGCCGACCTCGAATGCGATCGGCACCGTCGCCATGCCCGCCAGCGCCGCCGCGTGGCGAGCGAGATCCACGAACGCGCCGCGCCGCGTGTACGCGTCGAGCCCGACCGGCCCGCCGATGGCGGCCTGCATCCCGCGCACGTCGGCATGAACCAGCTCGCTCCCGGGCAGGTTGTGGAACCGGGCGATGCCCGCGAGGCCGGCGTCGTCCATCACGCGGCCGAACGCCCCCAGCGCCCGCGCGAGGTACCGCTCCTTCCAGCGCACCCACGCCGCACACCGCGCGGCATCGTCGGCGTGCCACTCCCTCGGCGCCTCGGCGTGGCCGCTGTCCTCGCGCCACCACGCGAGCGCGTCGGGGTGATAGTCGTGGTCGAACGCGCCCATGCGGAAGAAGCCGCGCGCTTCGTTGTCGACGCCGAGCGCCACGACCGGTCCGTCCGGCGCGAGGTGCGGACCGACCACGGCGGCGACGGCGCGGTACCAGCGCGTCACGTGCTCGCGAAACGCCGTGCTCGCGTAGGACGGCACGGGCCACGCGCGCGGCGGCGACGGCAGCCACACCGGCGTGCCCCGCGCGGTGACGGCCTGCACGTCCGGCTCGGCGAGCACGTGGTCGGGCATGCCGAACGACGTCAGCTCCGCGTTCACCGCGGGCCCCGGGCGCAACAGGACCGCGAGTCCCGCCGCGCGGGCGAGCTCGAGAAACCGCCCGAGATTCGCGGCGCCGCCCCACTCCCACGCGCCCCGCCGCGGCTCGTGAACGCGCCACGGGACGTAGCTCTCGACGACGGTGAGCCCCTGCGCGGCCAGCGTCCCGAGTGCGCGCCCCCAGCGGTCCGGCTCGACGCGCCAGTAGTGCAGGGCGCCGCTGTACACGGGCACCCGCGTCGGGGTGCCGGCATCCGGCGGCGCAGCGGGCGCAGCGGGCGCAGCGGGCGCAGCGGGCGCAGCGGGCGCAGCGGGCGCACCCGGCCCGTCCGGCCCGTCCGGCCCGTCCGGCCCGTCCGGCCCGTCCGGCGCCGCGATGACTAGCCCGCGATCGTCGAACCAGGTGCGGCGACGTGCTTCCACGTGTCGTTCTCCCTCACGAACCGGCTCGGGCCGATCGCCCATGCCGGCGTGTACGTCATCGGCGCCGATTCGCCCGTCCCGAGGTCGCGATACTCCGGGTCCCA
>JAYSYE010000290.1:0-5285 GCA_043716635.1 Deltaproteobacteria bacterium | reverse complement strand
CGGTGCACGGTGGTCCCTCGCGGGTGCGGAAGCCGTGTTGCGACTGCGTGCGCTCCGCACCAGCGGCGATTTCGACGACTACTGGCTGTTTCATCTCGTGAAGGAACACGAACGCACTCACCAATCACGCTAGGCCCACGGCGAAGTCCCACACCCGCTGCCGCCCACGCGACCCAAGCTCACACTCGTCAAGTGATCGATATTGCTTCCGTCGAGCGCCGCCGTGAAAGAGCCGCACCCAAGTAAGAATCGGCACGATGGCTCGGATGGTATTGTACGTTTTGTGAGGCCTCTTGGTTCGAATGTGCGTGCAACTTACGAGTGGGATTTCCACCGACGGCTAGCTGCGAAGGCAGCGTCGGCAGTTGGACCAGGGTGCATATCTGCGAACGCGTCGAGCGCGTCCTCCAAGGCACCGCGCTGGCTTTCCGTGAGTGCACAAAACAGCGCACTGAACCTGAGCGTGTCTGCGCGATTGAGTACAAGTGTTAATGTGTCCGGGACGGCTGTGTTCGTTCCGCGTTCGACAAGCATGGTCAAGTAGGCTGGTAGAACTGCCGCGATATGATGCGGAGCCAAGAAGCTCAGAGCATCGCTCCTTCGTCCCAGGAACTCGGCGTCGAGTTGTACCCAAGTTTTACTATCGGCCTCTTTTCCAAACGTCCCTCCGTCGAGGCCGCCGGAGTTCGCTCCCTTCAAGTTGATCGGGGTCGCTGGAAACGCGGCTCGAATATTGGCACTGGCACGGCTGCTTGAGCCAGCGTCCTGCATGGATTTGAGAGTATCCGCTGGATGCGATGGGCTCGCAACGAGCTGCGCACCGACATAGGGTGCTGGCCGTTGGGCGAGCCGTGCGGGTACGCGGCGTACGGGCTGGCATCCGCCACGTCGGTGATCAGCGGCGCCGGCAGCGCGTGCATCGAGCCCATCCAGCCGTCGAACAGCAGTTCACGTCGCCGGGCACGTGCATCGCGACCTCTCGCCAGAACACGACCGTCGTCGGCAATCGGAGACGCGGGTTGCCGTCACGGAGCGACGCCAGGGACGGCGCACACGTACCATCCGCGAGCGCGACGGCCTGCGTCGCCTTCGCGATCGTGCCCTGAACGAGCAGCGCGTATCAGGATCGGATCGGCCTGGTCGTACAGGTTCCGCGCTATCGCGCCGAGGACGGTATGAACAGCATCGACATCCGGCTGACCAGCGTGGACCAGCTGTTCGACTTGCGCGATCCGGCGCCGTTCCGCGCGCGCGACCTCGAGCCGGATCTCGTGGAGTACGTGTTCTCTGCTGCCGAAGATCTCGTGGCCCACGGCGCGTTCCAAGCTCGTGCTGTCGATGCCCGCGGGCATGGAGCGGGAGAAGATCGTCTCCGCGTACCGCGCAGGCCCGACCACCCGGTGGTCATCGTGGTGGGCCAGCTGATGGATCTGTCGGATCTGGTCGCGCAGAAATCGCGGCCGACGCTCTCCAAGAAGTGCGCGGACCGCTTCATGGCACGCATCGGCGAGCCGTCGATGCGCGAGCGCGAGCTGCGCCCCCCGTTTGGCTTGCCTCGGGGCAACGCGCAGCCGGCGCGATCGACGACGGCGATCCGCGCTGGGCCGACAACCTGTCACGCTGAGCCCGGCGCTCGGGCGATGGCAGCGGATCGCCGCGGCAGGCCGCCACGCGCGCGTCGAAGCGGCAGATCTCGAGGTGTGGCGCGACCACGTCATCAGCGCGGTCGCCTCGACACACGACAAGGCGGTGTCGGTTGCAATAACGACGGCGTAGTGGTCGTTCTCGGGCTACATGAAGCTCGCGTCGCCCCCGTTCGCCCTACTCTTGGTCCTCGGTTGCGGGTCGTCGTCGTCGAGGTCGGAGCCACTTGTGACCACACCGGCCGATGCCAAGGCGACCGAGATAGCGCTCGAGCCGGCGCTCGCCGGGGTACCCGCCCCCGCGTGGGTCGAGGCGACGGCGCTGGCGTGGCCGCCCACGCGGGACGGCGGCTGCGGGTTGACGACCACGACCAAGACGGGCGAGCCGCTGATCGAGCTGCGCTGCGAGCTGTTCGACGAGATCCCGGAGAAGACCGCAACGGCGATCGAGCTGTATCGGAGCCAGCCGGGTGGTGCGCTGGCGCCCGTAGCGTCCTTCTTCGGTGACCGGTGGTATCCGCAGCCGATGGGCGCGGACACCGCGCCGCCTCCACAGATCTTCATCGAGACCATCTACCCGGGCGGGGCACTCACCGGCGGCGCCGCGAGCTTGCCGCAAGTGCTCCGTCGGACGCCCGACGGCCGCTTTGTCGACCCGAGCGAGGCCGTCGAGGCGACGCTGCCGTTCGCCTCGCTCTCCGCGTACTGCAAGGACGAACTCACGCGGCTGCCGACGGGCGCGAGCTGCGCGGAGGCGACCGCGGCCCAGCTCGACGGCATCGCCCCGCGGGTGGCGTACGGCGGCGACACCCAGGAGGTTGCCGCGCTGATCGCGATCCGGCTGAGCGCTGATGCGCGGACTCGATTCGACCTAGCGGTTCACGTGGCCGGGCACGCGACGGACGAGCGCACTCTCGACGGCTGGCAGGTCATCCGTGAGGTGGCGAACGCGACGGGCACGCTCTCAGCCTTCGCCTTCCGCGCCGCCGACTCGCTCAACCGGACGCACCTGGTCCTCCACGTGCGTGCAGAGCACAACCTCGTGCGCCCGACCTCCTGTGACTGGCGAGACAGCGGCATCCACTGTCGCCGTACGCCGTGAACGCTCGCGTGACCGCCAGGCCTGCGCACGGCTGAGGATAAGCCGGTCGATGCGGCTTTTGCCATCGAGGCCGCGCTCCGCGACCCCGAGCACCGTGTGTTCGCCGTCGCTCAGCGCGACAATGGCGAGGAGGTGATCACTACGGTCTCGGCGACGTGAAGGACCGCGTGCTCGAGTTCCTCGCCGTGTATCAGCTGTCGACGAAGAAGGAGAACAAGGGCCGCATTCTGCTGTTCTCGGCGCCGCGGGGCACTCCGTCTTCGGTTGCAAGAAGAAGGAGGAGTCGATGGCGCCGCCGGTCGCGCCCGCCACGGCACCGGCGGTCGAGCCGTCCAAGGCCGTGGATCCCGCGCCCATGCCCACGCCCCCGCCGCCTGTCGCGGCCAAGACCATCGTCGAGGTGGCAACGGAAGCCGGCTCGTTCAGCCCGGTGGTGTTGCGCCTGCGCCGTTCGGCCTTGTCGACGCGGCGCTCGGGCTGCTCGACTGTTCGCGCTGCGAGCGTCTACTTCGCGATCAGCCGATCGACGAGCTCCAGGATCTCGGCCTTGGTCCACGGTTTCTCGACCAGCGCCGCCGCGAGCCCGCTGCGCTGCGCATCCTGAAGCACGGGGAGGTCGAAGTGGCCGGACACGACCACCCTGTGGATCGTCGGCCACCGGGCCGCGACCGCGATGAGCAATTCGATTCCGGTCATGACTGGCATCGCGTAGTCACTCGTTGTCGTCGGTGGAGCTGGTGCGCATGGGGCAGGCCTACGCGACGTGTCTCATCACGGGTGTGAGCATGGCGGCAGCTGCGACGTCGATCGAGTGGTCGTTCCGCCGGACCATCGCGACCGAGGAGAGCCTCCGCGACACGCAAGCACGGCTCCACGAAGCAGCGAAGTGGTCGGCGCTCGGACGTCTGCTCGCCCAGTTCTCCCACGAGATCAACAATCCGCTCAACGTGATCAAGAACTCCACTCCACCGATGCGCGAGTACGTGGCAGCGCTCACCTCCATGCTGCAAGCCTATCGCCTCGAGGAGGAGGCGATGGGTTCGCGTGCCATCGCGCTGCGCCAGACCCGAGCGGAACTGGACATCGATTTCATCGTGGAAGATTTTGCAAGCGCGCTCGACATCACCGGCCGTGCGGCGCTGCGAATCGAAGCCGTACAGTCCAATCTGCGAACGTTCGTGCGGGATGGAGTGCCGGCATGGGCGCCGACGGACCTGAACGCACTGCTCGGGCAGACGATCGTCACCGTTCAGCGAGACCTGCCCGAAGGCGTGACGCTGCATGCCGAGTACGGCGCCCTTCCCGCGGTCGTATGCCACGCCAGACGGATCAATCAGGTGTTTCTCAATCTCATCCAGAACACGATGGATGCGGTCGGCGCGCAGCGGAGGATCAGCGTGCGCACGTCGGCGCTCGTGGGCCGCGTACGCTTCGAGATCTCGAACACGGGGCCGCTCATTCCCGCGGGTCTCCGGCAGCGGATCTTCGAGCCGTTCTTCACGACGAAGGAGGTCGGGAAAGGGACGGGCCTCGGCCTCGCCGTCTGCCGGCAGATCGTCGTCGCCGACCACGCCGGCACGCTCGAGGATCGACGCGGCGGCTGTCGATGGCGCACGCTTCGTCGTCGTCCTTCCGATCGACGCTGCGACGTCCGCAGGGGAAGCCGCTCAGTACGTGTAGCCGAGGCCGAGCGTCACGAGCTTGATCGAGTCGGTCGCGCCGGAGGCCTGATACGTCGCCATCGAGGACAGCGACTGGAACGTCCACGCGTAGCGCGTGATGCCGCCCTGGGCGATCGCGCCCAGGTGGGGCCCCAGATGGACGACCACGCCGAGCGCGGCATGCAGCCCCGACGCGTCGGCCTTGTCGAAGCGGCTCTCGAGGATGCCGCCGCTCGTGACGATGCGGTTCTCGCCGACGAGGTACGGCTCGAGTCGGCCCAGCAGGGCCGAGAGCCGCACGCCGATCCGCACCGAGCCGTACTGCGCGTCGGGCAGCAGCAGGATGTCCATGTTGTCGCCGCTGAAGCGGTACTGCTCGCGGACATAGCCGGCACCGACCTCCAGCGTGCCCTTGCCTCCAAGGACCCAGCGCTGGCGCAGACCGAAGGACAGCGCGCTCCAGTACGTCTTCGCGGCGAGCCCGCCACCCGCGCCCGCCGTGCCGACCTGCTGCGAGTTCGCGCCGTAGCCGTAGTGAAACGTCACGGCGAGCCCGCGCAGCGCATGCACGCCGGCGAGCGTGCCCGGGAAGAATTCGATGGCCGGCCCCACGAGCACCTGACCGCCCTCCTTCTCGGAGCGCAGGTTCGCCGTCATCGGATCCTGGTAGGTGAACGAGCGGAACCCGATGTCCATCGCGAGCGTGGCCGCGAGGATCGGCGCGGCGCGGGGCGCAGTCGCTGGCTTCGGCACCACGGCGACGAGGCCGGGAACGCCTTCGCCTTCCCCTTCGCCTACGCCCACGCCTTCGCCCACGCCGCCACCCGTGCCGCGGGGACCCGACACCTCGGCCTCGCCATCCGCCGGCACGTCGACCGC
>JAYSYE010000289.1:0-5290 GCA_043716635.1 Deltaproteobacteria bacterium | reverse complement strand
AGCGCGAGCAGCACGGTCGCGCCGAGCGTCACGGCGGCGAGTCGGCGCGCACCCCGCGGCGCCCGGAACGTGCCGAGCGACGCACCCTCCAGCCCGATGCCCGGCGGCAGGTCGAGCGCGCTCACGACCCCGTGAGCCCGGGCGCCTCGACCGCGCGACGCAGCGCCGCGACCAGCCCGGCCCGATCGGTCGCGTCGGTGAGGCGCTCGCCGTGGCGCGTCACGTAGAACACGTCGGCGACCTTCTCGCCCTCGGTCGACACCTTCGCGAGCGAGATGTCGAGGCCGAGGTCCGCGAGCGTCCGCGTGATCGCGTAGAGCACGCCCACGCGGTCGAGCGTCGAGACCTCGATGATCGTCGCGCGCGTCGAGTCGTCGTGCAGCTTGATGTCGGTGATCACGCCCGGCGTCACGCGCCGCGGCATGCCCGAGCGAGGTCGGCGGCGCGCGATCAGCGTCGCGACCGCATCGTGGTTCGGTGCGTCGCCGGCGAGCAAGGCCCGCAGATCCTCGAGCAGGTGCGGCCATCGCCCGTCGGTCGCGGGGATGGCCTCGCCCTTCAGATCGCGCACGTAGAACACATCCGTCACGAGCCGCCGCTCCTCGAGATCGACATACCCGAGCACCGCGCCCAGGACATCGAGCCGGCTCGCCGTCAACGCGCCCGCGATCGCGGCCAGCACGCCCGGCGCATCGGGCGCGACGATCGCGACCTCGCTGTGGCCCTTGTGAGCGATGCACTCCACCTCGAGCCCGACCGGCGGCGTACGCTTGCGAGCGGCGGCCACGAGCGTGACATTGCGCGCGGCCTGCTTCGCGGTGAGCTGCGTGAACAGCCGCACGTCGATGCCGTCGACGATCGGCCCCACGGCATCGACATCGCCATCACCCGCCGCGATCTCGAGGATCGCCGCCCGCAGCGCGGGATCGGGCGTGGCCATTCCGTTCGGTCCGGTCGCCGGACGAGCGTCGCCACGGAAGTAGGCACGCGTGCGGCGCATCAGCTCCGCGAGCAGGTCCGCCTTCCAGGCCGACAGGTTGTCGGGATTCGTCATCGCCGAGTCGCAGAGCGTGAGCAGGTACAGCATCACGAGCCGCTGGTCGTCGCCGATGCGCTCGCCGAAGCGCGCGATCACCTCGGGGTCGCTGAGATCGCGGCGCTGCGACAGGTGCGCCATCGTCAGGTGCTGGCGGACGAGGAACGCGGCGAGCTCGGCATCCGCCTCCGTCAGCCCGAGTCGCCGCGCGATCGCGTGGGCCGCGGTCGCGCCCTTCTCCGCGTGGCCCTTGCCCATCGGCTTGCCGACGTCGTGGAGCAGCGTCCCGAGCATCAACGCCTCGGGCCGCGTCACCTCGCGCCACAGCGCCGTCGCCATCGGGTGTTCGGCCGCGAGCTCACCGCGCGCGAGGCGCTTCTGCATCGCCACCGCGTAGAGCTGATGCTGGTCGACCGTGTACACGTGATAGAGGTCGTGCTGCACGCGGCCGACGCACCGCGCCCACTCCGGCATCAGCGCGGACAGCACGCCGAGCTGGTTCATCGCCTCGAGCGCGCTCGGCTGCGCTGCGTCGCGCACGTCGACCAGGGCCTCCACGAACAGCCGGGCCGCGCCCGCATCGGCCGCGAGCAGCGCCGGGTCCCGCGCGACCGTCTCGGCCGCGAGCTCGCGCGTGTGGCCATACACGGGCAGGCTCTCCTGCACCGCCACCCGGAACAGGCGTACCAGCTCGCTCGGCCGCTCCGCGAACAGCCGCGGGTCCTTGAGTGCGAGCTCGCCGTTGAACGTGATGAACGACTGGTCGACGGTCGCGATGCGTGGCTTCGTGCGCGCCGGGATGCGGCTGGCCTCGAGCAGCCGATCGGTGATCTGCACGACCCCACGCGCGTGCAGGTAGTAGTCGCGCATCAGCGCCTCCACGGCGGGCGCGACGGCGGAGCGGGTCTCCCCCTCCTGCGCGCGGGCGTCCGGGTAGAGGACGGGCCCGATCTGCTCCTGGATCTCGAACGTGAGCTGGTCGAACCGTCGCTTCGCGGCGAGCTGGACGAGTGCGCGCACGCGCAGCAGGAAATCGCGCGCGTTCACGAGCACGGTCGCCTGCCGGCGCGTGAGGTGACCGGCCGCGACGAGCTCGGCGATCAGCTCCGGCGCGCCCTCCGGCATGCCGTCGCCGCGCGGCGGCCGCCAGCGCACGGTCGAGCACCACAGCGCCGTGGCGAGGTCGCGGAGCGCGCCGATGCCCTGCTTGAGGTTCGGCTCGAGCAGGTAGAGCGACGCACCGAACCGGGCGTGGCGCGCCGATTTCTCCGTGGTGAGGCTCGCGATGAGGTCATTCGGATTCCCGCCGGGCGCGATCTGCGCGAGCGTGTTGCGTACGAGCTCGCGCGTCAGATGGCGCTCGCCTGCGATGTGGCGCGCATCGAGGAGCGCCGTCGCGGTCGCGGAGTCGTCCTTCGCGAGCCGGGCGGCGGCCCGGGGCTCCCGGACGGCATGGCCGATGGCGAGCTTCTCGTCCCAGAGCGGATACAGGAGCCGGTCGCAGAGCGCCTTGGCGCCGGCCTCGTCGTTATCGTGGAGCACGATGAAGTCGATGTCGCTGTACGGGGCGAGGTCCCGCCGGGCCCAGCCGCCGGTCGCGACCAGTGCCATCGAGGCGCCACCCGCGGCGAGGAACCGCTCGGCGAGCTCGACGTCGTAGACCTCGCTGATGGCGCGGCACACCTCGGCGCCGCTGCCGGGCACGACCAGGCGCTCGGGCAGCGTCGCGAGGACTGCGTTCAGGGCCGCGCGAACCACACCTGGGTTGTACCCCGAAACGCAGGAGGCACCCGCGGGTCTCGCGAGTGCCAGGGCGGTAGGACGTCCGGGTCGAGCCAGGTCGAGCCGTTCAGTTCAGCGGCATTGCGGCGACCACGAAGCCGCCCTGACCGGCGAGCGACGGCGTGCCGATCTGGACCCCGGCGAGCGTCGGCATCGGGAGCTTGCCGAGCGCCTCGTTCGCCATCGGGGTGATGAAGCCCCACGCGCCGCTGATGACGCCTTCGAAGTCCGAGCCGCTGAGCTTGTTGTCGACGGCCTCGCTCTGGAGGAGGACCTGCGCGCGGATGTCGGGGGTGCCCATCGTCAGCACGATCTTGCCGTCGGAGCCCGGCGCCGCCGCGAGCGTGCTCTTCACGGAGAGGGCGATGGTCTGCACCTCGTGACCGGCCGTGTCGCGACCCGTCATGATGAGGTCGCCGATGGCGAGGGTCAGGTCGTTACCCGTGGCCGTGACCATCGGGGGGAGCGAGAGGTGGATGTCGAGCGTCGCAACGTCGTCATCGAGAAACGCGGCGCCCGGGCCGATGGCCGACGCGGGGACGGTCTGGTCGATGGCGCCGGTCGCCCACAGGCCGGAGAACATCTGGTTGGCGACGTTCGCGGCGAGCGCGATGGAGAGGCCGCTGCCCTGCATCATGCTCGGCGAGGCGTCCGACGGGGTCGAGATGAACATGCCGCCCTCGCCGCCCGCGACGACGATCTTGGTGTCGACGGCGACGTAGAGGCCGGTGGGGGACAGCGTGAGGCTCGACGGCTGGAGCGAGAGCGACACCGCGTGGCCGAACAGCATCGGCGACAGCGGGCGCGAGACGAGGCCGGCGAGCGTCGAGTCCGCGAGCGCGGGGACCTTCGCCTTGATGACCGAGGTGAGCGCGTTCGCGACGGCGTTCTTGACCGAGCTCTTGAGGAGGTCCTCGATGACGCCGGGGATGCCGCTCGCGTCGACCGTGAAGCCGTCGAGCGTGACGGCGGCGGCCGGCAGCGCGGTCTTGATCGCGCCGCTGGCGAGCGCGACGGCGAGGTTGCCGTCGATGTGGGCGTGGGTCGACTTGAGCGTCACGTCGGTGTTGCCGCCGATGCACGCGGCGCGGAAGTGGACGTGCGCCTTCACGACGACGTTGTCGAGCGTGACCTTGGTGTCGAGCGAGCCCGTGAGCGGCACGAGGGCGACGTCGATGTTCGACATCGAGACGCTCGTGACATCGACGACCGCGCCGAGGCAGCCCGTGTTGTTGTAGACGGGGTTCATCGCCATGACGGCGGCATTGAAGTCGATGTGCTCGGCGGTGTTGCCGATCGCCTTGCCGATCGCCTTCAGGGCGGCCGCATCGGCGCGCGCGGCGACGGGGGCGACGACCGTACCGTCGGTCGCGGTGACCGAGCCGGCGAGGACGGCGCGGACGTCGCGGATGTCCTTGCTGCCGACGATCGCGTGGGTCTCGACGAAGCCGAGGCCGCTGCCGAGCGTGACGGCGGCGCTGAACGAGCCATCCGTGGAGGGGACGATGTCGAGCCCGTTCACGGTGACGCGGGCGCTGGAGGGCGAGACCTTGCCGGTGACCACGACCGACTCCTGCTCGGAGAAGGAGCCGCGGACCGGGCTCGTGATCTCGAGGGTCGGCTCGGTGCCCGTCCCGCCTGCGTCGGACCCTGCCGAGGAGCAGGCGACGAGCGAACCGGTCAGGAGCAGTGCAGCGGCGGTGACGACCCTCTTCATGATGCGCATCCAGTGCACGGGCCGCGCCGTCATGTCCGGCGCTGTCCGGGACTGCAAGTACCTGTCAGGACTGATGATGCAGCGAGTCACGGCGCGGCCTCCCCGGGGGCGCCTCCCGCACACAACTGTCCCCGGCAACTGCGCTCGCCAGGGCCCGAGGCCCGCCCGGGTCAGTGCGGCAGTGGGGGCCGCGCGGACGGGGTCGCGGGCGCCGGCTCGGGCGCGAAGCGGAGCTGGTCCAGATCGATCCAGCCATCCCACAGGTGGACGTTCTGCACACGCCGCGAGATCAGCCCCTTCGGCGCATCCGCGACGATGCCGGCCAGCGGCCAGGTCTCGGCAAGCGCCGCGCCGAGCTCCCCCGTCAGCGCGACGCGGTCGGCCGGGAGCCACACCTGCGCGAGGGCATCGAGCGCGCGATCGGTGCGGACCGAGCTGGCGATGCGCAGGTTCGCCGTCCCGAGCTGGGGCGCGAGGTCCGCGTCGACCATGCCCGACCACTGCAGCTCGGCGAGGTCGAACTGGCCATCGGCGACGCGCTTGTCCACCCACGACTCGCCACCCGTCTTCATCTCGATCACCACGCCCACCCGGCGCGCGGCCTCGATCAGGTAGTCCCGCTCGATCTTCACCGGCGGCGCCGACACATCCTTGGGCGCGGCCTTGTCGGTGCCCACCATGGCGAGCCGCAGCTGCACGCCCGCGCGGTCGCGGATGCCGTCCTTGTCCGGATCGGTCCAGCCGGCCTCGTCGAG
>JAYSYE010000288.1:0-1655 GCA_043716635.1 Deltaproteobacteria bacterium | reverse complement strand
GGGCACGCTCGCCGCAGTCGAGTCAGCATGGCGCGAGGACGTCCCCGTCGGGATGATCCACCACCGGCTCCCCGCCGAGGAGCAGGCCCGCCAGCGCGCGGACCTCGAGCATGCCGCGCTGCCCGTCGGGACCGGCTGCGTGCTCTACACCTCCGGCTCGACCGCGACGGCCCGCGGCGTGGTGATCTCGCGCGCGGCGATCGACGCCGCGGTCGCGGCGAGTGCGTCGCGCCTCGGCTGGCGACCCGGCGACCGCTGGCTACTCGCGCTGTCCACCGCGCACGCGGGTGGGCTCGCCGTCCTGGCGCGCTGTCGCGCGGCCACGCCGGAACCCGTGCCGGTCGTCTTGCTCGCCGACGGCGAGGCGCTCGCCGATCGCCTGGCCGACGCCACGCTCGCGTCGCTCGTCCCCACGCAGCTCGCCACATTGCTCGCCGACCCGGCGTGGCATCCCCCCGCGACGCTCCGCGCGATCCTCCTCGGCGGCGCGGCCGCACCCCCGGGTCTGCTCGCCGACGCCGCGGCCCGTGGCGTGCCGTTCCTGCTCACGTACGGCATGACCGAGGCGTTCGGCCAGGTCGCGACCGCGCCGCTCGCGCACGCCGGTGATCCAGCGGCGCCGCTCGTCCCGCTGCCTGGCGTGACGATCGAGGCCGGCACGCTCCTGGATCCGGCGCGGGTGAGCGTCCGCGCCCCGATGCTCGCGACCGCGTACCTCGGCGGCGCGGCCATCGCGCCGATTCTCACCACGTCCGACCTCGGCTACCTCGATGCCGCGGGCGCGCTGCACGTGATCGGCCGGGCCGACGACGTGATCATCACCGGCGGCGAGAACGTCCACCCGCTCGCGGTGGAGGCCGTGCTCGCGCGGACTCCCGGAGTGCTCGCCGCCGTCGTGTTCGCCGTGGCGGACGAGCGCTGGGGCCAGCGGGTCGCCGCCGCGATCACGACCGCGCGCTCCGGCTTCGACCTCCCCGCGGCGACCGCCTACTGGCGCGCCCACCTCGCCCCGCACGCCCTCCCCCGGGAGCTGGCGCTCGCCGAGGTGCTGCCCCTCACCGCGACGGGCAAGCTCGATCGGCGTGCGGCCGCGTGCCTGCCGCGGGTGCGCCTCACCTATGCGCGATGACCCGACGTGCGCGTGCTAGCGTCCGCAGCGCCACGCCATGGGTGTCCAATTTCTCGACGACGCGGCCCGGGCCGGCTTCCAGGCGGCCGTGGAGACCGTCGAGACGGCCTCCGCCGTCGAGGTCGTCATCGCGGTGCGCCGGCAGTCATCGCGGTACCTCCACGCCAACGTGATCGTCGGCGGCGTGGTCGCGTTCGCGGCGCTCGCCATCATGCTGTTCGCGGAGGCCTCCTTCGGCCTCGCGTCGATCCTCGTCGATCCGTTCGTCGTGGGACTCGCGGCAGGCGCGCTCGTCGAGCTCGCGCCGGGGCTGAAGCGGATCCTGACCCCGCGCGGCGTGCGGCACGCGCACGTGCTGCAGGCGGCACGCGCCGCGTTCGTCGAGCGCGGCGTGCACAACACCCGCGAGCGCAGCGGCCTGCTCGTCTACATCTCGTGGCTCGAGCAGGAGCTCGCGCTCGTCCCCGATGGCGGGCTCGCAATGGCGATGGATGCGTCCACGCTCGCGGGGATCGAGTCGCAGCTC
>JAYSYE010000287.1:0-5302 GCA_043716635.1 Deltaproteobacteria bacterium | reverse complement strand
ACGATCGCCATGGCGATGCGCTGCACACCATCCGCTACGGCGCGATGCCCGACGACGGTTGCGAGAGCCTGCTCCAAGGCGCAGCCGGCGATGTCAACGAGCTGCTTCGCAAGCGCCCCCGACTCAAGGTCTGCTTGCTGAGCGACGGCGCTCACGATCTTGTCGATGCCCTCACGACCGAGGTCGGCGGCCGCGTCCCTCGCGAGGTGGCTCAGGGTGTCGACTTCTGGCACCTCATCGAGAAACTGGGTGCCGCGGCGCGGCTGCTGCAGGGCGACCATGCCCGGAACCTTGCGCGATGGCGGCTCCGTTTGCTCAACGTCGAGCATGCCGCGCGAGACATCCTGCACGAGCTCCGCATGTCTGGCCGCGAGCACGTGCGGGTGGGCGAGACGGCCCCCGTCCATGACGCGATCACGTACCTCGCGAACCATCACGACAAGATGAACTACGCCGCCCTCCGCGCCGCGGGCTTGCCAATCGGCAGCGGCAACACCGAAGCGACGTGCAAGACCCTCGTCGACGTCCGTATGAAGCGCGCCGGCTCACGCTGGAACATCAAGACCGCTCGGCATGTCGGGCAACTCCGAGCGCTCGCAACGAGCGATCCGATGGGGCGACGCCATAGCGCTCACGCTGCGACCGCTACGAAAGTCGGTACGCGTCGCGGTGTGATCAGGGTGAGAGTCACACCCGCGCGTAGTGCCGGAACTGATTTTCGGTCTCGCGCTATATGATCCGCGCGTCGCGCGGAACACCACCGCGCCGATCAGCGCTCGCAGGTGCGGTGGCAGCCCGGCCGCATCTCGAGCTTGCGGGCTCGCGCTCTCGACGGTGCGCGGCGTCGCGGATCAGCCGAGCGTTCGTCGCACGAGCTCGTCGCGGGTCGTCTCGTCCGCGGCCAGGTGGCACTTCTTGTACTTCTCACGGCTGCCGCACCAGCACGGCTGGTTGCGCCCCGGCCGTTCGCGGTGATCGAACGCCGCGAGCTCGGCGCGTGCGGCCTCGGTCCCGGCGGTCGCGCGCGCACGCCTCCCGGCCTTTGCATCGGCGGCGCCCTGTTGCACACGCTCGATGCGCGCGCGAACCTCGTCACCAATCTCCGCGCCCAGCTCCTCGAGCACGTCGACAGCCTCGAGCGCATCGTCCAAACGTTCCGGTACCGCAGCGAGCGCCGTGCGGAGCGCCTCGCGCGCGGCCGGGATCGCCGCCTCGCCCTGCCAGCTCAGGTGGCGGATCCACGGGTCGGGATCGCGCTGGACGTACTCGGCGATGAGGGCGAGCACGCTTGGATTCGCGATCCGGAGGTCGGCGAGCGCGAACGCGACGCGAGCGCGCTCGCCATCATTCGCCGCCGAGGGCAGTACGGCGAGCAACGCCGCGAGCGAAGGCTCACGGAGTGCATTCAGTGCGTTCACGACATCGTTGAAGAGCTCGGGATCGACTTCCGGGTCTGCCCAGCGCACGACCGCGGCGAGCGCGTCGACCGCGGCGGGCTCGCCTGTCGCGGCGAGCAGTCGGGCTGCGCGCCTGCGACGCAGATCGCTTGCAACAGGATCCTGCACGGCCGCTGCGAGCTGCCCGACCACGCGTTCGCCGAGGGCATGGACGCGGTCCAGATCGTCCGCGACGAGCTCCTTGCGCCGTGCCAGGAGCGCCCCGACGGTGCCCGTCGGATCGGCGAGATCTTGCGGCCACGTCTTCAATCGGCGCGCGACACCCCGCATCTCGGCGAAGCGCCGTTGCAGCGCGCGGCTCTCGTGTTCGACGAGTCCTTCGACGTACGCCCTGGCTCCAGGCGCGCATCGCATGATGCGAACCTCGCTCCGGCCACTCAAGCGCAGGATGGCATCCCCGAGCGTGCCTCCTTCGACGGGCTGCACGCTCACCGCGATGTCCTGGCACGAACACGCTGGCTCGACGCAGTAGTAGTCGATGACCCACGCCGGTCGCTCCCCGGGCTGCACCAGGAGATCCCAGTCGTGAGGGAACAGCTCGAAGTGAGCGAGCATCTCGCTCGACGTCCGTCCCGACCAGGCGAACTTCTGCCAGGCGCGGCGATCGTGACTCGCGCGCATCCGATCGAAGCGCGCGACGAGACGGTCGCCGGTTGCGCCCGCTAGCTCGCCTCGGAGCCAGGGTTCGTCGATGGGGGCGGTGAGCCAGCCGGCGGGATCGGCAAGTTTACGAATCTCGCGCGTGCGCACGTCGAAGCGGACGGACACCGGCTCCAGATCGTCGTCGAACTCCCCCGACGCGGCTCGATCGAGCATCGCCCGTGGAAACAGCGCGAGGTCCACCTCCGTGCACGTGCAGCCCGGCGCGCCGCACCCACGCATGTCCAGCGCGAAGCCGGGATGGTCATCGGGGCGGACGGCGAAGGCATGGCCGTGATCGAGTTGTCGTGGGCCTGTGTGGATCTCCACGCGCCGAGTTTGCTTGCTGCCGCAGGTGCGCGCAAGGCCCGGTGCCGAGATGACCGCTTGCGCCGTACGCGGGCTCACGAGGAGCCGAAGTCAGGAGGTGGACCCACGTGTTCCTGCTCTTGCATTCGCGCCGGCACGCGGTCAACGTCCTCGGCATGGCGGGGTGGACGTTCCCCTTTCGGACGACGAGCTCGACGAGCTCTCTGAACGAGGTCTCGATCTCGACTTCGTCCTCGGAGTCCTCCACGCCGTCTTGATCGCGCCCGGGATGATCGCTCCATCCCGATGGCTCCCGCTTGCCTTCGCAGAGGTGCCGCCCGAACCCACCTCGATCGAGCGTCTGCTTCGCCTGTACAACTAGGTCGCTGACCTGCTTCGCGATGGCGAGGTCTTCCTCGCCGCGGAGGATGACGGAGCTGGTTGCGTGGCGTTCGCCGCCGGCTACGCGGCTGGTGCGGCCCTGGACCCGCTCTGGCTTGCCGACCCCGATCGGTGGACGTTCGCGGCGCGGCTCGCGTACCTCGGCGAGCGCCGCGACCTGGTTCCGCCCGCGCTCCTTGCCGATTGCGACGCCCACCTCGAGAGGCGTCAGGTCATTCTCAAAGACCTCGACCGACTTGTCATGGCGGCGTACCGGAGCTTCGCCAAGGATCGCGTGGCGACCGCCCATGCCTCGCAGCCCCGAGTGGTCGCGTCGCGTATCGGGCGCAACGAGCTGTACCCGTGCGGCTCCGGCAAGAAGTACAAGCGCTGCTGTATCGACCGCCCAGCCTGAGCTCGACTGGCTCGGCGGTTCCTCGCGGTAGCGCCGACTGGTGCTCGAAGTCGCAAGCGAGAAATCGCCCGGCCGTAGACAGGCCGATCTTTGCAGTTTCTTGGTATCGAGTGTCCGCAGGTTTAAGGCGCGGTGCGATCCTGTCCATCCTCGACGAGACACTGATACGTCGCGGCTTGAACCTGTCCGGCCCTGTCGCTAGTCGCTGCGACGGACGTGCAAGCCGATCGCGAATGACGAGGGCATCTTCGAGCTCGATCAGCACGTGCTGTCCAACCATTCGTTCGGCTCGCACGAGGGCACAGTCGACGAGATCAAACGACGGTACGGGCCGGGAAGCTATCGGATCACAGCGTACGGATTCGATCCGCCGGGCGTCGGCTGGGAGCTACTGATCGAGGATCTCGCGTGAGCGCATCGCTGCGACACCGAGAATGCAGATGGAAACGACGAAGACCGGCACGGTGCACGGCACGACGATCAAGCTCGAGAGCACGGTTCCCTAGCTTGACGCGAAGCGCGTGCGCGTTGTCCTCTCGCGTAGTTACTCCCTGCGCTCGTTCCGACGGAGCCCGCTCAGACCCACAGAATCCCGCTGCTCGTGGCAAACCCAGGCGGATTTCGGGCCTGATCCGGGCATTTGCCGCTCCTGCCGTTCGACGGCAAAGCGGTGTTCGCGACGCGCTCGGCTCGAGTTGGCAGCATCGGCGACAAGCGCCTTGGCGGCTGGTACGAGTATCGCGCCTCGAAAGTAGCGTTGAATCAGTTCGTGCGGACCGCCGCGGTCGAGCTACATCGACGCCAGCGTGAAGCGGTCTGCGTCGCCCTAACCGGTCGAGACCCGGCTCTCCTCGAAACTCGGAAAGTCCGGACTCGAGGTCCAGACGCCGACGGTGTCGGCCGATCGGATCCTGCAGGTCATCGACGGCCCGCGCCCAGCCGACAACGGCAGCTTCTTCGATTAGCACGGACGCGCATTCCCTGGTGATTCAGGGTAAATGCGCCGCCCTCGCAGCGCTAGCCCTTCGGCATGATCACGGTGTCGATCACGTGGATCACGCCGTTCGTGCAGGCAACATCGGCAGCGACGACCTTCGCGCCGTTGACCGTGACGCCCGAAGTCCCATCGACGTGTAGCGCCTCGCCTTGCACCGACGCCGGCGACAGCTTCTTGCCCGCCACGTCGGCGGCCATCACCTTGCCGGGCAACACGTGAAGCGTAAGGATCGCTACGAGCTTCGCCTTGTTCTCCGGCTTGACCAATGACTCGACGGTGCCGGCAGGAAGTTTCGCGAACGCGGCATCGTTGGGCGCGAACACGGTGAAGGGACCGGTGCTCTTGAGGGTGTCGCCGAGGCCAGCAGCGGTGACGGCGGCCACCAGCGTTTTGAAGGTTCCAGCGGCAGCGGCGGTATCGACAATATCGTGAAGGGTTGACATACCGCCTTAGAGCGTCGGCGCAGCGTTCGGATACAAACATTGTGCTCGACCGTCCGCGGCGCATGTCGACTCGCCTCCCATCTTGAGCGCTCGAGGCGTTCCGTCGGGCGCGACTGCGATCACCGCAGGAACGCCCGTGACATTGCAGCGCTTCGCCGCGTCGGCACCGCTCGACCTGTCGATGTCGTATTGGACGAACGCGACGTCGTGCAAGACGGCCTGCACGCCAGCGTCGACGAGCACGTGATCGGCGAAGTCGTGACACGGTTTGCACCACGACGCGCCGAACTCTACGACCAGGGGTTGGCGCGCCGTGTTCGCCGCTGCCAGGCGATCCACTAGCGTGGGTCCGGGAGACATCGGGGCAATACTCGCGCCGCACGCGACGCACAGGACGAGAGCGAAGCAGGAAAGTCCATGCAAGCCGCTACCGTAGCGCGTGCTCTCTTGATCCTACACTCCTGGTGTCAGAGGGCCGTGATCCTGTCGGGGGTGCCACGGAAGCCCACGGCCTCGTTACCTGCCCTCTCATCTGAGGTTGTCGAAGCTGACCTCGACGACGTCTGAGCCATCCCCTCATATGAGACCGAAAACTGCGCGGAAGATTTCATGTCCTCGCACGGCCGAGTCGAACGCCTTCATTAGCGGTGCGAGCCGATCT